>NZ_CP014168.1:3217500-3517500 GCF_001717955.1 Sphingomonas panacis
TCGACGCGGCCGTCCTCGATCAGCTTGGCAGCGCCGAGCAGACCACGCGCGACGGTGTCGATGCCGCCGATATGGCCGTAGAACAGATCGACCGCATCCATCGACTGGCGACGCACCTTCGAATCGAAGTTGAAACCGCCGTCGGTGAAGCCACCCGCACGGATGATCTCGACCATCGCCAGCGTCAGCTCTTCGGCCGAGTTGGGGAATTGGTCGGTGTCCCAGCCATTCTGGTGATCGCCGCGGTTGGCGTCGATCGAGCCGAACAGGCCGAGCGCGTTGGCAGTCGCGATCTCATGCTCGAACGTGTGCCCAGCGAGCGTTGCGTGGTTCGCCTCGATGTTGACGCGCACTTCGTTCTCGAGGCCGTAGCGCTTGAGGAAGCCGTATACGGTCGCGGTGTCGAAGTCGTACTGGTGCTTGGTCGGCTCGTGCGGCTTCGGCTCGATCAGGATCGTGCCCTTGAAGCCGATCTTGTGCTTATGCTCGACGACCAAGCTGAGGAAGCGGCCGAAATTGTCGAGCTCGCGCTTCAGATCGGTGTTGAGCAGCGTCTCATAGCCCTCGCGACCGCCCCACAGCACGTAGTTGCTGCCGCCGAGCCGGTGAGTCGCTTCGAGCGCGTCGCGGACCTGCATCGCGCCGAAAGCGTAGACTTCGGGATCGGGGTTGGTCGCGCCGCCGGCGGCGAAGCGCGGGTGGCTGAACAGATTGGCGGTGCCCCACAGTAGCTTGCGGCCCGACGAGTCCTGGAGCTTCTCGAGATGATCGACCGCTTCGGCGAAGAATGTGCGATGCTCGGTGACGTTGTGCGCGTCGGCCATCACATCGATGTCGTGGAAGCAGTAGAACGGGATGTCGAGCTTCGAAAAGAAGTCGAACGCCACTTCGCGCTTGGTTGCCGCAGCGGCGCTGTCGTTCGGACCCTTGTGCCACGGGCGGTTGAAGGTGCCGCCGCCGAACACGTCGCTGCCCTGCCAGACGAAAGTATGCCAGAAACAGGCGGCGAAGCGGAGGTGATCCTCCATCCGCTTGCCGAGTACGACCTTGTCCTTGTCGTAGTAGCGATAGGCCAGCTCGTTGGTGCTGTCTGGGCCTTCGTATTTAATCGTCGGGATGTTTGCAAAGAAGTCGATGGCCATCAGGCACTCCTTGGGGTGATATTCTGGGGGGTGATGTGAGGATAGGCTTCGCGAAAGGCGGCGAGCTTGGGGGCGAGGCGATCGACCAGCGCGGCGTCGGGCTCGATGACATGCGCGATCGGCGGGGCAACGCACACCTCGGCGGGCGAGCCGCCATCGACCGCGAGCTGCGCGAGCCGTGCCGCGCCGAGCGCAGGGCCGACTTCACCGCCCTGAAGATATACCAACGGGGTGTTCAGCGCGGCGGCAAGCGTCGCGCCCCAGTAACGCGAGCGCGCGCCGCCGCCGATCACGGACAATTTCGCGACCTCGGTGCCAGCACCCCGCAAAGCGTCGAGCCCATCCGCAAGCGCAAACGCCACGCCTTCGAGCACCGCCTGCGCGAGCCGCTCCGGCCCGGTGTCGTTATCGAGGCGGAGGAACGCGCCGCGCACCTCGGCGTCATTGTGCGGCGTGCGCTCACCGGACAGATAGGGAAGGAACAGTTCCGGCCCATTCGCCGGCCCGGCCTTTTCGGCACGCGCGAACAGATCGGCCGCACCGGCCGCTCCGGTTAGCCGCGCGACCCAGTCGATGCAGGACGCGGCGGAGAGATGCACAGCCATCTGGTGCCACATATCGGGCAGACAGTGGCAGAAGGCGTGAACCGCGCGGGCCGGATTGGGCTTGAACGCATCGTTCGCGACGAAAATCACGCCCGAGGTACCGAGCGACAGCAAGGCGTCACCGTTCTTGACGACGCCGACGCCGGCTGCGCCGGCGGCATTGTCACCGCCGCCGCCTGCGACGGGCACCTGCGGCATGCCCCAGAGTTCGGCCACGGCGGCGCTTAGCCGTCCGGTCGCCTGCGGTCCTTCGACCAGCGTGGGCATCTGGCTGGCATCCAACCCGCATGCGGCGAGCAGGTCATCGCTCCATTTGCGACCGGCCACGTCGAGCCAGAGCGTACCCGCCGAGTCCGACATGTCGGAAGCCTTGTCGCCGGTCATCAGGAGCCGGACATAGTCCTTCGGAAGAAGTACCAGCTTGGTCGCTGCGAACACCTCGGGTTCGTGCTTGCGAACCCACGCCAGCTTGGGCGCGGTAAAGCCCGGCATCACGATATTGCCGCCGACCGTGCGGAATTGCGGCGTTGCGGCTTCCAGTTCGGCGCATTCGGCATGGCTGCGGCCGTCGTTCCACAGGATCGCTGGGCGTAGCGGCGTGTCATCCGCGCCCAGCAAGGTTGCGCCGTGCATTTGCCCGGCGAGGCCGACGCCGCGCACCGCGCGCCGCACATCGGGATCGATCGCCTGCACCGCAGCCGTCGTCGCCGCCCACCAGCTATCGGGGTCTTGTTCGGACCAAAGCGGGTGAGGGCGCTGGACGGTGAGCGCCGCCGTGCCCTGGCCGACGACACTACCGTGTGTGTCGATGACGACGGCCTTGACGCCTGACGTGCCGATATCAATGCCGAGGAACATGCGGTTACTTCACGAAGGGGTTGATGGTCTTGATCGAGCCGTCGGGATTAAAGGACAGCTCGGTCACCTTGGCGTTGCGGAGGTGGTTCTTGTTGCTGAGCTGCGTATCCGCATAGAACAGCCACCACTTGCCGGCATTCTCGATGATCGAATGGTGCGTCGTCCAACCCTGTACCGGCAGCAGGAAATGGCCGCGGAACTTGAACGGACCATAAGGACTCGTGCCGGTTGCATAGTTCAGGAAATGCGTGTCGCCGGTCGAATAGGTATAATAATAGGTGCCGCCGCGCTTGAACATCCACGACGCTTCGAAAAAGCGCTTGTCGTGATCGCCGCCCTTTACCGGCTGCCCATCTTCGCCGAGGATCACTGCATCGCGTGGTTTTTCGGCGAAGCTCTTCATGTCTGCGTTCATACGGACGACCTTCCCCGAGAGTGCGGGCTTGTCGTCCTGCATCAGATCGGTGTCGCTGCCGTTCGGATCATACGTCCCTTTGGCCCAGCGTTGAAGCTGGCCGCCCCAAATGCCGCCGAAGTACATATAGGTCTTGCCGTCGGTATCCGTAAACACCGCCTGGTCTATCGAGAAACTGCCCGGAATCGGCTTGGGTTCGGCCTTGAACGGACCCATTGGGTTCTTCGAAGTCGCTACCCCGATGCGGAAAGCGCCGAGGCCGTTCTTGTCCTTGGTTTTGTCGCGTGCAGGGAAGTACAGGTAATAGGTGCCGTTTTTATAGGCGGCGTCGGGCGCCCACATCTGTTTCGACGCCCATGGCACCTGCTTCAAATCGAGGGCGACTGGGCCGACCGTGACCGGTCCGCCGATTCGGTCCATTCGCAGCACGCGGACATCGTGCATCGCGTATTGGTTGCCGAGGTCATCATCCGGCGTTTCGGTCGGAACGTCATGCGAGGGATAGACGTAGATCTTGCCGTTGAAAACGTGCGCCGACGGGTCAGCGGTGTAGATCGACGTGACCAGCGGTTGCGATAGGAAGCGCGACGCATCGGCGCCCTTGCTGTCCTCATGCGCTTGCGCTGTCGCTGCGCCTGCGCTGAGCAGCGCCGCGATTGTGATCGATGTCCGAAATAGCATGCCGTTCACCACCCTCTTAGCCTTCTGGAGAGGCTCGATTGATACGATAGCGCTACCATATCGGGGAAGAACGGGTGTGGCAATTGCGCGCCGCAGGGCTTTTTTCGGGGCAAACGCGCCACCGGGTAGTGGAGCGGCCTAACGCCAGAGCGTGTTCGCCGGCGCGCGCGATTCGGCCCCAATCAATGTCGCGATTTCAGGCACGGCGAAATCCTCGATATCGACGAAGCGGCTGCCCCAGCTATCGACCAGGGTGAGCAGATGGCCGACGAGCGGCGCGGTACGATGCTCGACCACCAGCGATCGGAACGGCAGCGGCAACGTCGGACTGGGTTGCAACGCTTGCGCCAGCGGTGCCTGTGCGGGGGTGAACGACAGCGGCGAGAACAGGCAGGCACCGGCGATGTTGCCAAGGTAGGATTTGGGCGAAAGCTGCGCCCAGCGCACCACGGCAAGGCAGGCAAGGCCGCGCGCCACCACCACGTGCGGTTCGCCCGCCAGGCGCGCTGCCTCGTCAAGTTGCATCGCCCAGAAGCCGCGATGATGCTTGTGGCTCATGTCGAGCGTCAGCGTGCGGACATCTTTGCGGCCCGCCGCCGGCCATTCGGGCGCACGGTCGCCCGCCACCGCCACGGTGAGGAACGGATGGGTGCCTAAAAGCTCGCTCTCCAACGTCATGACCGGACTCCTCAGGGGATCTGCGCCGTTCGGGTCGGGTGGGCCGCGACTCCAGTTCAGGGCGCGGATGATATTCCTATCACGCGCCTAGGCAATCGCCCTTGCGTCGAATCGACGACGCGATGCGCCGGTCCGTCAATCGTCGCCGGACGTCGCTTCGTCGCAGATATCGAGAAAGGCGCGGACGCCGGAGGTGACGTATTTCTCGCGGTGGGAGACGATGTAGAAGCGCCGGTGAAGATCGAGGTCGGCGACTTGGAGTCGGGCCACGCGGCCTTGTGCGAGCGCGTCGCGCGCGGCGAGTTCGGAGACGCAGCCGATCAGGTCGCTGACCGCGACCATCTCGATGATCGCTTCGATCTGCTGCACTTCCATCGCGATCCGCCAGTCGCTCCAATGCGGGTGCATCGCGCGGTCGAGCGTCTGGCGCGTGCCCGATCCCGGCTCCCGCACCACCCAGCGTTCGGCGAGCAGATCGTCGATCGGGCAGCGCGCACGGCCGGCGAGGCGGTGGCCGGGCGCGCAGATCATCACCAGTTCGTCGCCGAGCCAGTCGCGAACGAGCAGATCAGGGTGCGCGTACTCGCCTTCGACCAGCGCGATATCGAGCGAGAAATCGGCGATCCGCGCGACGATGCTTGCGGTGTTGTCGATCTCCAGCGCGGGGACGGCGCCGGGATGACGCTGCGTGTAGGCGTGGATCAGTCTTGGTGCGACGTGGTTGCCGATCGTCTGCGTGGCGCCGAGGCGGAACGTGCCGGGGCCTTTGCGGCCGGCGAGAAGCGCGTCGATCTCGGCAGCGCGATCGAGCAGGTCGCGCGCGGGGGCGAGCAGCGCGCGGCCGGTTTCGTTGATGCGCAGGCGCTTGCCGGCGCGGTCGAACAGCGGGTTTCCGTAGCGGCGTTCGAGTTCGAGCAGCGCCGCGCTCGCGGCGGATTGCGACATCGCGAGCGCATCGGCGGCGGCGGAAACATTGCCATCGTGAGCCACAGCGACGAAGATCTGGAGATGGCGGAGGCTGAAGCGCATAGCGGCTTTATCGATGATCTTTAGCGATATTACCAGTTTTTCGGATGATCGTTCGGCGCCTATCTGCGGGACATCATAGTGTTGACCTTGTTCGATGGGTCTGTAGAGGCGGCGGGCACGTCTCTTCGGTTTGACTGAACGGAATCCTGTTACAATGAACGCGCCTGTCACCACCCCGCGGCTGATCCCCGACAATGCGGCCTTCCACTCGGTCGAGGTCAAGTGGGTCCGCCATTGGAACGAGCATCTGTTCAGCTTCGCGATCGAGCGGCCGGCGTCGTTCCGGTTCCGCTCGGGCGAGTTCGTGATGATCGGCCTCGACGACGGCGCCAAGCCGCTGATGCGCGCCTATTCGATCGCCAGCCCGGCCTATGCCGAGGAGCTGGAGTTCCTCTCGATCAAGGTCGAGGACGGCCCGCTCACGTCGCGTTTGCAGAAGATCCAGCCGGGCGATCAGCTCTATCTCGGCCGCAAGCCGGTCGGCACTTTGGTCTGCGATGCGCTGCTGCCGGGGAGCCGGCTGTTCCTGCTTTCGACCGGCACCGGCCTCGCGCCGTTCCTCAGCCTGATCCGCGACCCCGACGTGTACGAGCGCTTCTCGCAGGTCGTGGTGGTGCACAGCGTGCGGCGTGTCAGCGATCTCGCCTATCATGACGAGATGACCGCACAGCTCGCCGACGATCCGCTCGTCGCCGACGAGGCGGCGGCGCAGTTCCATTACATTCCGACCGTGACGCGCGAGCCGTTCCGCAACGGCAAAAGGATCGACGGGCTGATCGAAGACGGCACCTTGTTCGAAGCGCCGTTGACCGGCCCGAAGAAGCTCGACCCCGCCACCGACCGGGTGATGCTGTGCGGCAGCAACGCGATGATCCATGATTTCGCGAAAATGCTGGAGGCGGAGGGCTTCAAGGAAGGCTCGAACGCGCATCCGGGCGATTTCGTGATCGAACGGGCGTTCGTGGGCTGATACACGTGCTCCGGCGGAGGTCGGGGGCGCCGGGTTTTTGGTATCCGGCCCGCCAAGTTACATAGCGGCCCCGGTTTCCGCCGGGGCGACGGTGTGGCCGGCACCGCTATGCCGCTGGAGCGTTGTCCGTGCGGGAGAAGCGGTTTGGCGTCACGTTCGATCGTCGTGCTCGCCGTCGCGTCGCTGCTGGTCAGCGCGTGCGGCCACAAGGTGCAGGTGCCGCCGCCGCCGAAGGTGGATACAGCCCCCGATTTCCCGCTGGAAACATCGTCGATCGTCGTGCCGATGTCGGGCTCACTCGACGCCGTGCAACGCGCACTGGAAGCGAAGACGCCGCGCCGGTTGTGGGACATCGACAAGCAGCTCGACACATGCGTCCACGCGAAGCGCATCAACCTCAAGATCATCAAGGTGAAGCTGCTGCCCGATCTCGGCTGTCGCGTGGTGGGCGAGGTGACGCGCGGGCCGCTCGTGCTGGGCGGTAGCGGCGACCGGCTGACGATCACTTTCCCGGTCCACGCGACGATCGCGGCGGAGAAGATCGGCGGGGTAGTCAGCGAGACCGCGACCGGCGATGCGATGGTGCATGCGGTGGCGCGGCTCTCGATCACGGGCGACTGGAAGCCTGCGGCCAAGGTGCGGATCGCCTATGACTGGACCAACGCGCCGGGGATCGACTTCCTCGGTCAGCGGATCGAATTCGCCAGCAAGGCCGACGCGCGGCTGAAGCCGGTGATCGCCAGCCTGGAGCAAAGCCTGCCGCGCGAACTGAACAAGATCGATCTGCGCGCCAAGCTCGCCTCGGCCTGGGCGCAGGGCTTCACCTCGATCATGCTCAACCGCGAGAAGCCGCCGGCGTGGATGCGGGTGACGCCCAGGCGGCTCGGCTTCGGCGGCTATCGTGTCTCGGGTCGCACGCTGACCTTGCTGCTCTCGGCCGACGCATTGACGGAGACATTCGTCGGCAACCGGCCGAGTGACCCGGTCGCGACGCCGCTGCCGCCGCCCGCCCCCGAGACCGGCAAGCAGGGCATTGCCTTCTTCATTCCGGTGCTGGCCGATTACGCGCAACTGGAGCCGGTGGTGAAGCGCACGCTGGTGAAGCGTGCGAAGAAGGGAATATCACTGGCGGGCGTCGGTCCGGTCGATGTCGAATTCGGGGACGTGACGGTCTATGCGACCACCGACGGGTGTCTCGCGATCGGCGTGGTGGCGAAGGCCAAGGCGCGCAACGCCTCTTTGCTGGCGACCAAGGGGCAGGTGTGGCTGACGGCGGTGCCGTATAACGTGCCGGGCTCGCAACTGGTGCGCGCGCGCAACGTGGGGATCGTGACCGATACCGACAGCGAGGTGACCAACCTGCTGATCGCCGTGTTCAAGGACGGTTCGATCCGCGAGAGCATCGCGCAGGGGCTTAGCCACGATTTCGCGCCCGATTACGACAAGGTGCTGCGCGCGGCGCGCAAGGCGATCGGCAGGCGACGCGAGGGGGATCTGGTGCTGTCGGCGGACGTGAGCAAGGTGGAGAACGGGACGCTGGCGGTAACGGGGAAGGGGCTGTTCATGCCGGTTCGTGCCGCCGGACAGGCGAGGATCACCTACGCGCCACGGTGATCCTCGCCGGAACGGGGACGATCAGAGGGCTGCGCTTAGAACCTGCTGCAGTATCTCGGCCCAGTCGCGGATCTGCGCTTCGCTCGTCAGCAGATCCTGGCGGATTTCGGTCTCCACATAGCGCCGCCCCGCCGCGAAGGCGTGGTTGGGGATGGTGAAGTCGATCGTGTCCATCGCATAAGGTTCGTTGTCGCCGACCACCAGATCGCCGCGCGCTTCGAGCGCCGCCAACACGCGGTTCGCATACGCCTCGTCGCCGCCGCCGTGGAGAACGCCGATCTGCCACGGCCGCGCGAAGCCGCGCATAGCCGGCGTGAAGCTGTGCAGCGCGACCAGCACCGTGTCCTCACCGGCCGCATCGCGGCGCTCGAGTTCGGCGGCGATCGCGGCCTGATAGGGGGCGTGGATCGCCGCGATTCGCGCCGCGCGGGCGGCGGAGTCGAGTGTGGCGTTGGCGGGGATCGGGGTTCCGTCGCTGACCAGTGGCATCGCGTCGACCGCGTCCGGCGATCGGTTGCAGTCGATCACCAGCCGCGAATAGCGTTGCGCGATGAAGGTCGCGTCGAGCCGGTCCGCCAGCATCCCGCCGAGCGCGGCGATGCCGATGTCCCAGCCGATGTGGCGCTCCAGATCGGCTTCGGCCACGCCGAACGGCTCGAGCGCGCGCGGCACCCGATTGCCGGCATGATCGCCGATCAACAGGAACGATGCGCGCCCGTTCGGGTTGATGATCCGCACGGGCGACGGCTCGTCCGCCTCCAGCAGTGATTGGCTCGGCTGGCTATTCATGTGAAGAAGCGCGATGCCTTTGCTGACTCTGTCCCATATCACCACCTATAGCTACAGTCGGCCCGTGTCATTCGGCGAGCACCGCATCATGGTGCGCCCGCGCGAGAGTTACGACCAGCATCTGGTCGATGCGCAACTCCATATCACCCCGGAACCGGCCGACGTGCGCTGGTTGCAGGACGTGTTCGGCAATTCGGTGGCGATCGCCACGTTCGACCGGCGCGCGAAGGATCTGGTGATCGACAGCCGCATCCGCCTGCGCCACGAGCCGGCCGATCTCCAGACCGTCGATATCGAGCAATATGCGCGGCTTTACCCCTTCACCTACAATTCCGAGGAAATGCCGGACCTGCTCCGCTCGATCGAGCGCCAGCATCTCGATCCGCTCCGGCAGATCGACGAATGGGCGCGCGGCTTCCTGAGCACCACCGGCCAGACCGACACGCTGGCGATGCTGTCGGACATGACCGCGTCGATCCGGCGCGACTTCACCTATGTCGCGCGCCACGAGAAAGGCACGCAGACGCCGATCGAGACTCTCACCAAACGCAGCGGCACCTGCCGCGATTACGCGATGCTGATGATCGAGGCGGTGCGTGCGCTGGGGTTCGCGGCGCGCTTCGTCTCGGGCTATGTCTACAACCCCTCGCAGCGCGACGAGCGGCGCGGCGGCGGCAACACCCATGCGTGGGTGCGTGTGTATCTACCCGGATCGGGATGGGTCGAGTTCGATCCGACCAACGGCATCATCGGCAATCGCGGGCTGATCCGCGTCGCGGTGGCGCGCGACATCTACCAGGCGGTGCCGATCTCGGGGACATGGGCGGGTTTTCCGGGAAGTTTCCGGGATATGACGGTGAGCGTGGACATTTCCGTCGAGGATCGCGTTACGACACCGATATGAACTTGCGCCAGCGGCGCCGGAGACCGAAACGACGATGTTGATCCGCGCCGGTTATGAAATTCGTTATGAAACGGACGTCGCCACGCCGATGCTGGCACTGCTCAGCATTCACCCGTCGCGCAACAAGGATCTGGTGACGCCACACCGTATCGTCGCCGCGCCCGACGTGCCGGTGTACGGCTATACCGATTCGTTCGGCAATATGTGTACGCGCATCACCGTGCCCGCGGGCGGGCTGACCCTGTCCTGCGACTTCACCGTACAGGATGACGGGCTGCCCGACCCGGCCGCGCCCGATGCCGAGCAGCATGCGCTGGAGGATCTGCCCGACGACGTGCTGATCTATCTGCTCGGCAGCCGCTATTGCGAGACCGATCGGCTCTCGCAGGTGGCGTGGTCGCTGTTCGGCAACGCCGCGTCGGGTTGGGAGCGCGTGCAGGCGATCGTCGACTTCACGCACAACCAGATCGAGTTCGGCTACAATTATGCCCGCCCGACCAAGACGGCGTGGGACGCGTATCAGGAGCGGCAGGGCGTGTGCCGCGATTTCGCGCATCTCGCGATCACCCTGTGCCGCTGCATGAACATTCCGGCGCGCTATTGCACCGGCTATCTCGGCGACATCGGCATTCCTCCGGTCGACGCACCGATGGATTTCTCCGCCTGGTTCGACGTGTATCTGGGCGGGCGCTGGCATACGTTCGACGCGCGGCACAACCGGCCGCGGATCGGGCGTATCCTGATGGCGCGCGGGCGCGACGCGACCGACACGGCGCTGACCACCACTTTCGGCCCGGCCCGGCTGGTCGGCTTCGACGTGCATACCGATGAGGTCGCGGTCGCCTAATGGAAGATATCATGGCTGAGACCCACCCCTGCCTGCGCAAGCTCGACATCGAGTTGCGCCCCGATGCCAGCCGAACCGTGATCCGGCCGTTCCTGCCGTCCGACCCCGCCGGGTTCGACCATCAGCCCGAAGACCGCACGACGCGGATCATCCGCCGCGTGCTCGCCTTCGATGATGCGGCGGTGGCGCGACAGATCGAGCGGCTGTGGGAATCGATCGGCCATGCCGAGCATGGCGCGAAGTCGGCGCTGCTCACGCGCGGCGCCGATCTCGCCGGGCGGGTCGAGGGACTCGACGTTGGCACGCTCGACGAGAATCGCCGGTTGCTGATGGGCGCGTATTTCAGCGCGGAATATTCGTTCGAGTCGGCGGCGTTGTTCAATCCGAGCATCGTCGCCTGGCCGATCGACCCGCAGCCGGTCGGCGATACGGACTTCGTGCTGTCGCTGCGTGGGATCGGCGAGGGGCATCTCTCCTCGGTGACGTTCCGCACCGGCGTGTGGCGCGCCGATGGCGAGGTCGAGATCGCCGCGCCGGCGCCGAGCGGCGTGCCGCCGATCACCACGCCGGTCCAAGGCTGGCAGGACGCCGACACGATCCAACTCGATTGCTCAGGCAGTTGCGAGCCTTCCGAGACGGTGCTGTTCCCGGTGGTGGAGAGCCAGAGCCGCGGCATTGAGGATCTGCGGCTCACGCCGTTCGCGATCCCCGACCGGCCGCTGACCTTCATCGGCACCTATACCGCGGTGGGCGCAGCCGGCGCGCGGCAGGAGTTGCTCCAGACCGACGATTTCCGCACCTTCAAGATGCATCCGGTGCGCGGCGATCTGGCCAACGCCAAGGGCATGGCGCTGTTCCCGCGCCAGATCGGCGGGCGCTACCTGGCGCTGGGGCGGCAGGACAATGAGAATTTGTGGCTGGCGGAGTCGGATGATCTGCTCACGTGGCGCGCGCAAGGCAAAGTGCTTGAGCCGCTGTATCCGTGGGAGAGCGTGCAGATCGGCAATTGCGGCTCGCCGATCGAGATCGACGAAGGCTGGCTGGTGCTGACTCACGGCGTCGGCGTGGTGCGCAATTACTGCATGGGCGCGGTGCTGCTCGATCGCGACGACCCGGCGAAGGTGCTCGGCCGGCTTGCCGAGCCGTTGCTCGAACCCAGCGACCATGAGCGTAACGGCTATGTCCCCAACGTGGTCTATAGCTGCGGCGCGCTGGTGCGCGGGCGTGAGATGCTGCTGCCTTATGCGGTGGCGGATGATTTCACGCGCTTCGCGATCGTCTCGATCGACGGGCTGCTCGCGGCGATGCGAGGCTGAAGGTCATGGTGCGGGCGGGGGGACTTGAACCCCCAAGGGCCTCGCGGCCCGACGGATTTTCGTACCCGCTACGGCTTTCGCCGCCGCTCACCCGCAGGGCAAGCGTTTGTGGTCTGGACTATCCCTTCACCATGCCCCGCTCGCAGGAGCGGGGTGCAGGTGCTGCCCGTCTAGTCTCTACACCTTCCCGCCGGGATGGGCGGGCTTGGCTCGGGATCGCCATTTTACAGGGTTCCCCGAATTTGAGCAGTTCTACTTCGCGGGTTTCCCCGTGAGCACTCAAGTCGTCTAAGTCCGGTGCGTCTACCGATTTCGCCACGCCCGCATCATCGGGGGGTGCATAAACGGCAAGTCGGGATCAGCCAAGCGCGATTGTGCGCGCGACTCAGACGTTGAGGCGCAGGCGCATTTCCTTGCCGGGCTTGAAATAGGGGACTCGCTTCGCGGTGACATCGACCAGCTCGCCGGTGCGCGGATTGCGACCGGTGCGGGCGTCGCGCGCGCGGGTGGAGAAAGCGCCGAAGCCACGCAACTCGACTCGTCCGCCGGCTGCCAAACGCTTTGAAATTTCATCGAAAAAGGTCGCGACGATCGCTTCGATATCGCGCGGCGCCAGATCCGGATTCTGTTCGGCCAGCATCTGGACCAGTTCCGATCGGATCATTGCGCCGTAAGCTCCCGCCAAAATACGTCTACGATCTCACCACAATCTCACAGGATAGAGATCGGGGGATTTAAATAGACTTAGATCAATGAGGAGCGGGTGTAAACGGAATTATGGCCGAAAGGGCCATTGTGGTGCAAGCCGGAAAACGAAGGTGGGCCGCCGGCGCTGCCGACGACCCACCCAGTTCGGATCAGCGCTTCTCGTTGCGCGCCTTGAGCGCCTCGCCGAGAATGTCGCCAAGCGATGCGCCCGAGTCGGACGAACCGTACTGCGCCACGGCCTGCTTCTCTTCGGAGATCTGCATCGCCTTGACCGAGAAGGTCGGCTTCTTCGAACGATCGAAGCCGGTCACCATCGCGTCGAACTTCTGGCCGACCTGGAAACGCTCCGGACGCTGTTCGTCGCGGTCGCGGCCAAGATCGGTGCGCTTGATGAAGCCGGTCGCGCCATCGTCGCCGACCTGAACTTCGAGGCCCGCGTCGCGGACTTCGAGAACGGTGACGGTGACGACCGCGTTCTTGTTGAGGCCCGAGCCGCCGCCGCCTGCGGCGACTGCGCCACCGGCTGCCGGAGCACCACGCTCAAGCTGCTTCATGCCGAGCGAAATACGCTCCTTCTCGGCGTCGATGTCGAGCACGACAGCCTGAACGACCTCACCCTTGCGATGCAGGTTGAGCGCGTCCTCGCCCGACACGCCCCAGGCGATGTCCGACATGTGGACCATGCCGTCGACGTCGTTGTCGAGACCGATGAACAGACCGAATTCGGTCGCGTTCTTGACTTCACCCTCAACGGTCGAGCCGATCGGATGCGCTTCGAGGAACGCCTCCCACGGATTGGCCTGGGCCTGCTTGAGGCCGAGCGAGATGCGGCGCTTGTCGGGATCGACCTCGAGCACGACGACATCGACTTCCTGCGAGGTCGAGACGATCTTGCCGGGGTGGACGTTCTTCTTGGTCCACGACATTTCCGAAACGTGGACGAGGCCCTCGATGCCGGCTTCCAGCTCGACGAACGCACCATATTCGGTGATGTTCGTGACGCGGCCGGTGAGCTTCGCGCCGACCGGATACTTGGCCGATGCACCATCCCACGGATCGCTCTCGAGCTGCTTCATGCCGAGCGAGATGCGCTGCGTGTCCTTGTTGATGCGGATGATCTGAACCTTGACGGTATCGCCAATGTTGAGAACTTCCGAAGGATGACCGACGCGCTTGTAGCTGAGATCGGTGACGTGCAGCAGGCCATCGATGCCGCCGAGATCGACGAACGCACCGTAATCGGTGATGTTCTTGACGACGCCGTCGATGATCTGACCCTCGGCGAGGCTCAGGATCAGGCCCGAACGCTGCTCGGCGCGGGTCTCTTCGAGGATCGCGCGACGCGACACGACGATGTTGCCGCGCTTGCGGTCCATCTTGAGGATCTGGAAGGGCTGGGGAATGTCCATCAGCGGCGTGACGTCACGCACCGGACGGATATCGACCTGCGAGCCGGGCAGGAATGCCACGGCGCCGTTGAGGTCGACCGTGAAGCCGCCTTTGACGCGGCCGAAGATGACGCCCTCGACGCGCGCGGTCTTGGCGAATTCGGTTTCGAGCGTGTCCCATGCGGCTTCGCGGCGGGCGCGGTCGCGCGACAGCATCGCTTCGCCGTGGACGTTCTCGACGCGATCGACATAGACTTCGACTTCGTCGCCAACCTTGAGATCGGCCTTCTGGCCAGGGGCTGCGAATTCGCGCAGCGGCACGCGGCCTTCGGACTTGAGGCCCACGTCGATCACGGCGAGATCATTCTCGATGCCGGTGACGGTGCCCTTGACGACGCGGCCTTCGAAGCTGTCGGCGCCGCCGAGCGTCAGTTCAAGAAGAGCTGCGAAATCGTCGCGGGTGGGGGATGCCATAGTGGCCATAAAGGAGTCGGTTCCTAGTCTTACGTTTCCGGCCGGCCGGTTGTCTCCGGCGGTCTTCTAGCCGATACGCCGCGAAAGCCTCATGCCGCCGCAGCATCCGCACGTATGGGCGAAGCGGAGAAATGCCCGATCAAAGCCGAACGGGCGCAAGAGGGCAAACCTCCGCGCCTTCCTCCGCGAGCACCTGCCCGCTGGACCGCGACTCTATAGCGCGCGGCGCCCCTGAAGGCAAGGCGAGGCCGGGCCGCGCAAGGCGCCGCACCGCAGCCCGATTCTATTCGGCCGGCGGCTGCCAAAGCTCGATCGGATTGCCTTCGGGATCGTGGACACGGGCGAAGCGGCCCGTCTCGGGTGTGTCCCACGCCGGGTCCGTCACGACGGGGATATCGGCGGCCCGCAACGTGGCAAGCAGCGCCTCCAGATCATCGACGCGGAAGTTGAGCATCCACGGCTTGCCCGCCGGCCACATATCGGTGTTCACGGCGAAAGGCATGAAAACCGTCGGCCCGGCCGCCTGTTGCCACGGCGCATAGCCCTCACCACCGACGCCCAGATAGGTGCGATACCAAAGCCGCAACGCATCGGGATCGTCCGCCCGGAAGAAGATGCCACCCACGCCGGTCACGCCCATCACGCCCTCCTCGACAGCCGCACGCAGCCTATCGTCTCCGCGTGGAAAGCAAAGGGGGAACGGTGCGTAGGCGCGGGTCGTCGATGGATCAGCGCTGCTGAGGCGCAAAAGGAGCCCTTCGCGCCGTCCGCCGCGAGCACCTGCCCGTTGGACCATGATCCGATAGCGTAGAATCCCTAGAGTGGCGTGGAAGCGTGGGTATCGCTACGCATGCTGCGCGGCACAGTCGCCGACCGCCGGAGGCGGCGGCGTCAAGCGGTGCTGCCGGCGCAAGCCGATATAATGGGTCGCAAAATAGGGGGTGGGGATGTTGCTGCGGTGCAAGCGAGGTGGTGTGATCGCCCTGGAGATTCGCGTCAGCACGGTGTTGCTCGCAAGGGCGCGGCGCGCGACCGACCGTCCAGTCGGGGCGGCGCTCGTCTCGGTCTAAGGTGGGGACGCAAGCGCGCGCCGCTTGCGTCCCGACCGGACTCGCCGCGCTTATCCCCGCGCGCGCTCTGCCTTCAGCTTCACTTGTCGCTCGACCAGTTCGATCGCGCGCTTGAGCGCGGCTTCGATCGACAGGAAGCTCGTGTCGAGCAGCGCCGCGTCGTTGGCGGCGACGAGCGGCGCGCTGCTGCGCATCGAGTCGCGCTGGTCGCGGGCGCGGATGTCGGCAAGCACCTTGTCCATGCTGACGTTCGAGCCGCGATCGCGCAGTTCCGAATGGCGGCGGCGCGCGCGGATGGTCGGGGTCGCCTTGACGAACAATTTGGCGTCCGCCTCGGGTGCTATCACCGTGCCGATGTCGCGGCCGTCGAGGACAGCGCCGCCGGGCTGGTTGGCGAAACGACGCTGGCGGTGGAACAGCGCCGCGCGCACCAGCGGATGCGCCGAGACGATTGAAGCACGCTTGCCGGTCTCGTCGTCGCGCAAAATGGGATCGTCTAGCAACGCCTCATCGAAATCACATGCGGCGACCGCATCCGCCTCGATCGCGGGATCGAGATCGTGCCGCGCGACGTTGGCCGCGACCGCACGGTAGAGCAGCCCGGTATCGAGATAGGGCAGGCGGTAATGGCTGGCGAGCGCGCGGGCAATCGTGCCCTTGCCCGAGGCGGCGGGTCCGTCGACGGCGATGATCATGCCGGCTGCATTGCGTTGGTGCCACGCAGCTTGTCCAGCGATTCGAAGAAGATCGGATAGCTGGTTGCGATCGGGGCGGCGTCGTCGAGCGTGAGCGGCGCCCGCGTATAGAGTCCGGCGACCGCCATGCTCATCGCAATCCGGTGATCGAGCTGGGTGGCGACGGTGCCGCCGCCGGCAATAGCTTCGCCGCCATTGCCCTGTACCGCCAGGCCGTCCTCATATTCCTGCGTTTCGACGCCACATGCGCCGAGGGCGGCGGCCATCGCGGCGATCCGATCCGATTCCTTGACGCGCAGCTCATGCGCACCGCGCGCGACGGTGCGGCCTTCGGCGAAGGCGGCGGCGACGAACAGGATCGGATATTCGTCGATCATGCTCGGTGCGAGTTCGGCGGGCACCTCGATCGCCTTGAGCTGGGCGTGGCGGACTCGCAGATCGGCGACCGGCTCGCCGCCGACCTCGCGTGGGTTCAGCTCGGTGATGTCGGCGCCCATCATCCGCAAAGCGGTGAAGATGCCGGCGCGGGTGGGGTTGAGGCCGACATTCTCGACGATCACATCCGAACCGGGCACGATCGTCGCCGCGACGACGAGGAAGGCGGCGGAGGAGGGATCGCCCGGCACGACGATCCGCTGCGGCTTCAGTTCGGCCTCTCCGGTGATGGCGATGATTCGGCCGGCAGGGCTGTTCTCGACCTCGACGGTCGCGCCGAAACCGCGCAGCATCCGCTCACTATGGTCGCGCGTCGCGATGGGTTCGATGACGCGGGTGATACCGGGGGTGTTGAGGCCGGCGAGCAGCACCGCCGACTTCACCTGCGCCGATGCGACGGGGAGCGTATAGTCGATCGGGATCGCGGGGTTGGTGCCACGCAGGATCAGCGGCAGCCGGCCGCCCGGATAGGACGTGAAGCTCGCGCCCATCCGCGACAGCGGCTCGATCACCCGGCCCATCGGGCGTTTGGTGAGAGAGGCGTCGCCGGTGAAGGCGGCGGTGATCGCGTGGCTCGCGATCAACCCCATCAGCAGCCGGGTCGAGGTGCCGGAATTGCCCATCTCGAGCGCGCCCTGCGGCTGGAGCAGCCCGCCGACGCCGACGCCGTGGATTCGCCAGATGCCATCCGCGCCACGCTCGATCTCAGCGCCCATCGCGCGCAGCGCGGCGGCGGTGGCGAGCACATCCTCGCCCTCCAGCAGCCCCTCGACGCGGCTTTCGCCGACCGCGAGCGCGGAAAACATCAGCGCGCGGTGACTGATCGATTTGTCGCCGGGCACGGCGACACGACCGCGCAGCGGGCCGGAGGAATGGATTTGGCGGGGCGTGGGATTGGGATGGGGCATCGGGGCCGGGCTTTTGACAGCGCCCTTGCGCTATGGCAAGGCGCGCGCCACTTTGACGGGGTCCACCCCCAGGGTTATCCGAAGTTTGAAAGGTCCAAACGGCACATGATTAAGCCGGAATGGGGCACGAAGCGATCGTGCCCGAAGTGCGCAACGCGTTTCTACGATCTCGGTAAGGACGATCCCGTCACCTGCATCGAATGCGGGTCGACGTGGGAGCCGGAGCCGATCCTCAAGTCGAAGCAGCCGCTGCCGTTCGATTCGCCCAAGCCCGAAGCGTTGAAGAAGGACGACGATCTCGCCGGTGACGACGAGGCGCTGGACATCGGCGAGGACGAAGAGCCTTCGCCCGACGACGAAGTCGATCTCGGCGGCGACGACGATCTCGGCGTGGAAGCGCCGACCGAAGACGAAGAACACTGATCTCGTAAAAAAAATGGCGGCAGGCGGCGATTTCGCCGCTTGCCAAGCCAGCGACGCCCCGCTAGTGGCGTCGCCTCCCGAGACCGAAAGGTCTGGACGAATGGGGCCGTAGCTCAGCTGGGAGAGCGTTCGCATGGCATGCGAAAGGTCAGGGGTTCGATCCCCCTCGGCTCCACCATTCCTCCTTGATGTCACGAGACGTTTGGTGATCGGGGTTTGATACCCTGAAAGTTGCCCTGGTGCAGGGCGAACGATCGCGGCCTAAAGCGAACGATATCGCGGGTCATTTCCGCGGTTGTCCCCCAGGGTTTTTATTCCGCCCCCTTAATGCTCGTAGCCGTCTTTGATCCGGCGATTTTGCGCTGTTGGTCGTTCGCGAGCCCGTCCAGGCCAGCGCATCGCCGCATTTGCCTTGTGGCGGCCGAAAATCTTTCGGGCCCGCGCATTTGCAGCGCTGAAACATGTCCAAGCCGCAGTCGCGCATTGCTTCGAACAAGATGCAATTCAGCCGGTCGTATGCCCGTCAGAGTTGGTCGGGATCAGGACGCCGTGGACCGTGTCTCACCGCGTGGTGCAGCTTGGTGGCGTAGCCGCATCGATCTCCGGTCGGTCCGGGCTGGGGCCGCAACGCCGCAATGTTCCGGCAATCGACACGAACGAATGCGGTCGTGCCCGACGAAGGCGAACCAACATCGAAACGACGCTCTCTGCCGCGTTGCAGGTCTATCGGTGCAGGCTCCTGCCGTTGCGTCTGCCCAGGCAAGCAACGCGCGTTTGCGCAGCGAGGCCAGGCCGGTTCGAATACTGCTCTACAATAAGGAACCCAGAATGCGCTTGCCCATCTCTTCGCTCGCCGCGCTGGCTACGGCCACACTCGCGCCGGTCGCCGCCTCCGCCCAAATCGCATCCGCACCCGTGTTGATCGACGGCACCGTTCTGGAGGTGGTCGCCGAGGGCAGGACCACGCGTGCGCCGGATCTGGTAACGATCAACACCGGCGTCGTGACCCAGGCGCCAACCGCGACCGCCGCGCTGACCGACAATGCCGGTCGTGTTCAGCGCGTCGTCGCCGCGCTCAAGGCGGCAGGTGTGGCCGATCGCGACATCCGTTCGGCCAACATCTCGCTCCAGCCGCAATATCGATATGCCGACAACACGCCGCCGGTGATCACCGGCTACCAGGCGTCGAACACGATTTCGGTCAGGTTTCGCGATATCGCCCGCGCGGGCACGCTCCTGGATGCGCTGGTACGCGAGGGTGCAAATCAGATCGACGGTCCGAATTTCCTGATCGAAAAGCCCGAGACGGCGCTCGACGAGGCACGCGCCTATGCGATGGCGAAGGCCAATGTCCGCGCCGCGCTCTACGCCCGCATCGCTGGGTTGCGGGTCGATCGCATGCTGTCGATCTCGGAAAATCCGGCCGCGAACGCCCCGATCGCGATCAGTGCGATGCGCGAGAACATGGCCGGCGCGGCCTCGGCGTCCGACACGAAGGTGATCCCCGGCGAGCAGGACGTGACCATACGTCTGTCGGTCCGCTTTCTGCTCAAAAAATAACCGCGCTAAGGAGAGGTCGGCGCAGTTAGGAGCGGTTCGCCGACAGGATCGCCCTCAGGATCGCCTCAGACCGCTTCTGGCCATAGCCGTGACCATAAGCGCTTGAGGTGATGGCGACCACCATGCGGCGGGTCGGGATGACGTATATCTTGTTCCCGCCATTTCCCGAGGCGAAGGATATTGCGATCGGTTTGCCATCGACCTGCAGGACCTTCGAATACCAGAGATAGCCATAGCCATCGGCATAGAGATCGTTGGCGATGGTGACCTTTGGTGCGAGCGAGTCCCGAATCCAGCGGGCGCTGACGATCCGGCGCCCTCGATACAGACCCTCCCCACGGACCATCTCGCCGATCGCGGCGAAGCTGCGCGCGGTGAGAGACAGATTGCCCTGGCCTTTGGTGTAGCCTGCCGAATCCGCGTCCCAGCGCCAGCGACGGATGCCCAGCGGTGCGAACAGTGCGGTTCGGGCGAAATCCGCCATCGTTTGGCCAGTCGCCTTCGCGACCACGACGCCGGCGGTGTAGGCGGTGAGCGAATTGTACCGATAGCGTGATCCCGGTGGATCGGCACGGGGAACGGTGAGCAGGAACGCCAGCGGATCGGGCGCCGCATCGAGTTTGTCCTCGTTGCCCGGCGATGCTGGATCCTCGTCGAACGCGGCCAGCCCGGACCGCATCGTCAGAACATCCTTGATGGCGACATCACCGATCGCGCTGCCCCTGGATTCGGGCCAATAGGTGGAAATCGTATCGTCCACCCCGTGTATCTTGCCCCGGTCGATCGCTATTCCGGCCAGGAGTGACGTCACGCTCTTTCCAGCAGACCGTACGTCATGAAGCGTGTCTGCCGTCTCGCCATTGTAATAGCGTTCCCCGACCATGCGACCGTCGCGCAGCACCACCACCCCGCGCAGATCGGGGTGCGGGTCGTGGTCGAAGGTCGCCAGGAGCGTGTCGAGTGCGGGATCGATGCGGGACGGCGCCGACGCCGCGCACAAGGCGACGGCGCCGAGCGCGATGCCGATGGCTTTAAGGTGAATCAAGAGCGAGGTTCCTGTATGGAGGCAGGGTCTTACTGGCGCGTGGCAGCGTCCGCGTCTTGTATCCGCGCAACATCGCGCGATCTGCGCCACTGCGCGGGTGTGGTGTCGAGACGGGAGCGAAAGGCGCGGGTCAAATGGGCCTGATCGACGAAACCAGCCGATTGTGCGACCGCGGCGAGCGAGGCGACGCCCTCCCCGAGCATCGCCGCTGCGCGTTCCAGCCGATGTCCGCGCAGATACTCGCCAGGCGAACACCCGAGAAAGCGTCGAAATACGCGAGCAAGATGAACCGGATGCACCCCGGCGTCCGATGCGACCGCGGCAACGGACATATCGGGATCGTGGCTCGTGAAGATCATCTCGACGGCACGGTTGAGCCAGCTTGGCGGCACTTGGGCCGACCGGGCCTCGTCGGATGAGAGGGGCGATATGGCGGCGTGAAGCTGCAGGGCATTCGCTTCCAAACTGAACGGCGTCGCTGCGTCGATGTCGCGTGCGATGCCGTGAGCCAAACGGTGGGCATAAGGATCGCGCAGACAGAGTGCGGCGGCTTCGGGGCCTGTGCCGCCAGAGATGGCGACGAAGCGGCCCTTGCCGCCATGAAACCGATCCTGATGCGTCGTCCCCGGCGGATTGTAGATCAGGACGGGCGTATCGGACACCAGCGGAGCGCCGACCGCCGACGACATATAGCCGCCGGCAAGCACGAGGACGAAATGCGCCTCCTCGTGGCTATGCCGCTGAACTTCCTCCTCAGGGGCGTTCGCGTTCAGCAGGTGGAAGCTGAAGCCCCCGGCCTCTCGGCCCTCGGGGCCGCTGCCCCAAAAATCCATCCTTGCCCGCCTGAGAACCATTCGTGGCCCTTGCCACGCGCTCGACCACTTCGCCACGTATACAGGCCGGCGAAATGCGCCGGATACGGATTTCTTGGCGTCTTGATCGCCCGGAGAACGGGACGCTCTCACTTATCCGCAACGCCACAATGTTCCGGCAATCGACCGGGGGGAAAGGCAGTCGTGCGGCCTAACCAAGGCCAAATCGAAAGGTATCTTGATGAAGCTCTTCTCTCTCGTTGCAGGTCTGCTGGTGCTGGCGCCCGCCATCGCTTGTGCGCAGGCGCGTGACGTACACGACGCGCCGACATTCGGCGGGATCAAGGTCGGCGCCGACATCGACTACCGCTGGATGGAGGCCGAATATTCCCTCCCACGCATTGCATCGGACATCGATCGGAAGAAGGGCGGTATCGGATACCGGGCCCATGTTGGATATGATGCCCAGATCGGCACTATGATGGTAATCGGCGCCGAGGGCGGCATTGGCCGGGGCGGAAAGACGCTCTCGGTCGCCAGCGTCACGGGCGACTATTCGATCAAGCCAAGCTGGAGTTGGGACATCTCCGGCCGCGTCGGCGTGCTCGCCGCTCCCACTGTCCTGCTGTACGGCCGTGTCGGATATAGCTGGCTGCGGGTCCGGGAAAAGACGGACTTCCGTGCGATCACGTCGAAAGATCTCAACACCAGCGCAACCGAGAAGGGGTTTCTCTACGGCGGAGGAATCGAGACGGCCGTCTCGCCGGGGCTGTTCGTCCGTGCCGAATACAACCGGATAAACTACCATGATGGCCTGAAGACATCGCGGGCCTCGCTGGGGGTTTCGGCCGGATTCTGAGACTCTCCCTTCATAATGCGCTAACTGGCCGGGGGCGCACGCGCGC
Organism: Sphingomonas panacis; assembly: GCF_001717955.1. NCBI lineage: Bacteria > Pseudomonadati > Pseudomonadota > Alphaproteobacteria > Sphingomonadales > Sphingomonadaceae > Sphingomonas > Sphingomonas panacis. Next base: position 3,239,772 of record NZ_CP014168.1, read on the forward strand.
CCGGCCGGGATCGGCGTACCGATTACCAGGCTTGGGACTGAAGAATGCGCATATTGCTGATCGAGGACGAAGCCGGGATGGCGACCGCGCTTCGCACGGTCCTCGAGCGCGAAGGTATTGTCGTCGACCACGTCGCGAACGCGGCGGATGCGAGGGAAGCGGCACGATCGGGAACCGCCGATCTGATCCTGCTGGACCGGACGCTGCCCGATGGGGACGGGCTGGCGCTGATCCCCGGCATTCGCCGCGATAGTCCCGGTGTTCCCATCATCGTGATCAGTGCCCGTGGAGACGTCACGGATCGGGTATCCGGTCTCGACACCGGGGCCGACGATTATCTGCCGAAGCCGTTCGCGATGGAGGAAATGCTCGCGCGGGTTCGCGCGGTCAGGCGCCGCCCCGCGAGCGTGTCGGTCCAACTCGTCCAGCTCGGCAATCTCGCCTACGATCTCGCCAATGACGAGGCCACGGTTGACGGTGATCGCCTGAATCTTCCCCGGCGCGAGTTGCTCGTGCTCGCGGCGCTGATGCGGCGACGTGGCCGCACGGTGCCGCGCAACGCGCTCGAAGACGCGGTTTACGGGTTCGACGACGAGATCCAGTCCAACACGCTCGATTCGCATGTCTCGCGGCTGCGCAAACGCCTGTCCGAAGCGGGCGGCGCGGTCGAGATTCATGCGATCCGGGGCGTCGGCTATCTGCTTCGTCAAACGCCATGATCGTCGCCAGGCCGAAATCGCTGAAGCGGCGACTGATCGTCCGACTTCTCGCATTCCAGCTGGGGATTCCGTTCGTCCTCGCCATCGTCTTCGCGATGTGGCTGAGCCGCGCCGATGACGGCGGCATCCTGATGACACCGAAGTTCGCGAGAGTCGCTGCGACCGCGATCCATCGCTCCCCCGACGGCAGGTTGCGCGTCGAGGAAACGCGAGACCTGGCGGAGATGCGTCGAACCGCCCCCGATTTCTGGTTCATGGCGCGCAGCGGCCGGGGTGAAATCGTCGGTACTGGCAGCGTTCCCGCCGCATATCGCGAATTCGGCCGCTATTTCGAGGCGGGGAAACCGGTCTTTTCCGACGGGGCGACGCCAAGCCGCATCCCGCTTGTGGTCCTTTGGAACATCACGGGTCCGGCCGGCGAGTTCACGGTCATGGGCAAAGGGGACACGTTCAGCGCCACGTTCATGGTCCTGCTGTTGTCGAACCTCCTGCTGCTTCCGATCCTGGGTTTGATAACGATCGTGACGATCGCGGTTACGCCATTCATCGTCCGCCGCGCCCTGGCCGGGCTGAGCGTGATCGCCGAGGAGGCGCAAGGCATCAACATCGACCGCCGTGGATCGCGGCTGCCGGTCGCGGACATACCGTCGGAGGTCGTGCCGCTGGTTCTCGCGGTGAACGGCGCACTCGAGCGCCTCGACCAGGGATATGAGCGGCACCAGCGCTTCATCGCGGATGCCGCGCACGAACTGCGGACTCCGATCGCGATTCTCCAGGCCAAGATCGAGGCGGCCGATGCGCCGGTCGTCGCGTATGCCTTGAGCCGCGACGTGGCTCGGCTGGCGACGCTGACCGAACAGCTCCTGGACATCCAGCGCGCCGACCGGGGCGCGCCGATGGCGCCTGTCGATCTTGCCTCGCTCGCGCGACGGGTCATCGGCGACCTCGCGCCGCTCGTCATCGCCAGCGGCGGCGAACTGGCCGTGGTCGTGGTGCGGAACGGTTCCGTGCTCGGCGATGCGCCTGCCATGGAGCGCGTCCTGGCAAATCTGGTCCAGAACGCGATCGAGCACGGCGGACGCATGGTTACGATCCATGTCGATGGCCCGGTGATGGAGGTGGAGGACGACGGCCCCGGCATACCCGAGGAGGAACGGGAGCGGGTTTTCGAGCCGTTTCATCGGCTCCGGGCGCGTCAGACCGGCGCTGGCTTGGGCCTGAACCTGGTCCGACAGATCATGGATCGTCATCGTGGCCGCGTCGAGGCGCACGATGCGCCGAACGGCGGAACGATCATGCGGCTGGAATTCGTCGAACGATAAGCCTGGCCCTGTTCTCACCTCGTCGCCTCATAGCGTCGACCGGGGGCGTGCGCGGCGAGCGAGGCGCCGGAGAAACGATCCGGGTCGCGCGAACGCGATACGACGCGGAACGCTGACGGTGACAACGGCGCCTCCGGCTTCACGGTTGGCGAGCGACAGTGTCGCCGAGATCGCGTCCGCGCGCTCACGCATGCCGGGCAGCCCGAAATGCCCTTGCAACCACCCGTTCCGCAGCACCTCGGGAGCGAAGCCGCGGCCGTCGTCGGCGATCGTCAGGACCAAATTCCGGCGCGTGAACGCGACCGACAGCGTGGCCTCGTGCGCGCGCGCATGGCGGACAACATTGGCGAGCGCCTCGCGCGCGATTGCGGCGAGTTCGTCCGCCACCGGATCGCAGATGGGTTCGGGATCGCCCAGTTCCAGCACGGTGACGGTCGGCCCGTCGGCAACCTGATCCGCGATGCCGCGCAACATCTCGGACAGGGTCCGGGTCCGTCCCGCGCCACGCAGCGCGCGGACCTTGTCGCGGCTTTCCACCAGGACGTCGTCGCCGCGCTCCAGTGCCGCTTCCATCAGGCTTTGCGTGTGGCCGTCCGGCGGCAGGATGTTGGCGACCGCCTGAAAACGCAGCATCAGCCCCTGCACGCCCTGAAGCAACGTATCGTGCAGTTCGCGTGCGATCCGTTCGCGCTCCGCGACCTGCGCGGCGATGAGGTTGCGGGTCCGCTCCGCGCGCACGCGTTCGCGGGCGCGGAACACGAGCGCCACGAGCGTTGCCACGAGCAGAACCGCGATCAGGCGGAACCACCAGCTTTGGTAAAAAGCCGGGGCGATGGTGAGCGCGACGGTGGCGCCAGTCTGGTTCCACACCCCGTCGGCATTCGCGGCGATCACCTGAAACACCCACCGGCCTGGCCCGAGATTGGTATAGGTCGCCTGACGCCGTGGTCCCGGGTCGATCCAGCCTTCATCGACCCCGGACAGACGGTAGCGAAACCGCACGCGTTCCGGGTCGAGCAGGCTCAGCGCCGAATAGTCGATTTGCACGCGTCGCGTTTCTGCCGGCAACGCGAGTTCGGGCGCTGGTGTTCGTACCATTCCGTCCGTCGTGATCGACCGGATCACCACCGGCGGCGGCAGCGGATTGCGCAGCCGACGATCCGGATCGACCGAGGCGACGCCCTGGCTTGCGGCAAGCCAGATCCTGCCGTCGCCGCTGCGCAGTGCGGTTGGATAATTGGCGTCCTGTTGCGCCGCGCCGGGTAATCCATCGGCGGTGGTGAGCAGGCGGTAGGCGAGCGAACCATTCCCCGCAGTGGCGACCGCCGCGACCGTGGTGAGCACCACGCCCCGCAAGCCGTTGATCCACAGCCCGCCGGATGGCGTCTGCGCGATGCCGGTGACGCCCGCCAGCACGGGAACCTGATCCGAGGTGAGGCTGGTGAAGCGCTTTCCGTTACCGATCGCGATGCCATTGTCGCCACCGACCAGAACAGGGCCACCGGGATGCGCCGCCGGAACGACGAGATTGATCCGGCCGACATCGATGCCGGCTTTGACAGGCGCGCAGCCACGGGGGGAGCAGCCGATCAGCCGGCTCGCCGCGAAGAACCACGCGCCGGCTCGCCCGCTGAAGGGGAGACGCAGCGCGCCGTCCAGCCGGGGATCGCCGGTCACGCGCCAGTGCCGCCACCCGCTCGGGGACAGCCTGAAGATGCCGCGACCGATGATCTCGATGACGGGCGTGCCGGATTCGTCACGCGCCCAGGCGTTGACGCTGCCGGGCAGGGGCGGCAGCGCGAGCGGCACCAGCCGGGTTCCGGCGAGCGCCAACAGGCGTCCGCCGTGCTCGACGATCAGCCTGTTACCGTCGGCCGCGATCAGGTCGGGGCTGGCCGGCAGGCGCAGCAGCGGCTGCAACGATCCGTCGGCGGTGGCGCGCGTCAGCATCCCGCGCGGCGTGGTGACATAGACGGCGCCATCGTCGAGCCGGGTCTGGGCGTAGGCGCCGTAGGAGATCGCACCGAGCGTATCGGCGCGCATCAGGATCGCCGGGCGGAAACGATCGAGACCGAGGTTGCTGCCGATCCAGATCGCGCCTTCGCGATCCTGAAAGATCGGGACGGCAGCGTTGGCGCTCAGCCCGTCGCGCGCCGTCCAATGCTCGACCCCGGTGGACGACAGGCGGCTGACCCCGCCATTCTCGTCGGTCCACCAGATCGCGCCCTGGCGATCGACCAGCGCACGCTTGATCTCGCTTTCCCGTCCGGCGAGCGTGATACGAATGTCTTTCAGGCCACTATTCCGCGAGATCCCGCCGGCGGTGCGCAGCAGGAGGACATGGCCATCGGGCGTTGCCAGCAGGCGGTCGCTCCGCCGCGCCGGTGTGACGGTGGCGAAGCCGCGGCTGCCGGGTGTACGCCGCAGGATCGCGGCATCGGTGCCGATCCACAGGCTCCCGTCTGGCCCGGCCACCATGCTGAAGACCTGGCCGGTGTGGGTTTGGTCGCGCTGGCCGAGCCAGTGCCACCGCGTGCCGTCAAACCGCGCCAAGCCATGATCGCCACGCGAGATCGCGGCCCAGAGCGTGCCGCCGCGGTCGCGCACGAACTGATGCACGCTGCCGCCGCGCGAGCCGAAGTCGGTCAACCGACCGTGGCTCAATCGCGCGATCCGCCCGGAATAGAAACCGATCCACAGATCGCCGTTCGGCAGCGCCAGCAGGGCGGTGATGTTGCGATCGGACATGCGGCCGGCACTTGGCCGCACCTCCTCGAAGCGGATGCCGTCGAAGCGGTACAGCCCGGCGCCCGTCCCGAGCCACAGAAAGCCGTCCGCCGACTGAGCGATCACCCACACGTCGGGCGGAGCGCCGTCCTCCAGTTTCCAGACGGTGTGGTGGAACTGCTCCGGCGCGGGGCTTGGCGCGGCGGCGCGGACGGGCGCCGCTGCCGCGAAGATCGCCAGCAAAACGACCAGCCGGAGACACCGCTCATACAGCCGCATACGGTTCGGAGCCGCGCTTCGGGTCACGAACCGACCATGTTTCAACCAGTCTCCTCAAAGGCCGCGAGCGGCGACACGCGTGCGATGCCGCGCCGGACGGGCCGGGCCAAGGTTATTTCGTAGAACACCACCACCCTGCACCGAAAATGTCAGAATAGAACAAGAACCGCTATCACCTGCGCCTATCATCGCGGCATGAGCCAGAAGCGTCCGGACGGAATTCGCGAGTATGACGAGCCAGCCGGTGGCTGGGGCGCGCTACAGGCGGTCGCGGCCGCGCTGAAGCGCGAGCAGGTGGTGGTGCAGGGCGTTCGCACGCTCCTCCAGAACAACCAGCCGAGCGGTTTCGATTGCCCCGGCTGCGCCTGGCCAGACCCCAAGCATACGTCCGCGTTCGAGTTTTGCGAGAATGGCGCCAAAGCGGTGACGTGGGAATCGACCGCCAAGCGCGTCCCGCCAGATTTCTTCGCGCAGCATAGTGTCTCCGAACTGTGGAAGCGGCCCGATCATTGGCTCGAAGGGCAGGGGCGGTTGACCCATCCGATGCGCTACAATCCGGCGACCGACCATTACGAGCCGGTCGCGTGGGACGAGGCGATCGCCGATATCGCGGCGCGGCTGAACGCGCTCGACCATCCCGATCAGGCGGAGTTCTACACCTCGGGCCGCGCGTCGAACGAGGCGGCATTCTTGTTCCAGCTCTTCGCCCGCGCGTTTGGGACCAACAATTTCCCCGATTGTTCGAACATGTGCCATGAGCCGACTTCGGTCGGGCTGCCGCAGTCGATCGGCATCGGCAAGGGCACGGTCAGCCTCGAGGATTTCGACCACTGCGATTTCATCCTGTCGATCGGCCATAACCCCGGCACCAATCATCCGCGCATGATGACCGCGCTGCACGACGCCGCCAAGCGTGGCGCCGCGATCATCGTGTGCAACCCGTTCCGCGAGCGCGCGCTGGAGCGGTTCCAGGCGCCGCAGGTGCCGCTCGAAATGGCGACGATGACGTCGGAGCCGATCGCATCGGCCTATTATCAGGTGAAGGTCGGCGGCGACGCGGCGATGCTCAAGGGGATCAGCAAGGCGCTGATAGACCTCGATCGCGCGGCGCGATCGGCGGATGCCGCGCCGGTGCTCGATCGCGCGTTCATCGCCGGGCATACCGCCGGGTTCGACGCGTTCGTCGCCGATCTCGACCAGACGCGCTGGGCCGATATCGAGACGGCTTCGGGGCTGACGCAGCGCGATATCGAGAGCATCGCGCGCGCCTACGCCAAGTCGACCGCGGCGATCGTCTGCTACGGCATGGGCATTACCCAGCACCGCACCGGCACCTGGAACGTCCAGCAGATCGCCAATCTGCTGCTGCTGCGCGGCAATATGGGGCGGCAGGGCGCGGGCATCTGCCCGTTGCGTGGCCATTCGAACGTGCAGGGTAACCGCACCGTCGGCATCACCGAAATCCCGTCGCCTGCGCTGCTCGCCGGGATCAAGGCCGCGTTCGGCTTCGATCCGCCGACCAAATTCGGCCATTCAGTGGTCCACGCGATCGCGGCGATGCGCGACGGCACCGCCAAGGCGGCGATCTGCTTGGGCGGCAATCTGGCGGTGGCGGCACCCGACCCGCAGGCGTGTTTCGCGGGCTTCCGTAAGCTCGACCTGGCGGTGTCGCTCGCCACCAAGCTCAACCGCACGCACCTGCTGACCGCGAAAGCCACGTACATCCTGCCGGTGATCGGCCGGACCGAACGCGACGCGCAGGCGAGCGGGGCGCAGGCGATCACTGTCGAGGATTCGATGTCGATGGTCCATGCTTCGCGCGGCTTCCTCACTCCGCCTTCGGGTGAGGTGCGTTCGGAGCCGTGGATCATCGGCCAGCTCGCCCGCGCGACGCTGGGCGAGCGCGTGCCGGTCGATTGGGAAGGGCTGGTCGGTGACTATGAGCGCATCCGCGACGGAATCGAAGCGGTGCTGCCCGATTTCGAAGGCTATAACGCACGCATCCGCCAGCCGGGTGGTTTCATGCTGCCCAATTCGGCGGCGATGCGGATCTGGAAGACGCCGAACGGCAAAGCCAATTTCCTGATCTTCCCGCATCTCGAAGAAGATCTCGACACCGACGAGCCCGATGTCCTGCGCCTCGCCAGCATGCGCTCGCACGACCAATACAACACCACCATCTACGGGCTCGACGATCGCTATCGTGGCGTGTTCGGCCGGCGCGACGTGGTGTTCCTCAGCCAGCGGGAGATGGACCGGCTCGGTTTCGCCGAGGGCGATCTCGTCAATGTCGAAACCGCGCTCCGCTTTGCCCACCCCGATCGCATCGTCCGCGCGCTGACATTGGTCCGCTACGACCTGCCCGACGGATGCTGCGGCGCCTATTACCCGGAGACCCAGCCGCTGATCGCGCTCGAGCATATCGATCCGCAGTGCCTCACGCCGTCCTACAAGTCGGTTCCGGTGCGGCTGCGGCGCGCGAGCGCGGACGACGCCGCGACGACGACGGTGGTGCGCGAGGGGCTGGTCGGGCGGGCATCGAATGGAGGCGGGTCATGAACCCGCTGCTGCTCTCGCGCCTCCAGTTCGCCTTCACGATGGGCTACCATATCCTGTGGCCGGCGTTCACGATCGGCCTTGCGTGGTTCATCGTCTTCCTCGGTATCGCGGGGTTCCGCACGCGCGATCCCGCCTACCGGCAGTTGCAGCGTTTCTGGATACGGGTGTTTTCGCTCGCCTTCGGGATGGGCGTGGTGACTGGCGTGGTGATCTCCTACCAACTCGGGCTCAACTGGTCGAACTACGCGCAGCGCACCGCCGACGTGATCGGCCCGCTGTTCGTGATGGAGGTGCTGACCGCGTTCTTCCTGGAGGCTGGATTCGTCGGCATCATGCTGTTCGGGCAGGGGCGGGTCGATGACCGGCTCCACTTCGCCGCCTGCGTGATCGTCGCGACCGGAACGGTGATATCGGCGTTCTGGATCATCGCGGCGAATAGCTGGATGCAGACCCCGACCGCCTTCACGACCTTGCCCGACGGGCGGTTCGTCGCGACGAGCTTCTGGGGTGTCGTGTTCAGCCCGTCGATGCCGTACCGCTTCGCGCATATGGTGACGGCGAGCTTCGTGACCGGATCGTTCGTCGTCGCCGGCGTATCGGCGTTCTGGCTGTGGCGCGGGCGGGACGAGGATCGCGCGGCGGCGCGCGCGAGCTTCTCGCTGGCGCTGTGGCTCGCGATGGTGCTGGTGCCGGTGCAGATGGTGATCGGCGACCAGCACGGCCTCAACACGCGGCAATACCAGCCGATCAAGCTCGCCGCGATCGAGGGGCGGTGGGAGACGCTCGGTCGCGCGCCGCTCAACCTGATCGCCTGGCCCGACCAGACGGCACAGAAGAACGCCTTCGCGATCGAGGTGCCGTTGCTCGGCAGCATCATCCTCACCCATTCGCTCGATGGCGTCATCCAAGGGTTGAAGACCGTGCCCGCAGCGGAGCAGCCGCCGGTGCTGCCGGTGTTCTTCGCCTTTCGCATCATGGTCGGCTGCGGGATGCTGATGCTGGTGATCGCGGGGACGGGACTCGCGCTGCGGCGGGGCGGGCGGCTGTACCGCGCGCGCTGGTTCCAGATGCTGTGCATGGCCGGCGTGCCGCTCGGCTTCATCGCGACGCTGGCGGGCTGGACGATCACCGAGGTCGGGCGGCAGCCCTATGTCGTGTACGGTCACCTCCGCACCGCGCAGGCGGTGTCGCCGATCGCCGGCGGGATGGTCGCCGGCTCGCTCGCGGTGGCGCTGGTGCTGTATAATCTGCTGCTGCTCGGCTTCTTTTGGTACGCCGGGCGGATGGTGCTGAAAGGCCCCGCCGATCCGGCGCCTGCCGCGCCGGTCGGGCGGCCGGCGGGGGCGATCGGGTTCGGCGCGACGACGGACAAGGCGAAGTGATGCCGGGTTTCGACTTTCCCACCTTCTTCGCCTGCGCCGCCGGGCTCGTCATCGCCTTGTACGTGACGCTCGACGGGTTCGATCTCGGCGTCGGCATCCTCTTTCCGCTCGCGCCGCGCACCGCCGATCGCAACGTGATGATCCGCTCGCTCGCGCCGATGTGGGACGGTAACGAGACCTGGCTGGTGCTGGGCGGGATGGTGCTGCTGGCGGGCTTCCCGACCGCCTTCTCCATCCTGCTTCCCGCCTTCTATATTCCGCTCGCGCTGATGCTGTTCGGGCTGGTGCTGCGCGGCATCGCGTTCGAGTTCCGGGCGCAGCGCGGCGTGTTCGAGATCGCCTGGTCGGCGGCGTTTTCGGGCGGATCGGCACTGGCGGCATTCTGCCAGGGCGCGATCCTCGGCGCGTTCATCGACCGGCGTATCACCGTAGTCGATGGCCGGTTTGCGGGTGGATCGTTCGACTGGTTCGGCATCTTCCCGGTCGCGACCGGGCTTGGTGTGGTGGCCGGCTATGCGTTGCTTGGCGCCGGCTGGCTGATCTGGCGCACCGGCGGCAGCACGCAGGTGTTCGCACGCGAGATCGCGCGCCCGGCGCTGCTGGCGACTGGCGGGGCGATCGCGCTGGTCAGTATCTGGACCCCGCTCAGCCTGCCGCAGATCGCCGCGCGCTGGTTCACCTGGCCGGGATTGCCGCTGCTCGCGCCGTTGCCGATTCTGGCTGGTGCGGCGTGGCTGGCCGCGTGGCGTGGATTATGGTCTGCACGGCGACAGTGGCTGCCGTTCGCGGCGTCGATCGTGCTGTTCCTCGCCGCCCTGGTCGGGATCGGCGTCAGCATATGGCCCGCCGCGGTCCCGGGCGCGCTGACGATCTGGCAAGGCGTGTCGCAGCCGCGCACGCAGATCATCGTGGCTTGCGCGCTGGTTCTCATCGTGCCGGTGATCCTCAGCTATGTCGCGTTCAGCTATTGGGTGTTTCGCGGCAAGGTCGAGGATCAGGAGGCGGTGTATTGACGGATGGTGCGCGGATCAGGTGCGCTGCCAGATCCGGGTCCATACCAGCGTGGTCTCGCCGACGAGCTTTCGGAAGAGCCGGGTGAGATGCGCCTGATCGGTCAGTCCGCATGCTCAGGCGATCTGGCTGAGCGAACCGGTGGTCGTCACCCTAATCCGCTGCGCGCGCTCGATCCGTCTGCGTGTTATGAACGTGTGCGGCGTGTCGCCGTGCTGATCTTGAACGCCCGACAGAAATGGCCGTTGCTGAGCCGGGCGATGTCCGAAAGGCTACCGACCGACTATCGCGCTGCGGCGATCGTCGCCGCGCTTGGCCCCGCCGGCTGATCGCCCCCAACCTTCGTATCGGTATTTCCGGCGCGCTCGCATGAGCTAGATCGGACCCAGGATCTTCCGAGGAGTTATCGTGATGTCGACCAGAGCGTCCGTGGATGCGCAAAAACCGCCCGCGAAGCCGCTGACCTATGGCGTCACGCTGGCGATGGCGGTGGCGACGGGGATCGGCGTCGCCAACATCTATTACAACCAGCCGATGCTCGGCATCATCGAGCGCGACTTCCCCGGCACCGCGGCGGGGATGATCCCGACCGCGACCCAACTGGGCTATGCCGCCGGGCTGTTCCTGCTCGTGCCGCTGGGCGATCTGGTCGAACGCAAGCGGCTGATCCTGATCCAGTTCGGCGTGCTCGCGCTGGCGCTGGTCGCGGCGGCGGCGGCGCCCACGGTCGGTCTCGTCATCCTCGCCTCGCTGCTGGTCGGCGCGGCGGCGACGGTCGCGCAACAGATCGTGCCCTTCGCCGCGCATCTTTCCGCGCCCGAACGGCGTGGTGCGACGGTCGGCGTGGTGATGTCGGGGCTACTGTGCGGCATTCTGCTCAGCCGCACCTTGGCCGGCTTCGTCGCGACGCATTCGGGATGGCGGGCGATGTTCTGGCTCGGCGTGCCGATGGCGGTCGCCGCCGCTGCCCTGATGGCGCTGCGCCTGCCGCGCAGCCATCCCGATAGCGGTCTGCGTTATGGCGCGTTGTTGCACTCGCTTGTCGATCTGTGGCGTGAGTTCGGCGCGCTGCGGCTGGCGGCGGTGACGCAATCCTTGCTGTTCGCGGCGTTCAGCGCGTTCTGGACGATCCTCGCGCTGCGCTTGCAGGAGCCGCGCTTCGCGCTGGGCGCCGAGATCGCCGGGCTGTTCGGGGTCGTCGGCGCGGTCGGGATTCTGGCCGCGCCGATCGCCGGCCGCATCGCCGACCGGCGCGGGCCGCATCAGGTGATCGCGCTCGGCGCTGTGCTGACGCTGGCGTCATGGGTGGTGTTCGGCCTGTGGACGTCGATCGCGGGGCTGGTCGCGGGTGTCATCCTGCTCGATTTCGCGGTGCAGAGCGCGCTCGTCTCCAACCAGCACATCGTCTACGCGCTGCGGCCCGAGGCACGGTCGCGGCTCAACACCATCTTCATGGGCGCAATGTTTCTTGGCGGCGCGGTGGGTTCTGCCGGTGCGACGATCGCGTGGAACGCCGACGGCTGGAGCGCGGTGGTGCTGCTCGGCGGTGGCTTCGCGCTGGTCGCGGCCGCATTACAACTCGTCAGCCTGCGCGGGAGGGCCTGATCGATGCGGATCGTGATCGCCGGAGGCTCGCTCGCGGGCCTGTTCGCCGCCGGACTGCTGCGGCGGGCCGGGCATGAGGTTCACGTCTTCGAGCGGTCTCGTGGTGGCCTCGCCGGGCGCGGTGCCGGGCTGGTCCCACAGGAGGAGGTGTTCACCGCGCTGCGCGCGTTGTCGCTCGACCATCTTGCCACCATCGGCGTGGTCGCGCGCGAGCGGATCTTCCTTGATCTCGACGGCAGCGTCGCCGGGCGCGTGGCGACTCCGCAAATGCAGGTTTCGTGGGACCATCTCTACAGCGGGCTGCGCGATCTGCTCGGCGAGCGCGACTATACGCTCGGCCGGGCGGTCGCGCGCGCCGGGCAGGGCGATGGCGCGGCGTGGCTGGAGTTCGAGGACGGCGGCCGCGAGACCGCCGATCTGGTGATCGGCGCCGACGGTGTCGGCTCGGCGGTGCGCGCGGCGGTGATCGGCCTGGAGCAGCAGGCGCGCTACACCGGCTATGTCGCATGGCGCGGGCTGATCCCGGAGGACGCATTGCCTGCCACGGCGGCGGACGTTCTGCTCGACCGGTTTGCCTTCTATACTGGCGAGCGTGCGCAGGCGCTCGGCTATGTCGTGCCGGGTCCGGCGGGCGAACTCGAACCGGGCCGGCGGCGCTATAATTGGGTCTGGTACCGCCGCGCCGACGATCTCGCGGCCACGCTCACCGACCGCGCCGGGCGCGCGCATCCGTTTTCGCTGGCACCGGGACAACTTACCGATCAGGCGCGCGACCGGCTACGGCGGGACAGCGCGACCTTGCTGCCGCCGCAGTTCCGCGCCGCGCTGCTCGCCGAACCTGATCCGTTCGTTCAGGCGATCTTCGACTACGAGGCGCCGCAGATGGTGCGGGGCCGGCTCGCGCTGATCGGTGACAGCGCGTTCGTGGCGCGGCCGCATACCGCGATGGGCGTCGCCAAGGCGGCGGGCGACGCGCTCGCGCTGGCGACGGCGCTCGCGGCGCATCCGGCCGAGCCGGCATTGCAGGCCTATCAGCAGGCGCGGCTGTGGAACGGGCGGGCGATCGTCGATTACGGTCGCAAGCTGGGCGCCTTCATGGCTTGACGTATCGGCTGGCGATGTGCGGATTGTCCAAATCTGGCGCGGGGCGTGCAAGACGGCAGGGGTAGCGGCCGGCACGACCCGGTCCGTCGTCGAGGGGGAAAGCAGACACGATATGGCGACGACCGCTCCGCCCGCGCCTGTCGTCGAGGATGCGCCGGTCGTGCGCGGGCGGCGCTGGCTCTCGACGCTGATCGGCCTTGCTGCGTTCGTGCTGGCGGCGATCGTGCTGATCCTCTGCATCCGATCCTGGGATCGCTGGGTCGGCGACCGGCGCTATCAGGAAACGATCGACGCCTATCTGCAATCGGACCTGACGCCGATCGGCGCGCGCGTCGCCGGCTATGTGCGCGCGGTGCCGGCGCAGGATTTCGAAACGGTGCGGGCAGGCCAGACGCTCGTCCAGATCGACGACGACGATTACCGCGCGAGCTACGATCAGGCGCAGGCCAACGCGGCGGTGGCCGTTGCCGCGATCGGCAATCTGATCGCGCAACAGGCGCTTCAGCGCGCCAATATCGCCGCCGCGAGCGCATCGGTGCAGGCGTCGAACGCGCTGGCGGCGCGCGCGCGGCAGGCGGCGGCGCGGCAGCGCACGCTGTTGCGCGACGGATCGGGCTCCGAGGACCAGCGCGAGGCGACCGACACCACCGCCGCGACGACCGCCGCGCAGGTCGAGCGCGATACCGCGTTGCGGCAGGCTGCGATCCGCCAGTCGGGCGTGCTGTCCGCGCAGATCGCGCAGGCCCATGCGTCGCTCGTCGCCGCGCGCGCCGCCGCCGACCTCGCGCGGATCAACCTGCGCCACACGCGTATCGTCGCGCCGCAGGACGGCGTGCTCGGCCAGCGCCAGGTGCGGCCGGGGCAATATGTCGCGGTCGGCGCGCAGCTCACGACGCTGATGCCGCTGCCGCACGTCTGGGTGATCGCCAATTTCAAGGAAACCCAGATGACCCACGTGCGGCCGGGGCAGCGTGCGACGGTCACCGTCGATGCCTATCCCGGCCATGTCATCCGTGGCCATGTCAGCGGCTATGCGCCGGGCACGGGCTCGCAATTCGCGCTGCTGCCGCCGGACAACGCCACCGGCAATTTCACCAAGATCGTCCAGCGGCTCGCGGTGAAGATCGCGATTGACGATCCCGCGTCGATTGCCGGCCTGCTCAGGCCGGGCATGTCGGTGTCGGCGACGATCGATACCGGGGTGCATTGATGGCGGGCACTCCGCCGAGGCCGTGGCTGGGGATCGCGGCGGTGCTGTTCGGCGCGTTCATCTCGACGCTGACCGGGCGGCTGTCGACCTTCGGCCTCGCCGACATTCGCGGCGCGGTCCACGCCGGGTTCGATGACGGCGCGTGGATCACCACCGCGCAGACCTGCGGGCAGATGCTCGTCACCCCCATAGCGATCTGGGCGGGCGGCGTGTACGGCCCCCGCCATGTCCTGATGTACGGCGCGGCGCTGTTCGCGCTGGCCTCGACGCTGATCCCCTTTTCGGGGTCGCTAGAACCGTTGCTGATGCTGCAATTCCTCTCTGGGGTCGGCTCGGGCACGTTCATCCCGCTCACGCTGCCGGTCGTGCTGCGCTCGCTCGCGCCCAAATATTGGGCCTATGGCATCGTCGTCTATGCGCTCAACCTCGAACTGTCGCTCAACATCTCGGCGTCGCTCGAAGGCTGGTATATCGATCATCTGAGTTGGCACTTCATCTTCTGGCAGAGCGTGCCGCTGGCGCTGGCGATGATGGCGTGTCTGTACTTCGGACTGGCCCGCAACCCGCTGCCGCGCACGCCGAAGCGCCCCGATCTGTTCGGCGTGATGACGGCGGCGATCGGGCTGGCGCTGATCTATGCGGCGCTCGACCAGGGCAATCGCCTCGACTGGTTCGCCTCGGGTACGATCGTCGGCCTGCTCGCCGCCGGTGGCATCCTGCTGCTGGCGGCGGTGGCGCATGTGATCCACACGCCGAGCGACTGGTTCGACCCCAAGGGCGCTTTGCGCTGGCCGCTGCCCGTGCTCCTGCTGATGGTACTGGTGCTGCGGCTCACGATCCTGTCGACGGCGTTCCTGATCCCGCAATTCCTCATCTCGGTGCGCGGCTATCGCAGTCTCGAGGTCGGGCAGGCGCTGGTGTGGATCGCCATCCCGCAGTTGATCGCCGCGCCCGTCGCCGCAGTGTTGTTGCGGCGAATGGATTCGCGCTGGACCGCCTGTACGGGGCTGATCGCTGTCGGCATGGCGTGCTGGATCGTCTCGCGCACGCTGACGCCCGAATGGGGGCCGCACCAGTTCCTGCCGACCCAGTTGCTGCAAGCGCTCGGGCAGACGCTGGCGCTGAGCGGAGTGGTGTTCACCTCGATCCAGCACATGAAGCCGGAATCGGCGCTGACCTTCGGCGCGATGGTGCAGACGGCGCGGCTGATGGGCGGCGAGATCGGTCTTGCCTTCACCGCCACGCTGGTGCGCGTGCGCGAGCAATATGCATCGAGCCGGATCGGCGAGCATGTCGTGCGCGGCGCGGACTCGGTGGCGATCCGCTTGGAGGATTATGCCGCGCTGCTGACGAGCCGGTCGGGCAGTACCGGCGGCGCCCGGTCTTATGCGATGCTGGCGGGGGCGGTGCGGCAGGCGGCGGAATTGCAATCGGTGATCGACGGCTTTCTGGTGATCGGATTGGTCGCGTTCGCGGCGGTCGGCGCGATGCTGCTGCTCGATCGCGCCCCGCCGAGCGCGGCGTCGTACCGGCCGTTCCGCTTTTCGTTCTGGCGTAAGCTGCGATGATGCGCCGGCTCGTCCTTGCCGCCGCGCTTGCGGCCGGTGGCTGCACGATGGGGCCGCACTATCGGCCGCCGCAACCTGCTTCCGGCGCGACGGGCGGGTTCATCGGCGGGGGCGGCGGAGCGGCGCCCGTGCCTGACGCGTGGTGGACGTTGTACGACGATCCCGCGCTCGGCCGGCTGGTCGATGCGGCGTTCGCTGCCAACACCGATCTGCGTGCGGCCGAGGCCAACCTCGACTCCGCGCGCGCCGCTCTGGCCGGCACGCGCGCGGCGCGGCTGCCCACGACGACCGAATCCGCAGGCACGAGCTATGGCCGCACCAGCACGCAAGGCCAGATCGCCGGCGCGCTCGGCCGCGAGGCGAAGACCGACTGGACCGAGGCGTTCGGCGGCGATCTTGCCTATGAGGTCGATCTGTTCGGCCGTATCCGCCGTTCCGTGGAGGCTGCGCGTGCCGATGCAGATGCCGCCGCCGCCGAGCGTGACGCGGTGCGCGTGCTGGTCGCGTCAGAGACGATCCGCGCCTATGTCTCGGCGTGCGCGGCCGCCTATCAGGTCGATGTCGCCAGGCGATCGGCGGACGTCGCGTTGGAGCAGAAGACGATCATCGCGCGTGGATACGCCGCCGGTGGCGCCGCGCGGTTCGACGTCGCGCGCACCACGACGTTGCTTGCGCAGACCCGCGCGGCGATCCCGACGCTGGAGGGCGAGCGCCGCGCGGCGCTGTTCGCGCTTGCCGCGATGCTGGGCAGGACGCCCGATGGCGTGCCGCATGGGGCGGAAATGTGCCGGAAGCCGCCTGAACTCAGTCAGGCGCTGCCGGTCGGCGATGGCGCCGCGCTGTTGCGACGGCGGCCCGACGTGCGCCTCGCCGAACGGCGGGTCGCCGCCGCGAGTGCGCGGATCGGGGTCGCCGAGGCGGATCTGTTGCCGCGCATCAGCCTGCTCGGATCGCTCTCGACCGCCGCGCCGGCAGGTGTGAGCCTTGGCACGCGAGCCTCGACCAGCTTCGGTATCGGCCCGTTCGTCAGTTGGTCCTTCCCCAATCTCGGTGCCGCGCGCGCGCGGGTGGCGGCGGCGCGCGCCGAGGACCGCGCCGCCGTCGCGCGGTTCGACGGCACCGTCGTCACCGCGCTCAAGGAGGTGGAGCAGGCGCTGGCGCGCTACGCCGCCGCGCTCGAGCGCGCCCGCGAACTCGACGCGGCCGAAGCCAGCGCGCGGCAGGCGTTCGAGCTGGCACGTGGCCGGCACGATGCCGGCGCGGCGAGCCAGCTCGACCTGTTGCTGAGCGAACAGGCCCTGATCGAAGCACAGGCGGCGGTCGCACAGTCGCGCGCGCAGCGTACCGATTTGCTGGTCACGCTGTTCAAGGCTCTGGGCGGCGGCTGGCAGAGATCAAGCTGATATCGTCCAAGTCATGCGCGTCTTTGTCGAGTACCGTAAAACCATCGTATGATTTCCGGGATCCGCCGTCTGAGCGATAACAACACCCGATCTGGTGACGCAAAGCCGAGGTGCTTTTCGCCTCGACTATGACGGGTCCGGTTTCGCACACCATAATCGCCCGAAGAGCTGGAAGGAGCCCCGATGCCGAACGGGATCGATACGCTGACCCGACCGAACGAACCCGTTGCGACGTTCGCGGCGCTGTCGGTGCCCAATTTCCGCAGCTTCGTGACTGGCCAGGGCGTCAGCCTCGTCGGCTCGTGGACCGAAACTGTAGCGCAGGCGATCCTCGTCCTGCACCTGACCAATTCCGCGCGGGCAGTGGGATTCGCCACCGCCGCCCGTTACTTACCAGTGCTGTTGCTGACGCCCTATGCGGGGCTGCTGGTCGATCGGATGAGCAAGCGCCGCATCCTGATCCTCACCGCGTCATCGCTCGCGCTGCTGTCGCTCATCCAGGCGGCGCTGGTGTTGACCGGCTTGATGCGGATGGAGATCGTCTATGCGGTCGCGCTGGTGTTCGGATGCCTGTCCGCGCTCGACAATCCCGCGCGGCAGGCGTTCATCCCGGAGATGGTCGGCACGCGGCTGATCCGCAATGCGGTGACGATCAACAGCACGATGGTCAATGTCGGGCGCGCGGTCGGTCCGCTGGTCGCGGCGCTGTTGATCGAGACGATCGGGATCGGCTGGTGTTTCCTTGTCAACGCGGGCAGCTTCGCCGCGGTGCTGGTCGCGCTCGCGCTGATGCACCCGGCGGCGCTCTTCCCGGTCAAGCGGGTGGCGGCCGCGCGCGGGCAGCTTGTGCAGGGTTTCCGCTATGCGCTGACGGTGCCCGAGATCATCGTGCCGGTGATGATGATGGCGCTGATCGGCACGTTCACCTACGAGTTCGAGGTCAGTCTGCCGATCTTCGCGAAGATGACGCTGGCGGGCGGCCCGGCTGCGTATAGCTGGCTGCTGGGGGCGTTCGGGGCGGGGTCGGTCGTCGGCGGGATATATTGTATGCTGCGCCCCGAAACCGGACTGCCACGGCTGATACGCGCATCGCTGCTCTATGCCGCCGGCATGGCTGCGGTCGCCTGCTCACCGTCGCAAGCGGTTGCGGTGCCGTTGCTGTTCATCGTCGGCTTGGCAAGCATCACCTTCATCACCACCGGCAATTCGACGATCCAACTCGCTTCGGCGCCCGAGTTTCGCGGGCGGGTCACGGCCTTGTGGTCGACCGCGTTCGTTGGCTCGACGCCGATCGGCGCATCGATCATCGGGCTGATCGACGCGGCAAACCCACGATGGGGACTGGCGGCCGGCGCAGTCGCGTGCGCAGTTGCGGCCCTGCTCGGCATCCGGGCAGCGCCTTCATCGCGCGTCACCCATCACTGAACCTTGAAGCTGAGATCGCCGTCGGCGCGCTGCGTGTCGACCGATACGACATGATAGCTGAGCTTGTAGGTGCCTTTGGGCAACGGCTTGGGCGTGGTGGTGATTAGGGTCACGCCATCCGGGGCGATGCTGGTCGCGACCTTCATTTTCATTGGCGTATTCATCTTCATTCCGGGCATGGCGATCATCTCCAGCGACGCGCCGGTGGACTGCGTGACGAGCTTGTCCGAGAAAGTCACTTCCACGCGGCTGATCGGCGCCACCGTCGCATCGGGGGCCGGGGTGCTCGAGACGATCCGGGGATTTGCGAAAGCAGGCGCGGCGATGAGGGCTGCGGCGATGAACGGGGCGATAAGGCGGGGCATGTAGATCTCCTGCGCTGGACGGGTGCCGGTCCGCAGAATAGGCGCGGTTGCCGGCTGCGTCATCGCAATCGTAGAATTCGCAAGCTGGCTCGCCACATAGGCGTGCTATGGACAGGAATATCATGACGCCGCGGCGCAGGGACATATTGAGGATCGGCGGCGCAGGAGCGCTTACCGCCTGCTGGCCGGGCTGGGCGGCGGCGGTCTCCGCTGGCGTGCCCGTCGCGCCGGTGAGCGCGGGCGGCACCGACATCGAACTGCGCATCGCCCACCAGATGCTGCGGATCGGCGGGCGCGAGACTCATGCGATCGGTATCAACGGCACCGTGCCCGGCCCGCTCATCCGGCTGCGTGAAGGGCAGGACGTGCGGCTTACCGTCGTCAACGATCTGGCGGACGAGGACACGTCAATCCACTGGCACGGGCTGCTGCTGCCCTTTCAGATGGACGGGGTGCCGGGGATCAGCTTCCCGGGTATCAGGGCGGGCAGCCGCTTCACCTACGAGTTCCCGATCCGACAGTCCGGCACCTATTGGTATCACAGCCATTCCGGGTTGCAGGAGCAGATGGGGCATTATGGCCCGATCGTGATCGATCCCGCAGGTGCCGATCCGATCGCGCATGATCGCGAGCATGTCATCGTGTTGTCGGATCACAGCCCGATCCATCCGCACACGATCTTCCAGCGGCTGAAGCAGCAGGGCGGGTATTTCAACTACCAGAAGCAGACGCTGGCCGGCCAGCTTGCCGGCCGCGACCAGACGGCGGCGGAGCGCCGCGCATGGGGCAAGATGCGGATGGACCCGACCGACATCTCCGATGTGACTGGCTCCACCTACACGTATCTGGTCAATGGCCGGGGCCCGGTGGGTGGCTGGACGGCGCTGTTCCGGCCCGGCGAACGGGTGCGGCTGCGCTTCATCAATGCGTCCGCCATGACGATCTTCAACGTGCGAATCCCCGGCTTGCGGATGTCGGTGGTGGCGACCGACGGGCTGCCGGTGCGGCCCGTGACGGTGGACGAGTTCCAGATCGCCAACGCCGAGACTTACGACGTGATCGTCGCCCCGGTCGACGACCGTGCCTATGGCCTCGTTGCCGAGGCGATCGACCGGTCCGGGATGGCGTTCGCCACGCTTACGCCCCGCGCGGGCCTCCTCGCCGCCGCGCCGCCGCTGCGCCGCCGTCCGGTGGTGACGATGAAGGATATGGGCATGGATATGTCGGCGATGGACCCCGACATGGTCGATATGTCGTCGATGCACATGGGGATGCGTGATTCGCGCAACGCGCCGGGGCTGCCGCTCGGCCCCGGGGTGCAGACGATCTCGCCCATGCCGGCCGACCGAACCGCCGAGCCGGGGCAGGGGCTTGCCGACGTTGGCGGAAAGGTGTTGGTCTATACCGATCTGGTCGCGGCCGACCGCAACCCGGACGTGCGCGCGCCGTCGCGCAAGCTGGAGATCCATCTCACCGGCAATATGGAACGCTATATGTGGGCGTTCGATGGAAAGAAGCTGAACGAGGTGAAAGACCCGATCCCGTTCACCGCCGGCGAGCGGGTGCGGATCACGCTCATCAACGATACGATGATGAACCACCCGATCCACCTCCACGGCCACTTCTTCGAACTGGTGACCGGGCACGGCGATCATGCCCCACGCAAGCATACCGTCAACGTTCAGCCCGGCGGCATGGTCACCTTCGATCTTACCGCCGATGCGGTGGGCGACTGGGCGTTTCACTGCCACATGCTCTATCACATGCACGCCGGGATGATGCAGGTGGTGAGCGTGCGCCCGGCGAAGGCGGCATGAAGGCGCTGACGTGTATCGCGGCATTGATCGCGATCGCTCCCGCTCATGCGCAGACCATGCCTGGTATGGACATGTCCGACCACCAGCATCATCAGCCGGCACCGCCCGGCGACGCCTCCGCGCATTCGACCGCTTCGGTCGAAAAGGTCGGTACGGACCTGTCGCCGCCCGATACCGCGCCGCCGGCACCGCCCCCGCCCGCCGATCACGCCGCCGATGCGGTTTGGGGCGCGGACGTCATGGCGGCGGCCCGTGACCGGATGCACCACGAGCATGGCGGCATGCGGCTCCACCAGATCCTGTTCAACCTTGCCGAAGTGCAAGTGCGCCGCGGTCGCGAGGGCTACCGCTGGGATGGCGAGGGCTGGTGGGGCGGGGACATCAACCGTGTGGTCGCAAAAAGCGAGGGGGAAGCACAGTTCGGCCGCAGCGTCGATACGGCCGAGGTCCAATTGCTCTATTCGCGCGCGATCGGACCCTATTACGATCTTCAGGCGGGCATTCGGCAGGATCTCGGCGCGGGCGTGCGCCGCACCTATGTCTCGGTAGGGGTCGAGGGATTGGCGCCCTATTGGTTCGAGACGGAGGGCACGCTGTTCGTGTCCGACAAAGGCGACGTGCTCGCCCGCGCGGAGGCGTGGTACGATCAGCGCATCACCCAGCGGCTTGTGCTTCAGCCGCGCGTCGAACTCAACCTCGCTGCGCAGGACGTGCCCGAGCAGCGTATTGGCCAAGGTTTATCCACCGCCGAACTCGGCCTGCGTCTGCGCTACGAAATCCGTCGCGAGTTCGCGCCCTATCTTGGCATATCGTGGGACAGGAAGGTTGGGCGCACGGCCGATTACGCTCGCAGAGACGCGGATGCACGCGGCGGGGCGGCGGCGGTGTTTGGCGTGCGCGGCTGGTTCTGACGCAGCGGGCACCGGGCGTTTCGGTCAGCTCAGGCCATTGCGGCGATAATCGTCGATCATCTTGCGAACGCAGGTCTTCTGGTCGTCTTTGATCGTTGGCGAGATTTGCGTGACGATGGAGCCATCCTTTTCGACGCGAATGGCGAATTGCCACGCCGCGAGTTCGCATCCCTGCAGGATCGTCTGGCGCAGGTCGCTCGAATCATCGGCATAGGCTGCGGTCGGGAGCAGGGCGCAGAGGGCGGCGATGATGCCGAGCGCCGGACGCATCTTCATTGCTGTGTCGTTCCTGCCTGAGAGAAGGGGCTTGGACGCCTCTATCCCACGCGCGGCGATTTTTCCATTGGATGCTTCGCGGCGAAGAGAAGGACAGGTCCGGGCATTACCCCGGACCTGTGCCAGATCAGGCGGCGCCGTGGGTATAGCGCTCGAACTCCTCGCGGTAGCGCGACGTGATCCGCTCTTGCTCGTCGGGACCGACATCCTCGGCGAGTTGCAGGAACCACGTCCCTTCTTCCGAATAGATGTGGTGCGTGACGGCGCCACGGATGTGTTCGAGCTTGTCGAGGTAGTCCTGGCTCATCGGATCGAGCCGTTCGAGCAGGCCCATCTCCATCTTCGCGGCGGACTGCTCCTGATAGGCGAGTTCGGCGTGGGCGACCTGCTTGTCGGCGGCAAGTGCCGGATAGACCGCGGCTTCTTCGGCGATCGAGTGCGCGGTCAACAGCAAGGCGAGATCCTTCTGCGCGCGCTGACGGCCGGCGGGCGTCTCGGCGATCTTCACCGCGTCGAACAGCGCCTCGATCTTGCGGTGATGCCGCAGGATCTCGGACAGCCAACTGCCGGGGGTGGCGACGGCTTCCGCCTTCTTGCGCGCTTCGACCCGCGCCTCTTCGCTCTCGGGCGGGGTTACGGCGGCGACCAGCTTGTCAATGACCGACATGAGATGCTCCTTTGCGGGTCAGAAAATACGATCCGACGCCTTGAACGAGCCGGTGCAGGCTGCGTTCCCGCGGCTCAGGGCGGACTTGATCCGCATCAGTATATTTTACGAAACGCGCCGACCTCTCCGACCGGGAATTTCAAGATACGTCTAAATCTAAGTTAAAACAAAGTCTTGACATTTATCAAGGGGAACCTGTCGCGTGGCTCCGCCGTTCTTGCCGCGTCCCCGAAACAACAGGATCATGCCGATGTTCATGCACAACAAGCGGCTGCAATATACTGTCCGCGTTTCCGAGCCTAACCCAAGACTTGCCTGCCTGCTGCTCGAACAATTTGGCGGGGCGGACGGCGAACTTGCCGCTGCGATGCGCTATTTCACGCAAGGGCTTGGTGAAGAAGATGCTGGCCGCAAGGACATGCTGCTGGATATCGCCACCGAGGAACTGAGCCACCTCGAGGTGATCGGTTCGATTATCGCGATGCTGAACAAGGGTGCCAAGGCCCAGCTCTCCGAAGGTCAGTTGGCCGAGGCGGAACTGTACAGCATGGTCGGGCAGACCGGCACCAGCGCGAAGGAATCGTTGTTGTTCGGCGGTGGCCCCGCGTTGATCGACTCTGCCGGCGTGCCGTGGACGGCCGCGTATGTCGACACACGTTCTGAGCCGACCGTGGATCTGCGCTCCAACATCGCGGCCGAGAGCCGCGCGAAGATCGTCTACGAACGGCTCATCAACATCACCGATGATCCCGGCATCAAGGACGCGCTCGGCTTCCTGATGACGCGCGAAATCGCGCACCAGAAATCGTTCGAGAAGGCACTGTATTCGATCGAGGACAACTTCCCGCCGGGCAAGCTGCCGGGGGTGGAGAAGTACAGCAACATGTACGTCAACACCTCGCAGGGCGAGGGCGACATGACCGGGCCGTGGAATTCGGGGCCGCAGTGGGACCGGATCGACGACCTCACGGAGGTGATGCCGGCCGATGATGGTGACGGCCTTGCGACGGTCGATCTCGACAGCGCGGACGCGAAGGTCGTCGCCAAGATGGCGGCGCGGCTCGCCTCCGATGCGACGAGCGATCCTACGACGGGTGTCGATCTCGGCGCCGGGCCGGGTGCGGGACGGGTTACCGATGGCGATTTCGGTGGCGCTGCCACCATCGCCGAAGCCCCGGCAATGGCCGAGGCGGCTGCCAAGGACGAACGGAACTGACGTTCGTCTGACGCTCTGAAGCGATACCGGCCGCGACAGGATCGTCGCGGCCGGTATTGTCGTGTCTGGCGTTCGGTCAGATCATCAACCGCGCAGGTGACGAGAAGGTCTCGATCGCGGCGAGGACGATCCCCGTCGGCGTTTGCTCCAGCATCTGCGCGGCGGGCGCGAAGGCGACTCCGATCGTGCGCTGGAGATCGAACCCCTGCAATCGCGCCGCGTGAACCCCGGGTGCCTGAAAGCTCATCGGCATCACGGTGATGCCGAGGCCGGCGGCGATCATCTGCAAGACCCGGTCGTCGTTGGTGCTTCGAAAGGCGAAGTGCGGACGCACGTCCTTATCGGTGAAGTGGCGGCTGATCGCGGCGAGCGATTCACAATGACGCCGCACGATCATGACATCGTGTGCGACCTCCTCCGCCGCCACGCTGTCGCGGCCGGCCAGAGAATGCGCGGCCGGCAGGAACACGCCGAAACCTTCGGTGCGCAACGGCCGTTCGAGGAAGGTCGCGGTGCCCGTGGCGGTAAGGGTCAGCGCCACGTCGATCCGCCCCTGGTTGAGCTTGGCGTGGAGTTCGCGCGCGGTGCCGGGGACGAGTTCGAACGTGGCGGCGGGTGCGTGCGCCAGCGCCAGCGCCGTCATCCGCGCGAGGTCAGGGCCGGGCAGGCTGTTGAGCACGCCGAGCCGAACCGCGCCACCATCGGGTTCGCGCTGCACCGCGCGTTTCGCCAGATTGAAGGCGTTTTCGATTCGGCGGGCATGTTCGACGAAACGTGTCCCCGCCGCAGTCAGTCGCACAGCGCGGTTGGAGCGTTCGAACAGCGGCGCCTCCAGCAACGCTTCGAGCTTGCCGATGCCGACCGAAAGTGTCGGCTGGGTGACGCGGCAATGCTGCGCCGCCGCCGAGAAGGTGCCGTGATCGACCACGGCGAGGAAATAGCGGACGAGATAGCGTTCGATCATAGATGCCATCTATTCACCGCTGGCGCCGCTTTCAATTTTTCACGCGTCGGCAAATCCTCTAGGCTGCCGAGCAGGAGAGCAGATATGGCGACATTCGATTTCGGCCTCGGCGAGAACGCCGACATGATCCGCGAGAGCACGGCGCGGTTCGCGGCGGACAAGATTGCCCCGCTTGCCGCCGAGATCGACGCGAAGGACTGGTTTCCGCGCGATCTCTGGCCGCAAATGGGCGACCTCGGGCTGCACGGCATCACCGTGTCGGAAGAGGATGGCGGGCTCGGGCTCGGCTATCTCGAACATGTCATCGCGCAGGAAGAGGTGGCGCGGGCCTCCGCGTCGATCGGCCTGAGCTACGGCGCGCATTCGAACCTGTGCGTCAACCAGATCCGGCGCTGGGGTTCGCCCGAGCAGAAGGCGCGCTATCTCCCCAAGCTGATTTCGGGCGAGCATGTCGGCAGCCTCGCCATGTCGGAGGCCGGGGCAGGCTCTGACGTGGTCTCGATGAAGCTAAGGGCCGAGAAAAAGGGCGACCGCTATGTCCTCAACGGCACCAAATTCTGGATCACCAACGCGACCTATGCCGACACGTTGGTCGTTTACGCCAAGACGGGCGAAGGATCGAAGGGGATCACCACCTTCCTGATCGAGAAGGACATGGCGGGTTTCTCGATCGGGCAGAAGATCGACAAGATGGGAATGCGCGGTTCGCCGACCGCGGAACTGGTGTTCGACGATTGCGAGGTGCCCGAAGAGAATATCATGGGGCCGCTCAACGGTGGCGCCGGGGTGCTGATGTCGGGGCTGGATTACGAGCGCACCGTTCTCGCGGGCATCCAGCTCGGCATCATGCAGGCGTGCCTCGATGTCGTGCTGCCCTATGTTCGCGAACGCCAGCAGTTCGGCAAGCCGATCGGCGCGTTCCAGCTCATGCAGGCGAAGATCGCCGACATGTACGTCGCGCTCAACAGCGCGCGTGCCTATGTTTATGCGGTGGCGCGCGCCTGCGATGCCGGCCGCACCACGCGGTTCGACGCGGCGGGGGCGATCCTGTTGGCGAGCGAGAATGCGATGAAGACCGCGCTGGAGGCGGTGCAGGCGCTCGGCGGCGCGGGCTATACCAAGGACTGGCCGGTCGAGCGCTTCATGCGCGACGCCAAATTGCTCGACATCGGTGCGGGCACCAACGAGATCCGACGCATGCTGATCGGCCGCGAACTGATCGGCGCGCCCGAGCGGGTCGCGCAGTGAGCGCGCCTGTCCTGGACACCAAGCTGGCGACCGACAGCGAGGGCTTCCGCGCCAATGCCGCGCACAACCGTGCACTCGCCGAGACGTTGCGGGCGAAGGTCGCAGCGGCGGCTCAGGGCGGGTCGGAGAGTGCGCGCGCGAAGCATGTCGCGCGCGGCAAGCTGCTGCCGCGCGAACGGGTCGAGCATCTGCTCGATCCCGGTTCGCCGTTTCTGGAAGTCGGGCAACTCGCGGCCAACGGGCTGTACGGTGATGAGGTGCCGGGTGCGGGTTTGATCGCGGGCATCGGCCGCGTATCGGGGCGGCAGGTGATGATCGCCTGCAACGACGCTACGGTGAAGGGCGGCACCTATTATCCGATGACGGTGAAGAAGCATCTCCGCGCGCAGGAGATCGCGCTGGAGAACCGGCTGCCGTGCATCTACCTCGTCGATTCGGGCGGGGCGAACCTGCCCAATCAGGCCGAGGTGTTCCCGGACAAGGAGCATTTCGGGCGCATCTTCTTCAATCAGGCGAACATGAGCGCGCGCGGGATCGCGCAGATCGCCTGCGTAATGGGCAGTTGCACCGCCGGCGGCGCCTATGTCCCGGCGATGTCCGATGAATCGGTGATCGTGCGCAATCAGGGCACGATTTTCCTCGCCGGGCCGCCGCTGGTGCAGGCGGCGACCGGCGAGGTGATTTCGGCCGAAGACCTTGGCGGCGGCGATCTCCACGCGCGGCGCTCGGGCGTGGTCGATCATCTCGCCGAGAATGACGCACATGCGCTGACGATCGTGCGCGATATCGTCTCGACCTTGCCGGCGGATCGCACGCCCGATCTGGCGCTGCGCGCGGCCCGCCCGCCGGCGTTCGATCCGCAGGAACTGTATGGCGTGATCCCCGATGACGTGCGTGCGCCTTATGACGTGCATGAGGTGATCGGCCGACTTGTCGACGGGTCCGAATTCCACGCGTTCAAGCCGCTGTACGGCACCACCTTGGTCTGCGGGTTCGCGCATATCTGGGGGATGCCGGTCGCGATCCTCGCCAATAACGGCGTGTTGTTCAGCGAGAGCGCGATCAAGGGCGCGCATTTCATCGAGCTGGCGTGCCAGCGGCGCATTCCGTTGCTGTTCCTCCAGAACATCTCGGGCTTCATGGTCGGCGGCAAATATGAGGCCGAAGGGATTGCCAAGAACGGCGCCAAGCTGGTGACGGCGGTCGCCACCGCTTCGGTGCCCAAGATCACCGTACTGATCGGCGGCAGCTTCGGCGCTGGCAATTACGGCATGTGCGGGCGCGCGTACCAGCCGCGCTTCCTGTTCGCCTGGCCCAATGCGCGGATCAGCGTGATGGGCGGCGAGCAGGCGGCGAGCGTGCTCGCGACCGTCCACCGCGATGCGGCGAGCTGGACGCCCGAACAGGCGGAAGCCTTCAAGGCGCCGATCCGCGCGAAATACGAGGAAGAGGGCAATCCTTATTATGCGACCGCGCGGTTGTGGGACGATGGCATCATCGATCCTGCCCAGACCCGCGACGTGCTGGGGATCGCCTTCGCCGCGACGCTGAACGCCGCCGTTCCCGACCGGGCGCAGTTCGGCGTATTCAGGATGTAATGGTATGATGAAATCGCTCCTGATCGCCAACCGCGGCGAGATCGCCTGCCGGATCATCCGCACCGCGCGGCGGCTCGGCATCCGCACCGTCGCGGTCTATTCGGACGCCGATGCGCAGGCGCTGCATGTGCGGCTGGCCGATGCGGCGGTGCATATCGGCCCGTCGCCGGCGCGCGAAAGCTACCTTCTCGGCGAACGCATCATTGCCGCCGCGCAGGAGAGCGGCGCGGAGGCGATCCATCCGGGCTATGGTTTTCTGTCCGAGAATGCCGCCTTTGCCGCAGCGGTGCAGGCGGCGGGGCTGATCTGGGTCGGCCCGAACCCGGCGTCGATCACCGCGATGGGCCTGAAGGACGCGGCCAAAACGCTGATGCAGGCGGCCGGCGTGCCGACCACCCCGGGCTATCTCGGCGAGGATCAATCGCCCGAGCGATTGCGGGCGGAAGCCGATGCGATCGGCTATCCGGTGCTCATCAAGGCGGTCGCCGGCGGCGGCGGCAAGGGTATGCGCAAGGTCGATGCGGCGGAGGATTTCGCCGATGCGTTGCTCTCCTGCCAGCGCGAGGCGGCGTCGAGCTTCGGGAACGTGTCCGTCTTGCTGGAGAAGTGGATCACCAACCCGCGCCATATCGAGGTGCAGGTGTTCGGCGACGGCCACGGCAATGTCGTCCATTTGTTCGAGCGCGATTGCTCGCTCCAACGCCGCCACCAGAAGGTGATCGAGGAAGCGCCCGCGCCGGGTATGGACGCGGCCACGCGCGCTGCGGTGTGCGGGGCGGCCGTCGCGGCGGCGCGTGCGGTCGATTACGTCGGCGCGGGCACGATCGAGTTCATCGCCGACGGGTCGCAAGGGCTTCGTGCCGACCGGATCTGGTTCATGGAGATGAACACCCGGCTTCAGGTCGAGCATCCCGTCACCGAGGCGATCACCGGCCAAGATCTGGTCGAATGGCAATTGCGCGTCGCCTCGGGCGAGCCGTTGCCGCGACGGCAGGACGAGCTTGCGATCAACGGGTGGGCGATGGAAGCGCGGCTCTACGCGGAAGATCCGGCCAAGGGGTTCCTGCCGTCGATCGGGCGGCTCGACACGTTCCGGATCGGCGGTGACTGTCGGATCGATACCGGCGTCGAGCAAGGCGCGGAGATATCGCCCTTCTACGATCCGATGATCGCCAAGGTGATCGCGCACGGCGCGGATCGCGACGCGGCGCGGCGCAGGCTGATGGCAGCGCTCGACGATACGGTCATCTGGCCGCTCCGCACCAACGCGGCGTTTCTGGTGCGCGCTCTCGATAACGCCGATTTCGCCGCCGCCAAACTCGACACCGGATTGATAGCGCGCGAAGGCGATGCGCTGATGCCGGCCGAGCGCCCCGGCGACGACGTGCTCGCGCGGGCCGCCGAGCGGCTGGTCGTATCTGCCACCGGCCCGGTCGGCTTCCGGCTCAATGCGCCTGCCCGGCGGGACGCGGAGTTTCTGCTCAACGGTGCGCCCGTCACCATCGGTTTCGATCCATTGTGTGCCGTCGGCGATCTGGAAGACACGTTGCTGACCGAACACGGCCAGACGTGGCAGCTTCGCGCGTGGCGCGTGGAGGGCGCGGGCGGGCAGGGCGCGGGTGACGGGGCGATCCTGTCGCCGATGCCGGGGCGAGTCATCGCGGTGGCGGTTGCGGCGGGGGATGCGGTGCGCAAGGGGCAGAAGCTCGTCACCGTCGAGGCGATGAAGATGGAGCACAGCCTGACCGCGCCGTTCGATGGCATCATCGCTGAACTCAACGCGCGCGAAGGCGGGCAGGTGAGCGAAGGCACGTTGCTGGTGCGGATCGAACCGGCGGAGGCGTGATCGCCCGGCGCGGCTCTTCCGCGCGCGTCGGGCGTTGCGCTTTGGTTCAAGGAGTACCCGCATGACGACCCATTCGCTCCCACCCGCTTTCTCAAACGGATCGACCGCCGTCGTGACCGGCGCCGCCAGCGGGATCGGCTTCGCTGTCGCCTCGCGGTTGCTGGGCATGGGCCTCAAGGTCGCGCTCGCCGATCTTGGTGGGGAGGCGCTCGATGCGGCTGGCAGGGCGCTTGCCGGAGCGGGCGAGGTGATGGTCGTGCCGACCGACGTGTCTTCGCCTGAGGATGTCGAACGTCTGCGCGACAGAGTGCTCGCGGAATGGGGCTTCGTCTCCGTGCTGATGAACAACGCCGCGAGCGGGCACAATCCCGGCCTGCCTTGGGAGAATGCCGCTGGCTGGCAGGCGCTGCTCGACACCAATCTGATGGGCGTGCTGCACGGGGTGCAGGCGTTCGTTCCCGCGATGCTCGCGCAGGATCGGCCGGGCATCGTCATCAACACCGGATCGAAGCAGGGGATCACCAGCCCGCCGGGGAATTTCGCGTATAACCTGTCGAAGGCGGGGGTGCGCAGCTACACCGAGTCGCTCGCGCACGCGCTGCGCGAGGCGGCGGGCGAGCGCATTTCGGCGCATCTGCTCATCCCCGGCTTCACCTTCACCGGCATGACCGGTCGGCCTGAAAAGCCGGCGGCGGCATGGTCGGCCGAGCACGTCGCCGATTTCATGCTCGACCGCATTGCGCAGGGCGATTTCTATATCCTCTGCCCCGACAATGACGTCGATCGCGCGACCGACGAGAAGCGGATGCGCTGGGCGATGGACGACATCATCGAGAATCGTCCGGCGCTGTCACGCTGGCATCCCAGCCATGCCGCCGCGTTTGCCGCGTTCATGGCGGAGTAGCGCCATCGCAGACGCAATCGCGGCATGTCACAGGACTGTCGCGGTGGCGTAACGCGATCGACGCGCGGCGCCCCTAAGCGCGGCCCGGGTTGCGGCGGACAGCAACGGGAATGCAACACAGCGCTTGCCCTCGCGGGCACGCGCCGACCGCCGTGTGCCCGATCGATTCCAAAGGGGCGCAATTTCAATGATGACATTTCCTTCGCGGTCGTGCCGGTCCGGCGTGGTCGCTGCTCTACTGTTGTCGACCAGCGTGATCGCCGGCGCGGCTTGCGCCGAAGATGCCGCACCTGCCGCAACGCCGGCGCCGGCCGACCAGAACACCGCCGATCAGGATCAGCTCGGCGACATCACCGTCTACGCGCGCAAGCGGGCGGAGAATCTCCAGAATGTTCCGATCCCGGTGACCGTCATCACCCCCGCCGAACTGACCCGGCAGAACCTCGTTAACTTCACCGATTTCCAGTCGAAGTTCCCGGCTTTCTCGGTCTATCTGACCAACCCCAAGCAGCTCAACCTCGGCGTGCGCGGGATCGGCAACAACGGCTTCAACACCGATGGCATCGATGGGTCTGTCGGCATCTTCGTCGATGGCGTCTATACCGGCCGGCAAGGCATGGTCTCGACCGACTTCAACGATCTCGCCCAGGTCGAGCTGCTGCGCGGCCCGCAGGGCACGTTGTTCGGCAAGAACACCACGGCGGGCGCGGTCATCATCAACACGCTCAAGCCGAGTTTCGAGTTTGGCGCCAATGCCGAGGCGACGGTTGGTAATCAGGGGTATCAGGAGATCAAGGCCGGCGTGACCGGGCCGCTGATCCCGGGCAAGCTCGCGCTGCGGTTGTCGGGCTATTACAGCAAGACCGACGGCAATTATCCCAACCTCTTCAACAACAATTATCAGAACGCGCGGCAGGGGCAGGGCATCCGCGCGCAATTGCTGGCGACGCCGACCGATACGCTCTCGATCCGGCTGATCGGCACGTACAACCATCAGGGCTTCCCGACGATCTCGCCGGTGATCCTGCAAGTCTACGATCCCGCCCTGCTCCAGACTCGGATGCGCAACGCCGGCTATACGCTGTCGACCGGCACGGTGGAGAACCGCCGCATCAACATCGACGGCGCGCTCAACGCCGTGACCGACAACCGCGCGGTGAGCGGCGAGGTCAGTTGGGATGTCGGCGGCGGCACCTTCACCGCGATCACCGCGTTCCAGCATTGGAGCTGCTTCACCAACAACGACAATGATTACACCCAGCTCAACGCGATCCCCGATTATGGCTCGTGCAACGACGAGCACCAATTTTCGCAGGAAGTGCGCTGGGCGACGGCCAAGAACCGGCCGATCGAACTGACCGTCGGCGGCTTCCTGTCGCGGCAGAAGCTTGAGGTCGATTCGCGCCTCCGTTTCGGCAACCAATATTATATATGGGCGGCCAATCCCTCGACGACGGCTTTCCCGACCGTGGGCGGCAAGACGTGGGCGCAGGGCGCCTATGCCAATCAGGTCGCGGGGCTCGGCTTCGCATCGAAGGCGATCTTCCACACCGATACCGAGGCCGCGTTCGGCAACGCCACCTGGCATCCCGATGCGGCGCGCCGGCTCGCGCTCGACGTGGGACTGCGGTATACGTGGGAGCATCGTACCGAAGTCTATGACGGTTCGGTCGTGTCGAACCTCGGCAACCTCAGCACCGCGCAGATCAACGCGCTGTCCCCGTCCGGCGCCAACGCGCAGCTCGGCCATGTCGACGATCGGCTCAACGATCGGTCGCTGTCGGGCGAAGCGAGCGTCAGCTACAAGGTGACACCGTCGGCGATGCTTTATGCCAAGTTCGCGCGCGGCAACAAATCGGCTGGCTTCAACCTGCTGCCGGTGAACGCCTCGAACCCGGACGCGAGCGTGCTGCGTGCGGTGACGCTCTACGGCGCGGGCCAGCAGGTGCGGGGCGAGAAGACCGACAATTTCGAGGCCGGCATCAAGAGCGAGTGGTTCGACCGCCATCTGCTCATCAACCTCACCGGCTTCCACACCGTCGTCCGCAACTATCAGGCGAACGAGTCGGTCGGCGTGGGCAACACCGCCGCGAAGTTCCTCGCCAACGTCGGCTCGCTGACCTCGGACGGTGTCGAGTTGGAGGGTGAACTGTTCATCGCCAAGGGCCTGCACTTGAAGGGCTTCGCGGCGTACAACCACGCCTATTATTCGTCGTTCCACAACTCGACCTGCCCGGCGACGACCACCGCCTCGGTATGTGATCTCACCGGCCGTCAGGTCGCGTGGGCGCCAAAGTGGACCGCCGATCTCACCACCGATTACAGCCATGAGGTTGGTGAGGACGCGGTCGCTTACGGGCTGGTCGACGTGAACTGGCGCAGCAAGCAGAACACCACGATCACGCTCGATCCGACCGCGGAGATCGGCAATTACGCGCTGGTCAGCGCACGCGTCGGCCTGCAACTCGCGCATGGCACATACGACATTCAGCTCTGGTCGGAGAATTTGCTCAACAAGGCGTATTACATCAACCTGCTCGGCCTGACCAAATCGACTGGCATCGTGCAGGGCTATCCCGGCAACCCGCGCGCGTTCGGCGGTACGGTGAAGGTCAAGTTCTAGGTGAGCGGTTGCCCTCTGGCGGGCGCGGTGCCACGAAGCGCGCGTCAGCCAGAGGGTGCCAGCATGATCTTACGCAGCGACGAGAGCCAGGACATCGCGGTCGCCGGCGGCGGCACGATGCGGCTGCATCTGTTCCGTCCGGCGATCGAGGGGCGTTTCCCCGGCGTGCTGCTGTTTTCGGAAATCTATCAGGTGACGGCACCGATCCGGCGGCTCGCGGCGATGCTCGCTGGCAACGGCTATGTGGTCGCCGTGCCCGAAGTGTATCACGAATATGAACCCGCCGGCACCGTCCTCGCCTACGATCAGGCTGGCACCGATCGCGGCAATGCACTCAAGTTCGCAAAACCCGTCGCCGCATATGATGCGGACGCGGAGGCTGGGCTGACCGCGCTCGCCGACCATCCCGCCTGCAATGGCCAGTTGGCGACCTTCGGCGTGTGTCTCGGCGGGCATCTCGCGTATCGTGCGGCGCTCGACCCGCGCGTGACGGCGGCGGCGTGCTTCTACGCGACTGACGTGCATTCCGGGACGTTGGGCGAGGGCCGCAACGACGACAGTCTCGCGCGGATGGTCGATCTCAAGGCCGAGACGATGTTCGTCTGGGGGCGGCAAGACCCGCATGTCCCGTTCGAAGGCCGTGAGATCATCCGCGCGCGGCTCGAAGCGGTCGGCGCGCGCTATGAATGGCATGAGGTGAACGCCCAGCACGCGTTCCTTCGCGATGAAGGTCCACGCTATGATCCGGCGCTGTTCCTGCAAGCGATAGGGTGGACGCTGGCGCTGTTCCAACGCGCGCTGCGCTGAGCGTTCGCGACACTCTGCGACAATTGTGTGATTGACACAAAGCCCGGTTCCGAGACGGTAAGGGCAATGAAATCACGCGTGGAACACCCATGACCGAGGTCGAGCCTTCCTCCCCACACTATCGGGACGATATCGTCGCGGATGCGCCCCGCCCGATCAGTCGGCGGGGGCGTTTGTTGAGCTGGGTCGCAGGTATCGCCGTGTTGGCTCTGGTTGTGCTCGGCGCGGTCTGGTTGGCGCAGTCCAGCTCGAATTCGGGCGGAAACGGTCGCGGTCCGGGCGGCGGTGGCCGACGCGGCGGCGGCCAGCCGACCACGGTTGGCACCGTCAAGGCCGTTCGCGCCGATCTGCCGATCCAGGTCGAGGCGCTGGGCACGGTCACGCCTGCGGCGACCGTCACGATCCGGCCGCAGGTATCGGGCACGATCACGCAAGTGCTCTACCGCGAAGGCCAACTCGTCCGAAAGGGGGAGACGCTCGCGATCATCGATCCGCGACCGTATCAGGCGGCGCTGCTGCAGGCGCAGGGCGCGCTGATCCGTGATCGCGCCCAGCTTGCCAACGCGCGCGTTCAGCTCGGCCGCTACCAGACGTTGCTCGGACAGGATTCGATCGCGCGGCAGGATGTCGATACGCAGGCGGCGACCGCCAAGCAGCTCGAAGGCACGATCGCGATCGATCGCGGGCAAGTGCAGCAGGCGCAGATCAACCTCGGCTTCACGCGGGTCGTGTCGCCGGTGACGGGCCGGGTCGGGCTGCGCGTGGTCGATATCGGCAATTATATCGGTGCGGGCGACGCCAATGGCATCGCGGTGGTGACGACGCTTCAGCCGATCGACGTCGCCTTCGCAGTGCCGCAGGATCAGGCGCCGGCGATCGGCAAGCGCATCGCGCAGGGCGCCGAGATTCCGGCGGTCGCGCTGGACCGGACGCGCACGCAGACGCTCGACCAGGGCCGGTTCTCGACGCTCGACAATCAGGTCGATACCGCCACCGGCACGATCAAGGGCAAGGCGCGCTTCGCCAATGCGAGCGGCCAGCTTTACCCGAGTCAGTTCGTCAACGTCCGCCTGACCGTCGATACGATCAGCCAGGCGGTGACGATCCCGCCGGCGGCGGTGCGATCGGGGCAGGATGCCAGCTTCGTGTGGTTGCTCAAGCCCGACAAGACGGTGACTCAGCGCACGATCAAGACCGGCATCGCGTCCGCCGACAAGGTGCAGGTGGTGAGCGGCCTCAATGTCGGCGATATCGTCATCACCGACGGCGGCGACCGGCTGAGCGAGGGTGCCAAGGTCGCGCTGCCCGGTGACAAGCCGGCGGCGGGTGCTGGTGGTGGGCGTCGCCGGCGCAATCGCGGCTGATCGGCGCGCGCCATGAGCCCTTCGCGCATTTTCATCCTACGCCCGGTCGCGACCGCGCTGCTGATGGTCGGCATCGTGCTGGCCGGCCTCGTCGGCTTCCGCATGCTGTCACTGTCTGCGCTGCCCGAGGTCGATTACCCGACGATCGAAGTCACCACGCTTTATCCGGGTGGTAGCCCCGATGTGATGAGCCAGACCGTCACCGCGCCGCTCGAACGCCAGTTCGGCGAGATGCCGGGGCTGACGCGGATGGCCTCGACCAGCTCGGCGGGTGCGTCGGTGATCACGCTGCAATTCGGGCTGAACGAAGGGCTTGATGTCGCCGAGCAGGAAGTGCAGGCGGCGATCAACGCGTCGTCCGCGCTGCTTCCGGCCGATCTGCCCGCGCCGCCGGTCTACGCCAAGGTCAACCCGGCCGACGCGCCGATCCTGACGATCGCGATCAGCTCGAAGACGATGCCGCTCACGCAGGTGCAGTCGATCGTCGATACGCGGCTCGCGCAGAAGATCAGCCAGATCAGCGGCGTCGGCCTCGTCAGCCTCGCCGGCGGGCAGAAGCCGGCGATGCGGATTCGCGCGGATACGCAGGCGTTGTCGAGCTTCGGCCTGTCGCTGTCGCAACTGCGCACCGCAATCGACAATGCGAATGCGAACAGCGCCAAGGGCAGCTTCGACGGTCCGAACCGGTCGTACCAGATCAACGCCAACGACCAGTTGGAGACGGTCGACGACTACAAGAACATGATCGTCAGTTATGCCAACAACGCGCCGGTGCGGCTTTCCCAAGTCGCGCAGGTGGTGGAGGGCGCGGAGAACGCGCGGCTCGGCGCGCTCGCGGGAACCACGCCGGCGATCATCCTCAACGTCCAGCGCCAGCCGGGCGCGAACGTCATCCAGACCACCGACGCGATCAAGAACCAGCTTCCCGTGCTGCTCAAGAGCCTGCCCGCCGGGCTGGACGCCAAGGTGCTGGCGGATCGCACCACCGGCATCCGCGCCTCGGTGAGCGATGTCGAGTTCGAGCTGGTGCTGGCGGTGCTGCTGGTCGTGCTGGTGATCTTCTTCTTCCTGCATTCCGGCCGCGCGACGCTGGTGGCGGGGCTGGCGGTGCCGATCTCGTTGATCGGCACGTTCGGCGTGATGTACCTGCTCGATTACAGCCTCGATAACCTGTCGCTGATGGCGCTGACGATCGCGACCGGCTTCGTCGTCGACGATGCGATCGTGATGATCGAGAATATCCAGCGCCATATCGAGGAGGGGATTCCCCCCTTCGAGGCGGCGCTGAAGGGCGCGGCGGAAATCGGCTTCACGATCATCTCGCTGACCGTTTCCCTGATCGCGGTGCTGATCCCGCTGCTGTTCATGGGCGATATCGTCGGCCGCTTGTTCCGCGAGTTCGCGGTGACGCTGGCGGTGACGATCCTGATCTCGGCGGTGGTATCGCTGACGCTGACGCCGATGCTGTCGGCGCGCTGGCTCAAGGCGCCGGCCGACGAGAAGCCGAGCCGGGTCGCGCAACGCTCCGCCGCGCTGTTCGGCGCGGTCGAGCGGCGGTATGAGAAGGCGCTCGGCTTCGTGCTCGATCGGCGCTTCGCGACGTTGCTGGTGGCGATCGGCACGCTCGCGCTCACCGTGCTGCTGTACCTCGTCATTCCCAAGGGGCTGTTCCCGACTCAGGACACCGGCCAGTTGCAGGCGCGGCTCGTCGCATCGACCAGCGTTTCCTACGACAAGATGGCGGCGCTTCAAGCGCAGGCGGCGAAGGCGATCCTCGCCGATGGCGATGTCGCGTCGCTGTCGGCGTTCGTCGGGGTTGATGGATCGGACAACGCGACGCTCAACTCGGGCAGCATGTTCATCAACCTCAAGGAAAGCCACGGCAGCCAAGCCAAGGTGATGCAGCGGCTGACGCAAGCGGTGGATCGCATCGCCGGAGTGACTTTGTACCTCCAGCCGACGCAGGATCTGACGATCGACGCCGAGAGCGGCCCGACGCAATATCGGCTGTCGATCGAAGGATCGAACACCGCCGACGTCACGGCCGAAGCCAAGCGCATCGCCGCCGCACTGCAATCGGTGTCGAAGGTGCGCAACGTCACCACCGATGCCGGCGCGCAGGGTTCCGCCGCGTTCATCAACATCGACCGGGATACCGCCGCGCGGCTCAACATCACCGCGTCGAGCGTCGATGACGCGCTGTATTCGGCATTCGGCCAGCGCATCGTCTCGACGATCTTCACCGAGACGACGCAGTATCGCGTGATCCTCGAAGCGGCGCCGGGGCTGCTGACCGATCCGCAGTCTCTTGGGCTGCTGCACCTCCAGGCCTCGGGCGGCGCGACGCCGCTGGGCGCGATCGCGACGATCCGCGAGGGCAGCTCACCGCTTCAGGTAACGCACGTCGCGCAGTTCCCGGCGGCGACGATCGGGTTCGATACCGCGCCGGGCGTGTCGCTCGGCACCGCTGTCGAGGCGATCAAGGCCAAGCTCTCGACGCTCAAGGTCAAGGCGGGCATCTCGACGACCTTCCTCGGCGCGGCCGGCGCATTCGCCAACTCGCTGACCAACCAGCTCTACCTGATCCTCGCCGCGATCGTGTGCGTCTATATCGTGCTGGGGGTGCTGTACGAGAGCTTCATTCACCCGGTCACGATCCTGTCGACCTTGCCCTCGGCCGCGGTCGGCGCGCTGTTCGCGCTTTGGGTGACGGGGCATGATCTCGATGTGATCGGCATCATCGGCATCGTGCTGCTGATCGGCATCGTCAAGAAGAACGCGATCATGATGATCGACTTCGCCATCGCCGCCGAGCGCGACGAGGGACTGCCGCCGATCGAGGCGATCCGTCAGGCGGCGATCCTGCGCTTCCGCCCGATCCTGATGACAACGCTGGCGGCATTGTTCGCGGCGGTGCCGCTGATGCTCGGGACGGGCGAGGGGGCGGAATTGCGACGGCCGC
Organism: Sphingomonas panacis; assembly: GCF_001717955.1. Lineage (NCBI taxonomy): Bacteria > Pseudomonadati > Pseudomonadota > Alphaproteobacteria > Sphingomonadales > Sphingomonadaceae > Sphingomonas > Sphingomonas panacis. The sequence goes on from NZ_CP014168.1 coordinate 3,277,654, forward strand.
TCGGCATCGCCATCTTCGGCGGGTTGCTGGTCAGCCAGTTGCTGACGATCTTCACCACCCCGGTCGTGTACCTCTATTTCGATCGGGCCCAGCAATCGCTGGCGCGGCGCGGCTGGGGCGTGCGCTCTTCCCCCGACATTGGCCCCGAAGCGCGTCCATGAACCTGTCGGCACCCTTCATCCGGCGGCCGATCGCGACGATCCTGCTGACGATCGGTCTGGCGCTGGCGGGGATCGCGGCGTTCTTCTCGCTGCCGGTGGCGCCGCTGCCGCAGGTCGATTTCCCGGTCATCAGCGTGACGGCGAACCTGGCCGGCGCGAGCCCCGACGTGATGGCGCAGAGCATCGCCACTCCGCTCGAACGGCGGCTGTCGACGATCGCGGGGGTCAACGAGATGACCTCGTCGAGTTCGCTCGGCTCGACGCGGATCACGCTGCAATTCGACCTTTCGAAAAACATCGACGGTGCGGCGCGCGAGGTGCAGGCGGCGATCAACGCCGCGCGGGTCGATCTGCCCGCGACGCTTCGCCAGAACCCTACGTATCGCAAGGTCAACCCGGCCAACCAGCCGGTGGTGACGCTTGCGCTCACCTCTGACACTCGCACCGCCGGGCAGATCTACGATGCGGTGTCGAACATCATTCAGCAGCGCATGTCGCAGATCCAGGGCGTCGGCGATGTCGAACTCGGCGGCGGCTCGCTGCCGGCGGTGCGGGTGTCGGTGAACCCGTATCAGCTCAATTCCTACGGCATCGCGATGGAGGATGTCCGCGCCGCGATCGAAGCATCGAACGCCAACCGCCCGAAGGGTTTGGTCGAGGGCAAGAACGGCCGCTCGTGGCAGATCTACACCAATGCCGCCGGCAAGAGCGCCGCCGATTACCGCCCGCTGGTGGTGGCGTGGCGCGGTGCGTCCGCCGTGCGGCTCGGCGATATCGCGACGGTGACGGACAGCGTGGCGGACACCCGCACCCTCGGGCTGTTCAACGGCAAGCGCGCGATCATCGTCAACATCACGCAACAACCCGGCGCGAACCTGATCCGGATGGTCAACCAGATCAAGGCGGAACTGCCGGCGTTGCGCCAACAATTGCCGCCCGACATCAAGCTCGACGTGGCGATGGACCGCACCAGCTCGATCCGCGCGTCGCTGCGCGAAATCGAGATCACCGTGCTGGTCGCGCTGATCCTGGTGATCGTGGTGGTGTTCGCGTTCCTGCGTGACCTGCGCGCGACGATGATCCCGGCGACGGCGACGGTGATGTCGCTGCTCGGCACGTTTGGGGTGATGTATCTGCTCGGGTTCAGCCTCAACAATCTGTCGCTGATGGCGATCACGGTGGCGACGGGCTTCGTCGTCGACGATGCGATCGTGGTGCTGGAGAACACCACGCGGCATCTCGAAGCGGGGATGGGGCGGTTCGAAGCGGCGATCAAGGGCGCGTCCGAAGTGGGCTTCACGGTGCTGTCGATCAGCATCAGCCTCGTCGCGGTGTTCATCCCCTTGCTGTTCATGGGCGGCATCGTCGGTCGGTTGTTCCGCGAGTTCGCAGTGACCTTGTCGGCGGCGGTGCTCATCAGCCTTGTGCTGTCGCTCACGACCACGCCGATGCTGTGCGCGTGGTTCCTGAAAGTTCCCGAGCACGGTCGCGAGCCCGGCCGCGTCTCGCGCGTGTTGGAGCGTGGCTATCAGCGCATCGAGCGCGGCTATGCGCGCGCGCTCGATTGGGCGCTGGTGATGAAGCCGCTCGTCGTCTTCCTGCTGATCGCGGTGATCGTGATGACCGCGTGGCTGTATGTCGTGGCGCCCAAAGGCTTCTTCCCGCAACAGCAATCGCCGCTGTTGATGGCGGGCGTGCGCGCCGACCAGAGCGTGTCGTTTCAGGATATGCAGGGCAAGCTGAAGCAGGTGGTCGGCATCATCAAGGCCGATCCCGCTGTTTCGACCGTGGTCGGCTTCACCGGCGGCAGCCGCGCCGGCAGCGCGTTCATGATGGTGTCGCTGAAACCTGTCGGCAAGCGCCACGGCGCGAAGGAACCGGAGATCATCGCGCGGCTCCAGCGCAAGCTTCAGCCGGTCGCCGGCATCCGGCTGTTCCTGATGCCGGTGCAGGATCTGCGGGTCGGCGCGCGCCAGTCCAATTCGACCTACCAATATACGCTCGTCGCCGACAGTAGCGCCGCGTTGAAAGTGTGGTCGCAGAAGCTCGCCACCGCGCTTCAGGCGCGGCGCGAGTTGAAGAACGTCGACAGCGACTTCGCCGAGAATGGCGTCGAAAGCTTCGTCACGATCGACCATGACAGCGCGGCACGGCTCGGCATCACCTCGCTCGATGTCGATAACGCTTTGTACGATTCGTTCGGCCAGCGCAGCGTCGCCAACATCTATCAGGACGTGAACCAGTACAGCGTGATCCTCGGCTGGCCCGAGACCGCCACTACCGGCCCGCACGCGCTGCCCGACGTGCGCGTCCCGGCGAAGGCCGATGCGGTGATCGCGACCGGCCCGAACGCGACCGCCACCAACGCCGCGACGACGACCGCGACGTCGGCAACGACGCTGACGGGCGCCGCCGCGACCACAAGCGCCACCGGCAAATCGGCATCCGCCGCGACGGCGGCTGTGCCGACCAATCCGGCGCTGCGCAGCCCATCGACCGGCGCCGCGCTCAGCAACACGCCGCGCACGATGGTGCCGCTCGACGCGATCTCGTCGTTCGGACAGGCCGCGACCGCCGCCAGCGTCAATCATGACGGCACCGAGGTTTCGACGACGATCTCGTTCGATACCGCGCCCGGCGTCGCGCTCTCCACCGCGCAGGCCGCGATCGCCGATACCGAAGCGCAGATCGGCATGCCGACCACCGTCCACGGACGTTTTTCGGGGCAGGCAGCGACCTCGCAGCAGACGCAGGGCCAGCAGCCGCTGCTGATCCTCGCCGCGCTGGTGACGATCTACATCGTGCTCGGTATCCTCTACGAAAGCCTCGTCCACCCCCTGACGGTCCTCTCGACCTTGCCTGCCGCCGGCGTGGGCGCGGTGCTGGCGCTGATGCTGTTCGGGATGGACTTCTCGATCATCGCGCTGATCGGCGTCTTCCTGCTGCTCGGCATCGTCAAGAAGAACGCGATCCTCATCATCGACTTCGCGATCCATGCGCAGCGCACCCGCGGCATCAGCGCCGAGGCCGCCGCGCGCGAGGCGAGCCTGCTGCGTTTCCGCCCGATCCTGATGACGACGATCGCGGCGGCGCTCGGCGCGTTGCCGCTGGCGATCGGCTTCGGCGAGGGGGCGGAACTGCGCCAGCCGCTCGGCGTCGCGATCATCGGCGGGCTGATCGGCAGCCAGTTGCTGACGCTCATCACCACCCCGGTCGTCTATATCTATCTCGATCGCCTGACCTCGCGCCGCGCGCACGCGCGGCGATCGACCCTGAGCGAGCTTCCCGCATGACCAAGCCGATCCTTTCCGCTTCGCTTCTTCCGCTGCTGGCGCTGGCCGGCTGCTCGCTCGCGCCGCATTACGCGCGGCCCGAGGTTGCATCGTCCGCCGCGTGGAAGCCAGTCGATGGCTGGCAACCGGCGAACCCGTCCGATCAGGCACCACGGGCCGATTGGTGGAGCGGCTTCGGCGACACGACGCTCGACGACCTGATCGTGCGCGCCCACGCGCATAACCAGACGATCGCGCAGGCCGCTGCGAGCTACCGACAGGCAAGGGCGACCACGCGCGAGGCGCGCGCCAGCCTGTTTCCGACCGTCTCAGCGAGCGGATCGGTAACGCATTCGGAAAGCGGCGGATCGCGCACCATCGTCACCAACGGCGTCGCGTCTCCGGGGGGCGGAAACGCGCAGACCAGCTACCGCGTCGGCCTGGACGGAAGCTGGCAGCCCGATTTGTTCGGCCAGATCGCCAACACGGTCGCCAACGCGCGCGCGACCGAACAGGCGCGGCGCGCCGATCTCGCCTCCGCGCAACTTGCGATCGACGGTGAACTCGCCACCAACTACCTTGGTCTGCGCGCCACCGATGCGCAGATCGCCAGCCTGAGCGCGACGGTCGCGGCGTACCAGCGCTCGCTTCAGATCGCGACCAATCGCTACACCGCCGGGATCGCGCCACACAGCGACGTGTTCCAGGGTCAGTCGCAACTCGCCTCGGCACGATCGGACCTCGAAGGGCAGAAACGCACGCGCGCGCAGTTCGAGGATGCCATCGCGGTGCTGGTCGGCGAGAATGCCGCCGCCTTCACGCTACCGGCGGTGCCGGGCTGGTCGCCCGCGACGCCCGAGGTGCCGGTCGCGATCCCGTCGACCTTGCTCGAACGGCGGCCGGATATCGCCTCGGCTGAGCGGCAGGTGGCGGCTGCGAACGCGCAGATCGGCGTCGATCGGGCGGCGTTCTTTCCCGCGCTCAACCTGACCGGCAGTGGCGGCTTCAACAACGATACGCTGTCGGGGCTGTTCAGTTCGGCGGCGTCTTTGTGGTCGGTCGGCGCGTCGCTCGCCCAGACGATCTTCGATGCGGGCGCCCGGCGGGCGCGGGTGGCGGCGGACCGTGCCGCCTATGACGCGGCGGTCGCCAATTACCGGCAAGTGACGCTCACCGCGTTCCAAGACGTGCAGGACAATCTCGCCGCGACGGCGATCCTCGCGCGCCAGGAGGCGTTGTTGCGCGAGGCCTCGGTCGCGGCGGATCGCAGCGAGGCGTCGGTGCGCTTCCAGTATCAATCGGGCATCGTCGTCTTCACCGACGTGGTCAGCGCGCAGGCGACCGCGCTGTCGGCGCGGCGCGCGCTGATCCAGATCCAGTCCGATCGCCAGACCACCGCCGTCGCGCTGATCCAGGCGCTCGGCGGCGGCTGGCAGGCAGGCGATCCGACCGCGCGCTGATCGCGGTCGGATCGTCCGTGCCGGTCGATCAGAACTTGTAGCGTGCGCCGAAGAAGAACTGGCGCCCGGTCGAGCTGTAGATCTGCTGGTCGCGGCGATCCTCGCCGTCCCAATAGCTGCTCGGCTGATTGGTGAGGTTGATCGCGTCGACCGTTAGCGTGACATGCGGGGTGAGTTTATAAGAGGCCGACATGTCGAAGTTGGTGCTCGAATAGGAACCCGTCGTGTCCGCATAGCCCGCGCGCAGCGGCACCGTGCGCAGATATTCGTCGCGATAGGCGAGCGAGCCGCGGATCGAGAATTTCGCATCCTCGTAATACAGCGTCGCGTTCGCTGAATTTGGCGAGACGTTGGTCAGCGGCCTGATAAACGTCGGCCCGGCGGCGTTGGTGGTCAGGATGTAGCTGATGTTCGATTTGATGTGGGTATAGTTCAGGATCGTGCCGAAATGCTTGAGGAAGCCCGGCAGGAAGGTGAAGGGTTGCTGATACTGCACCTCGACCCCGTCGATCTTGCCGCCAGCCGAATTGGCGTAGGAGGTGATGGTGGTGGTGGTGTTGGGGTCTTGCGCCGAGGTGAGCAGTTCGAGCGGGAGGCCGGCTGCCGCATAGGTGGTGATTGAGCTGATCTGCTGGACGAAGCTCGATACGTCCTTGTGGAAATAGGCGACCGAGAGCAACGCGCCCGGCTGGAAATACCATTCGATCGACGCGTCGAGATTGGTGGCGCGATACGGATCGAGCTGTGGGTTGCCGACGGTTGCCGAGAAAGGCGGGTTTGCGGTCGAGATCGAGCCGCCCGGCGTCAGGAAGCTGAGCGACGGGCGTGACATCACCTTGGCCGCCGCGAAGCGCGCGGTCAGCTTGGGCGTGATGTCGAGCGCGAGGTTCAACGCGGGCAGCCAGTCTTCATAGTTGCGCGTGAAGTTGACCGGCGTACCGATGCCGACGAAGCCTTCCGAATATTGGTGCGTGTGCGCGTAGCGGATGCCAGCGTCGCCGCGCAGCCCGACGCTGCCCAGATCCATGTTGAAGTCGAACTGGAGGTACGGGCTGACATCCTCTTCCTGAACCGAACGATTGTCGCCCTGTGCGCCGGTGCCGAGGCTTCCCAGACGGAAGTCGCCATATTGGTTGACGCAGTAGCAATCGACCCCGAACGCATCCATGATCTTGCCGATGTTCGGCACGACGAAGCTTGACGTCGACCCGTTGGGCAGGCCGATCGTGTTGATGCTGATCGGTGCCGTGCTGACATCGCCGATCGTCAGGCCAGCCGAGCCGAGCGTCGGAATCGTCGTGGTGGAGGCGATGCGCTGCTGCCGCGCCGAGATGAAGTTGAACCGCTTGTACGCGCCGCCGACCTTCACCGTGAACTGGTCGTTGACCTGCCACTTGAGATCACCCTTGGCGGTGTGCAGCCGGTTGGTCACCTTGTTGGTGAACTCGCGGATGTTGTCGTAGCCGTTGAGGAACTGCCAGTTGTTCGGGTTGGTCGCGTCGAACCCGTAGCTGAGGATCGGCCGCGTCGGGCTGGTCCGCGCGTCGTAGACGAAGCCGTCGCTGTCGAAGCGGCTAAACGTGACGAGGCGTGAATAGGGGTTGTCGAAGATCGACTGGCTCTGCCCGTATTGCAGGTGCAGATCGACCGTGTCGCCAATCTTCTGGTCGATATTGATGCCGGCCTGATAGAAGGTCGTGGTGGAGCGGTTCTCGCTGTTGGTGACGCTGAAATCGACATCATCGAACACGCCGTAGACGAGCTGCCCGTTCGCATCGACCTGCGCGTCGCGGATCTTCATGTTCGGGCGGCCGGTCAGTTGCGCGGCGGTGAGCCCGGCGGTCGCGGTGCCGTTGGCGCGGTTGAGGCTGATCGGGTTGGTGGCGAGATCGTTCTGGTGTTGTTTGTAGCGGGCGAACACCCCGTCTATGGTGATGAGCGTGCTATCGGTCGGCTTGGCCTGCACCGTGCCGGCGAAGCCCATCCGCTCTTCCTTGTTCACGAAACGGCCATAGCCGGGGAGCTTGGGCACGAACACGTTGGGCCGGTTGACGGTATTGTACGCCGACGGGGTCGACCCGGGGAACTGGCCGGGTGCGGGAATGCACGGATTGGTGACGGGCTTGCTGCCGACCAGCGGATCGACCGGCGTGACGGGGGTGTTCGGTACGATCGGGCAGAAGCCGCCGTTCACATCACCGAAATCGGCGAGCACGGTGTTCGAATACGCGTCTTCCTGCACGTTGCGCTTGCTGTACGCGCCCGAGAGCATGATGCCGATGCGGCCGTCCGCGAAGGTTTTGCTCACCGAACCGGCGAGGCGCGGCGCGAAGCTCTTGTTGATATCGTAATAGGCGGTCTGCGCGGAAATCGCGGCCTGAAAGCCGGGCAAATCGAGCGGGCGCGCGGTCTGAAGATCGACCGTGGCGCCAAGCGAGCCTTCGTCGATCTCGGCCGACTGAGTCTTGCGCACGACGATCGAATTGAACAGTTCAGACGCGAGCACGCTATAATCGAAGCTGCGGCCTTTGTTGATGCCCGCGCCGAGCGTCGAGCCCGTCGTCGCGATCGTCGATTCCAGCCCGTTCAGCCGGGTACGGCTGAAATCACCGGAGAGGCCGCGCACGGTGATCTGGCGGCCCTCGCCACCGTCGCGTTCGATCGAGATGCCGGGGATGCGCTGGAGTGAGTCCGCCAGGTTGGCGTCCGGGAAGGAAGCGATGTCGGAGGCGTTGATCCCATCGACCACGCCAGTCGCCTGCTTCTTGACGTTGAGCGCCGACCGGAGGCTCTGGCGGAAGCCGGTGACGACGATGTCCTGCGTCTGCGTGTCGGCGGCGGAATCCTGCGGTTGTGCGGCGGCCGGTGTTGCAGGCGCCTGCTGCGCGAGCGCCGCCGTCGGCATCGCGAGCAGGCCCATCAGCGCGAGGCTCGACGAACACGTGCCCAGCCGCTGCCGGATCGCGAAAAATTCGGTCATACTTCCACTCCCTCGATTTTTGATTTTGTCGGTGTTTTGGGCTGGCACGGCGCCCCCTCAGCGGGACTTGGCGACCTCCACGGCATAGACTTGCGTGCCGCCGTACATGTTCGATCGGAACACGATCCATTTGCCGTCGGGTGTGAAGTTGCCGTTGGGTTCGAGCCGGTAATCCTGCCTGGCCATGTTCACGAGCTTCTCGGCGGTGAAATAGCCCGGCTTGATGAGCGACGCCGCGCCGGGCGCGTGGATGCCCGCCACATCGGGAATGCCGTGCGGCGTGAACAGATACAGCCACTTCCCGTCCGGCGCGTGCGCGACCATTTCAGCATCGCCGCCATCGCCTGAGAAGACTTTGCCGTCGGGGGCGCTATGGAAATGCACCGACCATTCGTTGCGCTGAAGGTGGTAGCGGGTGCGCGCGCCCGTCGCGACGTCGTAGCCGGCGACCCAGAAATCCTCGCCGCGCGGGGTTTGCAGATCGTACCAGATCGTCTTGCCATCCTGCGCGAACCATTCGTGGCCGGCGATTTCCATGTTCATCGTGCGCTGGTGGAGGTTGACCGGCGGCGTTTCGGGGTGGTCGAGCCGCATCAGCCACAGCCGATCGACCTTGTGCCACGGTCCTTCGTGGCAGAACATCAACAGCTTGGGATCGGTCGGCGAGAATTGCAGGTGATTGAGCCAGTCGGTCGCGCGGTGGATGACGCGCTTCTCGCCGGTGCGGGTGTCGATGGTGAACATCTCCATCGGGATCTTGGCTTCGAGGCGCTCGTTCATCCGCACCTCCTTCGCCTCGGCATAGGGGAGCGGTTTGCCATCCGCGCCGGTGGCCTTGTATTCCGACTGGTCGAAGCGGGCGTCGCGCTTCTGGAACACGGCCAGCGCGCCGTTGGTGGCCGCGGGATCGGTATCGACACCGGCGAGCAGCGTCTCGTCCGAGTTGATCGTCTGAATGTCGCCGCGTTCGATCGTCGCGACCGTGCGGGTCTTGCCGCTGTCGACATCGGCGGCGAAGATCGTCTTCGCGCCCGTACCGTCGGCGGCTTGCGTCTGGTAGAAAGCGGTGCGGGTGCGATGCCCGACGAACAGCAGCCGGAACGGGGTGGCGATGGCCACGATCGTCGTGAGCTTGTGCGTCTTGAGATCGACCTTGGCGATGCCCTTCGGCGTCGAGATCACCAGTTGGTCGCCCTGCGGCGTGTAGCCGTTGAAGTTGAAATACAGGCTGGAACTGCCGGGTTCGTCGGAGAGGCGGACGATGCGGTGCCCGGTGGCGGGATCGACCCAGTCGCGCGGCACGCTTTGCGTATGCGCGCCGGCCGGCGTCATCATCAGCGCGGCTGCAATCAGAGCCCGATGAGCAGCGTTCATCACCCCGTCCTGTCCTTTTTATTATCTCATATTATGGACCTTATTATTACATTATGGGCAAACGCATTGTCAATCGGAAGAATCCTCGCTGCACGCGCGTGAGCCCGACGCGAGCAAGCGCTGGGCACGCTCGTGGGATAAAGCGTGATGGGTTCGTGATGGCGGGCGCAATGCGCGCCGAAGCGTCAGACCGGCAGCGCGGTGGTCGATTTTATCTCGGACAACGCCACGATCGAGTTGATCTCGTTCACGCCGGGCAGCGTCGAGAGCTTTTCGAAAAAGAAGCGTTCATAAGCCTCGATGTCGGCGGCGACGACGCGCAGCATGAAATCCATCGTTCCCATCAGAACATGGCATTCGAGCACTTCGGGAAAGTCGCGAATGGCGGAGGCGAATTCATCGAGATGCGCGCGGCCGTGCGCATTGAGCTTCACCTGCGCGAAGACCTGCGCGTTCAGCCCCAGCTTCTTGCGGTCCAGAATTGCGACACGGCGCTTGATGAACCCGTCGCGCTCGAGCCGGTCGATCCGTCGCCAGCAGGGCGAGGCGGAGAGGCCGACCGCCTCGGCCACCGCCGCTGTCGAGAGCGAGGCGTCGGCCTGCAGCACCTGCAGGATCTTGCGTTCGTAACTGTCCAGTTTCTCCAGCATGTTTTATCCTGATATTGGGGGGATTTCGGTCAAGATATGTTAGATCGCCGGGATTAATGACACGATATAGGTCGGAATCGCCGCGAAATATCGCGTAATGTCACCGGATACATCAAAGGACGTTTCACGATGCCTCTCTCTCAGTCGCTCGACCCGCTGCCGCCGCGCGAAATCCTCCGTCTGGAGGATGCCGCCTCGGGACTCGAAGGGGTGATCGTGGTTCATTCCACCAGCCTCGGCGCCGCAGCGGGCGGCTGCCGGTTCCAGTCCTATCCGTCGATGAGCGAAGCGACGACGGATGCGGTGCGGCTGGCCGAGGGCATGAGCTACAAGAATGCGCTGGCGGGGCTGCCGTTGGGCGGCGGCAAGGCGGTGATCCGAGCTCCGCAAGGCGCGTTCGATCGGCCAGCGTTGTTCCGCGCCTTCGGCCGTGCGGTCGAGTCGCTCGGCGGCCGCTACGTAACGGCGGAAGATGTCGGCACCAGCGTCGAGGATATGGGCCATGTCGCCGAAGCCACCCGCCATGTCGCCGGCCTGACCCAGCAGCCGGGCCGGGCAGGGGGTGATCCCTCGCCGTGGACCGCGCGGGGCGTGCTGGGGGCGATGGAGGTCGCCGTGCGGCGCAAGCTCGGCGCCTCGTTGTCGGACGTTACGGTCGGCGTGCAGGGCCTCGGCCATGTCGGCTTCGCGCTCTGCGCGTTGCTCCACAGCCGTGGCGCGCGGCTGATCGTCGCCGAGCCGCGCAGCGAGGTCGCGGCGCGCGCAGTGACGGCGTTCGATGCACAGGTCGTGAGTTCAACGGCGTTGCTGGAGGCGCAGATCGACGTGTTCGCGCCCTGCGCGCTCGGTGCGGTGATCGACGCCGAGACGGTTCACCGCTTGCGCGCCAAGGTCGTGTGCGGCGCGGCCAACAACCAGCTCGCCACCTCGGCGCAGGGCGACCAACTGGCCGAGCGCGGGGTTCTTTACGCGCCCGATTACCTGGTGAATGCCGGCGGGATCATCAACGTCGCTGCCGAGTATCTGGGCTGGAGCGAGGAAGAGTCGCGCGTGCGTGTCGATCGCATCGGCACGCGGCTGACGCAGGTGCTCGATCTGGCCGATGCGGATCAGGTCGCGCCACATCTGGCCGCCGATCGGCTGGCGCGTTCGATCATCGCCGGGGAGCCAGGAGTCGCGGCACTCGCGGCCTGACGGCCGTGGCGACCCCGACGGCGCAGCGGCGCGGGACTGCCGCCTTCACGGTGGCGGCCTCGGCGGACCCTCAGCTCCTGTGCCGCATGCTCGGCTTTATCGCGCGGCTCGGCCGGGTGCCGGACGGGGCCGAAGCCGTTCGGCGCGGCGATGACATGCGAGTCTCGATACGGCTCGACGATATCGAAACCGGTCACGCGGAGTTGCTGGCGGAGAATATTCGAGCGATGATCCATGTCGCGGCAGTCCGGCTCGTCGTGTGCTGACGGTGCCGGGCGCCGGGAGGGGCGGGCGTTGCTACAGTCCGCCCTGGAAGCTGAACGTGAAGCGGTACGGTGGCGGCTTTGCGGTCCGCCTGTCCGGACTCGCCTTAACCAAGGTGAGCTTGCCGTCTGCGAAATCGACCGGCACGCCGAGCGTGAGATCGACCTGTCTGGACCATCTGCCGCCCAGCACGGTCGCACGCACCATCAGGCGACCGGCCCATACGCATTGCGTGCCGACTGGGCAGCGGCTGTCCTCGGTGACCCGGTCCACGCGGACTCGCGGTCCGTTGACATAGGCGATCTGCCCGAGGCGAACCGGCCCCTCGATCGCACTGGTCGCGGCGCAGGCGGCGAGGGCCGGCAGGATGAGCAAGGCGAAGGCGGATGCGCTACGCCGTGATCGCGACGGCGGCCCGCTCCCTGCCAGCATCGGCCGGCCTTCGGCACCGGCCCGGATCGCGACCGTGTTCCGGAAGCGGGCGCCGATCATCCGCTCTCCTGCATGGCTGGAGCCGTCGGTGTTGCCTCGACCATTTGTTGTGCGCGCTCGCGTTGCCGCCTGGCGTGATGCTCGGCGACTTCGTCGGGCATGACGATCGGCACGGTCAGGCACATGCTCTGGGTCGGCAGTACATCGCGCCACTGACTGATCAATTTCTTATAGGCTTTGCCGACCGGGCGAATCTTGCGGTCGAGATCATACAGGCCGAGCGGATTGACGTTGCCGTTCTTCTCGCGGAGTGCGCTGTCCCAATCGACCTGATCGGTGAGCGAATACCAGGTGAAGCCGACGATCGGCACGCCGTCATTGCGGACTCGCAGCACGTTCGCCCATTCCTTCCACAACCAGTCGACCGCCTCGGTGCCAAGCGGCCCCTGGTTGAGATTGGTCTCGGTATGCATGACCGGAAGCCGGTAGCGATCATGATATTGGCGCGTGATTTCGCTGTAGCCGAAGATCTCGCCGGACGCGCGCGTCGCGCCATCGGCGGATACGCGATGTTCGTTGGTGACGTAGTAATCGTTCCCCATGATGCAGTGCTGCTTGAGCCGGCTATCGAGGAAGAAGTGATATTCCGCGCGCGTCATGCCGTTATCGAGCAGGTATTCGTACATTTCCGAATCCACCCGGCGGCCATAATTGAGATCGAGCGAGAGGAACCGCTGCGCGTTCATCACTTCCGCCGGGCCGATCGCGGCGGGGCTGTCGGCGTGGAAATATTCGGACGATTCGCTTTGCACGAAGATCGCGTCGGGACGGATCTTCAGGATCGCGCGCATGGCGAGCACGTTGGCTTTGACGAGATGTTTGAGCGCGGTGACGAACGCCTGTTCGCTTTGCATCTGCTCGTTCCACCAGCCGTATCGGGCCGAGAAGGTGGCGCAAATGTACATTTCGTTGACCGGTGTGTAGAGTTGCACCCACGGGAAGCGCTCGGCGAACGCCTGCGCGTATTGGCAAAACCGTTCCGGGAAGTCCGGGTTCTGGAAATTGCCGATCCAGTCCGGCACGCCGAAATGGCAGAGGTCCACGATCGGCACGATGTTGCGGTGCTGAAGATCGGCGAAGGTGAGGTCGGCGAACTCCCAGTCGTATGTGCCGTCACCCAGCCAGGTCCTGTGGATCGGCGGGCCGAAGCGGAGATAGCCGATGCCCATTTCCTGGACGAGCGCGAAATCCTCCTCCCAACGCCGGTAATGGCCGCAGCTTTCCATCTCGTCGATGCGCGTGCGCCCGTTGTCGATCGTGGGTACGCTATTCTCGATTCCGGTCGCGAACATGAAGGTGGCTATGGCGGCTCTCCTAACTACACTGCCTTAACGAAGCTGGCGCGGTTCGGAGCCAATGGCGAAAGGCAGGACGGCCCGGCCGGGTGCTGAGCCGGGCGTCTCGTGACGGGATTGCGGTCGTAATAACGATTGCCTCGCCGAAATAATATAGTATACGAAACAGGCATTTTCTGGAGGCCCTGCTTTATGACCGTTTCGCCAACGCTGTGGAAAGGTGTCTACCCCGCAGCGACGACGCAGTTCGCCGAGGATCTTTCGATCGATCTCGGCGAGACGCAGCGCGTCCAGTCCGCGCTCGTCGAGGACGGCGTCGATGGATTGATCCTGTTGGGGACGTGCGGCGAGAACAATTCGCTCGAACCCGATGAGAAGCGCACTGTCTTGCGCGCCGGGGTCGAGGCTGTCGGGGGTCGTGTGCCGCTTGTCGCGGGCGTTTCAGAACTCACCACCGCGCGCGCGATCCAGTATGCGAAGGATGCCGAGGCGATCGGCGTCGATGCGCTGATGCTGCTGCCGGCGATGGTCTATGTGCCGACCGCCGCCGAACTCCAGGCGCATTTCCGCGCCGTGGCGGAGGCGACGTCGCTGCCGATCATGCTGTACAACAATCCGCCAGCCTACCGCGTCAGCATCGATTTCGAGACGCTCGAGGGCCTCGCCGATGTGCCCAACATCGTCGCGGTCAAGGAGAGCGCACCCGATCCGCGCCGTTTCACCGATGTCATCAACCGTTTCGGCACTCGCTACGAGGTGATGGCCGGGCTTGACGATATCGCGCTCGAAGGGCTGCTGCTCGGCGCGTCGGGCTGGGTGTCGGGCCTCACCAGCGCCTTCCCGGTGGAATCGGTGCGGCTTGTCGCGGCGGTCAACGAGGGCAAGTGGGAAGAGGCGCGCGCGATCTATCGCTGGTTCATGCCGCTGCTTCACCTCGATGCCGAGCATGATCTCGTCCAGTCGATCAAGCTGGCCGAACAGATCATGGGCCGTGGCAGCGAGCGCGTGCGGATGCCGCGCCTTCCGCTCACCGGACAGCGCCGCAAGGACGTGATCGCCTGGGTCGAGCAGGCGGCGGCGACTCAGCCGAGCAAGCAGATGGCGAAGGCGGCCTGAGCCGATACATGCGGCACACCTTCTTCTGCATCGACGGCCACACAGCGGGCAATCCGGTCCGCCTTGTGGCGGGCGGGGCGCCGCTGCTGCGCGGCGCCAGCATGATCGAGCGGCGCGCGGATTTCCTCGCGCGGTTCGACTGGATACGCACCGGGCTGTGCTTCGAGCCGCGCGGCCATGACATGATGTCGGGCGGGTTCCTGTATCCGCCCACGCGTGACGACGCCGATTGCGGCATCCTGTTCATCGAGACGTCTGGATGCCTGCCGATGTGCGGGCACGGTACGATCGGGATGGCCACGTTCGCGCTGGAACACGGCCTGATAACCCCGCGCGAACCCGGCACGCTGCGGATCGAGGTGCCTGCCGGTGTGATCGACATCGCCTATGGCGAGGAGGGCGGTCGCGTCCGGTGGGTCCGTATCCGCAACGTGCCAGCCTATGTTGCCGCGACGGGGATCGCGATCGACGTGCCGGGTTTCGGCCCGCTCAGCGTCGACGTGTCCTATGGTGGCAATTATTACGCGATCGTCGAGCCGCAGGGTGCCTACACCGGGCTGGACGATCTCGGGGCCGCGCGCATCGTCGAGCTCAGCCGCACCGTCCGCAATCTCGTGCGGGACGCGTTCGAGCCGGTGCACCCGCTCGACGAGCGTATCTGCGGCGTCAGTCATGTCTTGTGGGCCGATGTGCCCAAAAGCGAAGGCGCAGATGGCCGCAACGCGGTGTTCTACGGCGAGCGCGCGATCGACCGCAGCCCGTGCGGAACGGGCACTTCGGCGCGGCTGGCGCATCTCGTCGATCAGGGCAAGTTGCAGGTCGGCGACCGCTTCGTCCACGAAAGCTATATTGGCAGCCGCTTCATCGGGCGCGTTGAGGAAAGTGTGGACGTGGGCGGCGTGGCGGGCATTATCCCATCGATCGAGGGATCGGCGATCGCGACCGGCTTCAACACGGTCTGGATCGATCGCGAGGATCGCTTTTGGGCGGGCTTTTCGGTGGTTTGAGTTTGCGACAACAAAGGGTGGCTAAATGAATTTTCTCGGGCCGATCAAACCGATTGCACGCAGTACCGACCCGGACGCCGCCCATCGCCTGAAGCCGACCTTGTCCTGGCCGCACCTGATCGCGCTCGGCGTCGGCGCGATCGTCGGCACCGGCATCTACACGCTGACCGGAGTCGGCGCCGAGCGCGCTGGGCCGGCGGTGATCCTGGCCTTCGCCATCGCCGGTGCGGTGTGCGCGTGCGCGGCGCTCGCTTATGCCGAACTCGCCACGATGATCCCGACCGCCGGCAGCGCCTACACCTACACCTATTCGGTGATGGGCGAGACGCTCGCCTGGGTGGTGGGGTGGAGCCTGATCCTCGAATATTCGCTGGCCTGTTCCACGGTCGCGGTCGGCTGGTCGGGCTATCTGGTCGGCTGGCTGAGTGCGGTCGGGGTGCATCTGCCGGCCGTGATCCTCAATGGGCCGCATGCCGGGGGCATCATCAATCTGCCGGCGGTGGTCGTGTCGCTCGGGATCGCGGGCATGTTGATGGCGGGAACGCGTGAGAGCGCGACATTCAACATCTTTCTGGTCGTCATCAAGCTGGTCGCGTTGGCCGCGTTCGTCGCCTTGGCGATCCCCGCGTTCGACGCACAGAATCTCCACCCCTTCATGCCCTATGGCTTCGCCAGCCACGTCGAGGGCGGTAGCACGCGCGGGGTGATGGCCGCCGCCGCGATCGTGTTCTTTGCCTTTTACGGCTTCGACGCGGTGGCGACCTCTGCCGAGGAGGCGCGCAACCCGGGCCGTGACCTGACGATCGGCATCATCGGATCGATGGCCTTGTGTACGATCATCTACGTGCTCGTCGCGATTGCCGCGATCGGCGCGATGCCGTTCACCGCACTCGGCCAGTCGGCCGAGCCGCTCGCGCTGGTGTTGCGCACGCTCGGACATCCGTTCGCATCCTGGGCGATCGCCGGAGCGGCGCTGGTTGCGTTGCCGTCGGTCATATTGGTGATGATGTACGGGCAGAGCCGGATCTTCTTCGTGATGGCGCGCGACGGGCTGCTGCCGCGCGCCTTGGCCAAGGTGTCGAAGCGGACCGGATCGCCGGTCGCGGTGACGGGGATGACCGGCATCTTCGTCGCGGCGGTGGCGGGCTTCTTCCGGCTCGATGAGATCGCCGAACTCGCCAATGCGGGCACGCTGATCGCCTTCATCGCGGTCGGCGCGTGCATGATGATCCTGCGTCGCCGCGCGCCCGAGGTGCGGCGGGTGTTCCGCTGCCCGCAGCCGTATGTCGTCGGCACGGCGGCGATCCTGGGGTGCGTCTATCTGCTGTTTTCACTGCCCGAGAAGACGCTGGTGCGCTTCGCGATCTGGAACCTGATCGGTCTCGCCGCCTATTTCGCCTATGGCCGTTCGCACAGCCTGCTCGGGCGCGTGAAGGCGGTGCGCGTCTAGCGGTTCCAGTCCGGCGTCGACGCGCCCGTCAGGGCGCGGACGAAGAAACCGAACTGGCGGCGCGCGACATAATCGATCGGGCCAGTCGAGCGGCCGACCGAATGTTCGCCGCCGGGCACCACCAGCAGTTCGAAATCCTTGTTCGCCTTGATGAGCGCATCGGCGACCTGCATGGTCGAGGCCGGATCGACATTGCTGTCCTGCTCACCGACGATCATCAGCAGCTTGCCGGTCAGCCGCCACGCGTTGTCGACGCCCGATGCCGCCGCGTAGCTCTGATCGACCGGCCAGCCGAGCCACTGTTCGTTCCAACTGATCTTATCCATGCGATTGTCGTAGCAGCCGGCGTAGGCGACGCCGGCCTTGTAGAAATCGCCATGGAACAGCAGCGCGTTGAGCGTGCTTTGCCCGCCAGCCGATGCGCCGTAGATGCCAACCCGGCTGATATCGTAGGACGGATCGCGCGCCGCCATCGCGCGGTGCCAGGCGATACGATCGGGGAAGCCGGAATCGGCGAGGTTCTTCCACGCGACGTCCTGAAACGCCTTCGACCGATTGGCGGTCCCCATGCCGTCGATCTGCACGACGATGAAGCCGAGATCGGCCTGCGCCTGCATCCCGATCACCTTGTCGCCGCCCGAATGGTAGCCGAACGGCCAGAAGCCCTTGGGCACGAAGCTGTCGTGCGGGCCGGCATAGATGTTCTCGATCACCGGATAGCGCTTACGGGGATCATAGTCGCGCGGGCGCACCACCACCCCCCAGATGTCGGTTCGCCCGTCGCGCCCCTTGGCGGTGAACACCTCGGGCGGCCGGAAGCCCGCCGCGACGAGCCTGCTGTCGTCGCCTTTGGTGATCGTGGCGACCAGAGCGCCATCGGTGGCGCGGTGCAGTTCGGCGATGTTGGGCAGATCGACCCGCGAATAGGTGTCGACGTACAGAGTCATGTCCGGCGAGAAGGCGATATCATGATCGGCGCGCGCCGGTGTCAATGCGGTAAGGTGTCGGCCGTCGAAATCGATCCGGTAGAAATGTCGGAAATAGGGGTCTTCGCCGGGGTTCATTCCGCTCGCGGCGAACCAGATCTGGCGTTTGGCATCATCGACCTTGACGACGTCCCGCACCACCCAGTCGCCGTGTGTGATCCTGGTTTTTACCCGGCCGGTGCGGCCGTCGATCAGGTACAAATGGTTCCAGCCATCACGCTCCGATGCCCAGATGATCTCGTCGCCAAGTCCGCCGACATCGTGCGCATAGCGGCGATCGGCGTAGACGAAGGTCGCGGCATTTTCGGTCACGGCGGCATGGGGCGTGCCGGTTTCGGCGTCGACCGCGATGACGCGCGCCTGCTGGAAGCCGCGCCGGGCATAATCGAACGCGACGCTGCGCCCGTCCTTGCGCCAGCGCGGCTGGGGTAGCGCGTAGGGGTTGGGGAACAGCGCGGTGTCGATCACGATCTCGCGCCGGGCAGCGACGTCGAACAACACGGGCTGTTCCTGATCGACCGTGTCGCCGGGCTTGGGATAAAGTTGGCTGCGCAGTGCCGGTTGGAGTTGCCCGGCGGGCGCGGCCTCGACGCGCAGCACATGGCGCGCATAGCCGGGCCGGACGCGGTAGATCATGATGTGGCGGCTATCGGGCGACCAGACGAGCGTCTCGGGATCGTAGAAATCGCCCTCCGATCCGTCGCGGCTGAGGTGGATCGACTCTTTGCCGCCCGGCCTGCGAAGGACAAGCTGGTTGTCTTCGACCAACGCCTGCCATTGACCGTCAGGAGATAGGGCAGGCCGATTGTCGGCGGGCACCGAGAGATCGCGGACAACGCCGAAGCCGCGCGGGCGGTGCTGGTCCGGTTCGACCGCGCAGCCCTGTCCGTCGAGTCCGCAATGCCAGGCTGCTTCCCCGATCTGGAACCGGATCGTCTTGCCATCCTCGCTATAGTCGAACGCCGGAAAGGGCAGGCGCAGCGGATCGACCGGATAGCCGAGCGCGACGGTGAGACCCTGCGCCATCTTGGCGGGATCGAACGCCGGCGATTTGGCGAGGGTGCGTGCGTCGACCTGCTCGAAGGCGAAGCCGCCTTCAACGGTCTTGCGGTAGGAAAAGCGGGTGCCATCGGGTGTCCAGTGCGCGGGCCATGCGACCTCCCGCGTCAGATACTGCCACTGCTCGCGCAGCCCGATCGAGCGGGTGTACGCGGCGGCATCGGGCGCCGCGTACAGGCTGGTTGGCAGGCACAGAAGCGCGGACGCGAGCACGGATGCCCTCACGCGGGAGTCGATCATCGTCATGTCCTCGGTCAGAAAGGTCGCGCGATCGGCGCGGTCAGCCGGATGGCGTCGGAGCCGACCGCCGCGTCACCAGCTTAGCTGGCGCCGAAGATCGCTCAGCGTGCCGTTGATATGCTCGGCGGCGAGCCTCTTGGCGCGCTCGGCGTCGCGCGTCGTCCAGGCTTCCAACAGAACCTGATGTTCGAGATGCGCGCGGTGCTCGCGGCCGGCCGGCTCAAGATGCTTGTGGACATAGCGCTCCGACATCACGTGCAAACGCTCGATCAACTGGGTGGTCAGCAGCCGGCGGCCGGGGCGGACCAATGCCATGTGGAAATCCCGGTTGCGCGCGGCGACATCGTCGAGGTGATCGACTGCGGCGAGGTCTAGCGCCGCCAGCGCATCGCGTGCGTCTTGCTGCTCCTCCTCGCTCGCGTCCATCGCCGCGGCGGCGAGCGCCTGAGGCTCGATCGCGAGGCGCAGCGCGAAAATCTCCTCGGCTTCGCTCGCCGACATCTGGCGCACGAAGAAACCGCGATTGGCCTGGCTGACCAGCAGCCCTTCCTGCTCAAGCCGCGCGAGCGCCTCGCGGAGCGGAATCTTACTGACGCCGAGTTCGTTGGCCATCGCATCCTGCCGGATCGGCCGCTCGACGGGCAGCTTGCCGGATACGATCTGTTCGCGGACGATATTGAAAATCTGTTCGGATAGATTGCGGACGACAATGCTCATCAGGAAAGGGGCTCCACAGGATCGATCCGACTGTGCCCCGATCCAACGGCATGTACCAAGCGGTAAACAGTCCAGGCTACCAATCCCGAGTAGAAACTTTTCTGGAACATGGCGCCGCCCGCTGATTGTCTACATATATCGTATACGATAGAGCCTCCCGATCATCAAGGTGAGACATGGGCGAAAAGGCGATCATCATTGGCGGCGGTGTCGTGGGGCTGACCAGCGCTCTGGCGCTGGCGGGGCGCGGCATCGACGTGACTTTGGTCGATGCCGATTCCGGGCGCACCGCCGCTTCGTGGGGGAATGCCGGGCATATCGCGATCGAGCAGGTCGAGCCGCTCGCCTCGCGCAAGGCGATCCGGTCTGCGCCGAGGCGGCTATTCTGGCGTGGCGGCGCGCTCGCCTTGCCACTCCGGCAATGGCACGCGTCGCTGCCCTTCGCATGGCGCATGCTCGGCGCGGCACGGCCGCGCCGGTTCGAATGCGGCAAGGCGGCCTTGTCGATGCTGGTCGCTCAGGCGATGCCGGCGTGGCTGCGGCTGGCCGCAGACCTGCCGGGCGATATCCTGCGCGACGACGGGCATTTCGTTGTGTGGGGATCGCCGGCGGCGGCGCGCGCGGGCAAAGAGAACTGGGCGGCGGCGGACACCGGCACCGCACGGTTCCGCGACGTCGACGCCGATGAGGGACAGGGTCTGGCGGCACTGCTCCGGGCCGCCCCTTCCGGGGCGATCCGGTTCACCAACACCGGGTCGATTGCCGATCTGGGGCGATTGGCCGATGCGCTGGAGGGTGCATTCGAACGCTCCGGCGGCCGGATCGTGCGCGGTCATGCGCGGGTGTCGCGCGTCGGCGGGCGGGCAGGGGTGTCGATCGACGGCGGTGCGGTGACGGTGGCCGATCATATCGTGCTCGCCGCTGGTGTGCGATCAGGGTCGCTCATCGCACCGCTTGGCCACCGCGCGCCGATCGTCGCCGAGCGCGGCTATCATCTGCGGTCGCGCAACCACGACTGGCCGGCTGGGATGCCGCCGGTGGTGTTCGAGGATCGCTCGATGGTCGTCACGCGCTATCGCGATTGCGTGCAGGTGGCGAGCTTCGTCGAGATCGGCGATCCCGATGCGCCCGCCGATCCCGCCAAGTGGGAGCGGCTCGAACGCCACATCGCCGAACTCGGCCTGCCGATGCGCGGGCCGTTCGATCGCTGGATGGGATCGCGCCCGACCTTCCCCGATTATCTGCCCGCGATCGGTCGCAGCGGATCGGCCGACAATCTGGTCTATGCGTTCGGGCATCAGCATCTTGGGCTGACGCTCGCGCCGATCACCGGTGAGATCGTCGGCGCGCTGGTGGCGCGCGAGGCGCTACCGCTCGACATCACCGCGTTCGATCTCGACCGCTTCGCCAGAAAGGCATGACATGACCATCGGAGGCTCCACCGCTGCGGCCGAACTCGCCGCGATCCGCCCCTGGGCCGCGACCGCGCCCGCGACCGACCGCACCGAGCGGCTCGCCCGCATCGAACGCGCTCGCGCGCTGACCGAAGGCATGGGCGCCGACGCCTTGCTGATCAGCGCGGGCGCATCGCTGCGCTATTTCGCGGGCGTGCCGTGGGGCGCGACCGAGCGGCTGGTCGCGATGGTGCTGCCGGTGCGCGGCGCGCCGGTGATGATCTGCCCGAACTTCGAGTTAGGATCATTGCAGGCGGATCTGCTGATCGACGTGGATATCCGCTTGTGGGAAGAGGACGCGAACCCACACGCGCTCGTCGCCGACGCGCTGGCGGGCGTAGGGGCACGCACGCTCGCGATCGATCCGGCGCTGCCGTTCCAGATGTCGGAGCGGTTGCGCCGTGCCGCACCCGGCGTCTCGCTGATCGATGGCGCACCGGCAATCGACGGGTGCCGGATGCGCAAGTCGCCCGCCGAGATCGCGCTGATGCAGCAGGCGAAGGATATGACGCTGGAGGTGCATCGCCGCGCCGCCCGCATCCTCGCGCCCGGCATCACCAGTTCCGAGGTCAAGCGCTTCATCGACGAGGCGCACCGGGCGATGGGGGCATCGGGCTACAGCTTCTGCATCGTCCAGTTCGGCCGGGCGACCGCTTTCCCGCACGGTCTGCCGGGCGAGCAACGTCTTGAAGACGGGCAACTCGTGCTGATCGACACCGGCTGCACGATCGAGGGCTATCACTCCGACATCACGCGCACCTATGCGTTCGGTGAACCTGGCGACGAGGTCCGCGCGATCTGGGATCTCGAAAAGGCGGCGCAGGCGGCGGCCTTCGCGGCGGCGGTTCCCGGAGCGCCATGCGAGAGCGTCGATTTTGCCGCCCGCGCGGTGCTGGAGGCGGCGGGGCTCGGCCCGGACTACCGCTTGCCCGGCCTGCCACATCGCACCGGCCACGGTATCGGCCTGTCGATCCACGAGCCGGCCTATCTGGTGCGTGGCGACCGCACGCCGCTGGAAGCGGGTATGTGCTTTTCCAACGAGCCGATGATCGTGGTGCCCGATCGTTTCGGCGTGCGGCTGGAGGACCATTTCTATATGACCGACACCGGCCCGCGCTGGTTCACGCAGCCGCAGCGGGCGATCGACCGACCGTTCGACTGATCGCCGCGCCGGCTCATTCCTCGTCGGGGTACGGTCCCTTGCCGCCCTCGGCGATGAAGCGGTCTACCCGGGCTTGCAGCACCGGCAGCGGTACCGATCCGAGCTGGAGCACGGTGTCGTGGAAGGCGCGGATGTTGAACTTCGGCCCCAGCGCCTTCTGGGCCTTGGCGCGGGCATCGACGATCGCCTTTTCGCCGAGGTAATAGGACAAGGCCTGCCCGGGCCACGCGATGTAGCGATCGACTTCGGTCTCGATCTCATGGTCGGCGAGCGCGGTGTTGTCGTGGAGATAGGCTTGCGCCTGCGCACGCGTCCAGCCCATCGCATGGATGCCGGTATCGACCACCAGCCGTGCCGCGCGCCACATCTGGTAGCTGAGCATGCCGAAGCGATCATAGGGCGTGTCGTACATGCCCATTTCGACGCCGAGCTTCTCGCAATAGAGCGCCCAGCCTTCGCCATACGCCGAGATGTAGGACTGCTGGCGGAACGGCGGCAGATCCTTGTTTTCGGCGGCGAGCGGCATCTGGAAGGCGTGGCCCGGCGCGCTTTCGTGGAGCGTCAGCGCGGCCAGCGAATAGAGCGGGCGGGAGGGCAGATTGTAGGTGTTGACGAGATACACGCCCGGGCCCCCGCGCCCGCCGGTGTAGAACGGCGCGATGTCGGCGGGGACGGGGATGATCGCGAAGCGGCTGCGCGGCAGATGCCCGAACCAGTCCTTCGCCTTGCCGTCGAATGTCTTGGCGATCCAGGCGGCACGATCGAGCAGCGCCTGCGGCGTCTTGGCGTAGAAGCGCGGATCGGTACGGAGATAGGTCAGGAAAGCGGGCAGGTCGCCCTCGAAATCGACCTCCTTCATCACGCCGAGCATCTGCGCGCGGATGCCGGCCACCTCGTCCAGCCCGATCTGGTGGATTTGCGCGGGTGTCAGGTCGAGGGTGGTGAACTCCCTGATCTTCGACTGGTAATAGGCCTTGCCGTCGGGCAGCGAATAGGCGTCGAGGCTGGTCTTTGCGTGCGGGATATAGTCGTCGCGCAGGAACGCGAGCAGGCTCTTGTGCGCGGGCACGACGGCGTTTTGGATGACAGCGACGGCCTGCGCGCGGAGCGCCGCCTGGGTGGCGGCGGGGATGACGGCGGGCATCGTCTTGAACGGCGCGTAGAAGGGGTTGTCCTGCGGCGTCTTGGCATCGGTGATCGGCGTCACGGTGGCATCGCGGCCTTCCAGCGTGATCTTGGGCGGGGTGAAGCCGCGCGCTTCGCCGGCTTTCATGTTGGCGATCTGCTGCGCGAAATAGCGCGGCATCTCGCCGAGCATGGTCAGATAATTGCGGTAATCCTGCTCGGTCTTGAAGCTCTGCCGCGCGGTGCCCGCCACGTTGCCCCAGAAGCTGGTGTCCGCGTTGAGCGGCTTTTCATACTCGCGGTAGCGAAGCGCGGCGAGCGCGGTGGCGATCTGGTTGCTGTAGATTTGCAGATCGATGCGGTTTTCCGGGGTGAGCTGCGCGGGATCGATCGTCGCGAGTTTCGCCGTCACGTCGGTCCACATCTTGAGGCGCTCCGCCTGCGCCGCAGGTCCGACATCGGGAAGATGCGCGGAGATATGGTCGCCGCTGTCCTCGTCGTCGGCTTTCTGGTTCTGGCGCCATGTCCATTCGGCGGTGTAGATCGCCTTGAAACGCGCGTCGGCGGACTCTTGCGCAACCGCGCCGGGCGCCGCCATGATCGCCGAAGCTGACGCGACCATCATCAGACCGCTCTTCAATAGCCGCATATCCGCCCCGCGCTTACGATGTTAGAAGTATCGTATACAATATTCCAAGGCGCTCGCAAGGGTAGGCGAGACGAAGAAGTCGGGCAGTTCATCGACATAGTCTCTCCGGTGATCGAGGCACGGGCGCTGGTCGTGCTGTGCTTAGAACATGCCGGCAGGCAGATGTTTGATGGTTCAAGCGGGCGTTCCGAGGAACGGCAGGGCGGCCGTCCGCAGGCCCTCGGCCGAAGCCGAGAGGCGGATCGGCCCGCCTCGGTCGCGGGCCTGGACGATCGCCATGCAGAGCCCGTTGAAGGCAGAGCGCGCAGTCGCATGATCGGGTTCGAGGCAGCGCGGATCGCCGTTGCCGACGCCGAGCAATGTCGCATCGCCGTCTAGTGCGAAGGTGACCCGGTTGGTGGCGGTCGGCACCTCACGGCCGTGCGCATCCAGAACGGCCGCGCGAACGACCGCGACTTCACCGGGCGCGAGCATGCGACGCTCGCTCGAGACTGCGAGCCGAGCCGGGGCGCCGGCGGTCTCTCGCACGTCGGTCAGGATGCGGCGGCTGCCGATGAAGCCATGCGCCTCGATCCGGCCCGGTGCGTAGGGCACCTGCCATTCGAGGTGGCGGTTGCGCTCGACCGGCTTGCGACCGAGGCTGCGACCGTTGAGGAACAGCTCGACCGCGTCGCAATTGCTGTGGACCCAGACGGCGATATCCTGCCGCTCACGCCCCGGCCAGTTCCAGTGCGGGAAGAGGTGGAGCACCGGCTTCGATCCCCACCAGGCGCGATAATAATGGTAATTGTCCTTGGGGAAGCCGCAACTGTCCATCTGGCCGAAGTTGGAGGCGTTTTCGGGCCAGCGCTCGAATGGGGTCGGCTCGCCACGATAGTCGAACCCGGTCCAGACGAACCCGCCGGCGAGGAAGGGGCGCGCATCGTAGAAGCTCCACCAGCGCTCGGCCGTGGTCGCCCATTTCGGATAATCGGTGTCGTAGGCCGGGACGATCCCGGCGGCGTCGTCGCGCTTGTACTCGCCGCGTGTCATCACCGTGCTGCCGGTTTCGGTGCCGATCATCGGCATCGCCGGGTGCGCGGCGTGATAGGCGTCGATCTCGTCGAGATAGTAGTTGCAGCCGAGCACATCGAGGACGCGCGAGGCGCCTTGACCGAACTTGCCGTTGAACGCTTCGGTGACGGGGCGCGTGCCGTCGAGTTCATAGATGCGGCGCTTCATCGTCTCGGCAATGCGCGCGCCGGTCTCGGTGCCGCGATGGATCTCCTCGTTGCCGATGCTCCATAGGATGACGCTGGGGTGGTTGCGCCCCTGACGGACCATGCGATCGAGTTGGCTCATGCCCTCCGGGTTGCTCGACATCTGACGCGTCTCGTCCATGACGAGGATGCCCATGCGGTCACAGGCATCAAGGATCGCGGGAGCGGGCGAATGGTGGGTGGAGCGGTAGGCGTTCGCGCCCATCGCCTTGAGCTGTTCGAGCCGCCAGATGTGGAGGCTGTCGGGCACCGCGAAGCCGACGCCGGCATGATCCTGATGATTGCAGGTGCCCTTGATCTTCACGGGCACACCGTTGAGGAAGAATCCCCGTTCGGGATCGAAGCGGATCGTGCGGATGCCGAAGCGGCTGTCGTCGCGATCGACCACGGTGTCGGCGACCACCAGTTCGGTCGCGAGCGTATACAGTAACGGCGTATCGAGCGACCACAGCTTGGGATCGGCGATCCGGATCGTCTGCGGGATGGTGATCTGCTCCCATGCCGGCAGCGCGATCGGATCGGACAGCGACGTCGCGACGATATGTCCATCCGGCGCGGTAACGATCGCGCGCAGGCGCGCGGTGGCGGCCGGGCCGTCGTTGTCGATCTCGGTGACGGTGCGCAGCAGCGCGACGGCGTCCTGAACTTCGGGACGGATTGCGACACCCCATTGGCGGATATGTGCGGGCGCGGTCTTGACCAGCCGGACGTGGCGATACAGCCCGGCACCTTCATACGACCATGCCTCGCCGAGACTGACGTCGCAGCGCACGACGAGGATGTTCTCCTCGCCCGGGATCGCGAAATCGGTAATGTCGATGCGGAACGGCGCATAGGCGCTCTCGTTCGATCCCACCACGAAGCCGTTGAGGATGACAAGGCAATCGCGCGAGACGCCGTCGAATTCGAGTGACAGGCGTTTGCCCGCGTCGGCTGCCGCAATTGGGATGCTGCGGCGATACCAGCCGACGCTGGTCGCTGGCCACATCCGGCCGAGCGGCTTGAAGCCCTGGAACGCGCCGGTGTGATCGGCGGCCGAGCCGGGTGGGCCGAAGCGCTCGAACGGCAGGTCCACCGCCCAATCGTGTGGCAGGTTAATCGCCTGCCAGCCGCTGTCGTCGAAGGTACGCCCGGCAACCGGCGTGCCGACATCGCCGGATTTTCCATAGGTATCGTGCGAGGCGCCGAAGCCGAAATCCTTTTCGGGATCGCCGGCATGGCCCAGATGGAAGCGCCAGCCGCGATCCAGCGGCACCACGCTGCGCGGATTGGTAGGGTCGGCGCGCGCCGCTGAGGCGGTATGCGGCAGCGCGAGCGCGAGCCCGCCCGCCGCGCCAGCGGTCTTGAGGAGATCGCGGCGGGACGGGCGGGGCATGTACGATCCTTTTGCGTGGACGATCAGAAGTTGACGGTCGCACCGATGAAGATGGTCCGGCCGAGCGGATCATAGACGCCCGGATAGGTGTTGCCGTTGCCGAAGCTGGACAGGATGCCCTGCGCGATCGCCGGCGGGTCTTTGTCGAGCAGGTTGTTGACGCCGGCGCGCAGCGTCAGATTCTTTGTGAAGTTCGACGTCATCGCCAGATCGAAATAGCTGTAGGCGCCGATCTTGCGGTTGATGATGCTGCCCTGGCCGGTGAGGAACGCGTTGTCCGACAGGCTCGAGAGCTTCACGCTGTCGAGGTAGCGCCAGGCGAGCGAGAGCGTTGCCTGGTTTTCGCCGGGGATTGCCCAGGTGGTGCGAAGCTGGTGGCGCCATTTCGGCGTGGGCTGGCCACAGGTGTAGCCGTACAGGCCCTTGCAATCATAGCTGCCGAGGCCCGGCAGCGGCTCGGTGGTGAGATCGAGCAGGAAAGTGCCGACCAGATCGAAGTTGAGTTTGCCGAAGCGGTTGAGATCGAGCGTGTAGCTGCTGGTGATATCGATGCCGGAGGTCTTCAGCGAGCCGGTGTTGATCGTGGTGCCGACGACGTACCCGTCGTTGCCGAACAGCACGCCGCTGCGCGGGTCGCGGTGGAACAGGCTGCAGTAATAAGGATCACCCGTCGAACCGCACTGGCTGATCGTCAGCGATGGCGGAATCGTGCTGATATAATCGCTTACCTTGATGTGGAAATAATCCACCGTCAGCGCGAAGTTCCGGACCATGCGCGGGGTGAGGATCATCCCGATCGTATAGGTGTCGCCAACTTCCGGTTTGACCGCGCGGTTGCCGCCGAATTGCTGCACGCACACGCCCGACGGACATTCGGGAATGCTGCCATACTGCGCGCTTGTCACACCGGAGCGCTGGCAGGCCTCGAACGATGCTGTGGGCTTGCTGCCCGCACACGGATCGGTCGCGGTCACGTTGCCCAAAAAGACCGAACCGAACAATTCGGTAATGTTGGGCGCGCGAATCGCGTGGTTATAGCTGGCGCGCAAGCGCAGATCGCTGCTCGGCGCCCACGACAGTTCGCCTTTGTAGGTCCAGGCATTGAAATCAGACTGGAAGCCAGTTGAATCCTGTTGGTTGTGATAGGAGGAATAGCGCACACCGCCGTTGATGGTCAGCGCCTTCGCGAAGGGAAGGTTCGAAAGGATCGGCACTTCGATTTCGCCATAACCTTCGTTCACGCTGATCGTACCATCGGAATTGTTGGTGCCGTTTTGTTGCGCGATCGCGTCCGCAGTAAATTTCAGCGTTTCGCGGCGATGCTCGGCGCCGAGCGCAATGCCGATGCCGGTATCCGCCCACGGGCTCTGGATGCCATATTCGCCGAGATCGCCGTTGATCGTGCCCGAGAACACGGTCTGCGTATTGCGGCTCTGCGTCGAGCTGTTCGAAAATATATACGGCAGTGAAGCGGGGCTGATCGCCCCGGCAGCGAAGACATCGATCGGCAGGCAGTTCGGGTCCGACTTATCGATCACCGATTGGCAGGTGGGCGTGCCGTTGAGGTTGACCACGTTCAACGCACGCTGTGCCTTCACGTTGTCGACGTTGTTCATGTACGTCTCGTTGTAGCGCACCAGCGAGCGCAGGTAATTGAGATCGTAGCTGAATCCCTTGGCGAACTCGCCGCGCACGCCGACGTTGTAGCGGTAATCTTCGTGACGGAGATCGTCGCGGCGCGGCGTGGAGAGACGCAGGCCGATGAAAGTGTCTTGCGTCTGGGACGTGCCGGCTGCCGGCCCGCACAAAGTCGTGGCCTGGCTTGCCGACAGATAGGGGTTGTTGCAGGGTATCGTGAAAGTTGTGCCCTGGAACAATGCCGACGGTGCTGCCTGCGAGAAGGTGTGATCCTTCATGAACATGAAGCTGCCATAGAACTCGGCGAGCGGGCTGAACTTGAATTTGGCGAAAGCGCCGGCGGTATAGCGCTCATCCGAACGCTGGAAGTAATTGGTCGGCGCGTAATTGTAAGCAAAGCTGGAGTTGTACGGAACCCAGGTGTGCTGACCGTCCTTGGTGTTGTTGAGCGTCTGGCCCTTGTTGGGGCCGGACAGCAGCGTGAACAGGCCATAGGGATTGTTGCTCGACCCGCCGCAGGTCAGGTTGGCGCCGGCATCGTCCGCAGGATCGAGCGCGCAGGCCGATACGTCGCGGCTATCCTGCGTGACCGCTTGGGTCTGGCGATAGCCGCCGTAGATCGTGATGTTGCCGCGTCCATCCGCGAAATTCTTGCCGAACGCGCCGTTGATGTCGGTCTTGCCGCCGTCGAAAACGGAGGAAGGCGCACGCGCATAGCCCTTGGCGTCGGTCAGGCCGTGGAGATAGGCGTTGCCGTTGTCGTGCTGCGCCATGCTGCTTTGCGCGTCGAGGCGAAGCCCGTCGAGATTGTCGCGCAGCACGAAATTGACGACGCCCGACAAGGCATCAGAGCCGTACACCGCCGACGCGCCGCCGGTCACGACGTCAATACGCTGCACGAGCGTCGACGGTACGAAGTTCACGTCGACTGCTTGTTGTGGCAGCATCCGCCGGCCGTTCAACAGCACCAGCACGCGGTTATTACCGAGGTTACGCAGATTGATGTTTGAGGTGCCGTCCGACCCGTTCGAAACGTTCTCGTTCGCGTCGGCGGTGAACTGCGGCAGCTTGTTGAGGACGCTCTCGACGCTCGTCGCGCCCTGATAGCGGATTTCCGACTCGCTTACGGCGGTGAGCGGGCTGTTGCTGTTCAGATCGGCGCGTTTGATTCTCGTGCCGGTGACGACGATCGTATCGGCGCTCGCGTCAGGCGCTCTAGCATCCTGCTCCGCCGCTGTGGTGGTTCCTGCGATCTGCGCATGTGCGCTCGTCGACATCAATGCCGTCAGAACCGCAGCGAATGCGGCCGTGCGATAGGTGGTGCGTGCGGTCTGTCCCATGATCGAAACCCCTTTGGCGTTTTGCCTTGGTAACGAATGCACCACGATGTCATCTGTATGTCAAATATAATATACGATATCCTTTCGCGTTTTGAACGAAACGTTCAATTCGACCGCCGATCGCGCCTGTTTAGCGCCGGGACAGACCTGCGCCGTCATCTGCGCATGCCGCTATGGTGCCGCCGGATACACCTCGATCTCGTCGAAGCGCTTCCAGCGATAGATCAGGAAACTGACCGTCCAGGCGGCTGCGAACAATCCGATGATGAAGAAGCCGAGCAGGTTGAAGCGCCCGCCCAGATCCACCGCAACGTCCCAAACGCCCCCGGACAGCCCAAGTTTGTCGGCGAGCAGCGCGGCCGTCTCGATGCCGCCGATCATCACCGCCACCACCGCGGAAACGGCGGTGATGGTGATATTGTAGTAGAGTTTGCGGATCGGCCGCACGAACGCCCATTCGTAGGCGCCGAGCATCAGGATGCCGTCGGCCGTGTCGACCAGTGCCATGCCCGCGGCGAACAGCGCCGGGAACACCAGCACCGGCGCGAACGCGAAGCCGTGCGCGGCCTGCGCAGCGGACAGGCCGAGGATGGCGACCTCGGTCGCGGTATCGAAGCCGAGGCCGAACAGGAAGCCGAGCGGCGCCATGTGCCACGGCCGCGTCACCAGCCGGAACAGCGGACGGAACAGCCGAGAGACGGGGCCGCGCCCGGCCAGCAACACGTCCAGATCGTTCTCGCGGTAGCTGCCGCCCGCACGAACGTGCGCGAACGTCCGCCACACCGAGCGCAGGATGACGAGGTTGATCGCCGCGATGGCGAACAGGAAACCCGCCGAGAAGATCGTCGCGACCACGCTGCCAGCGGCCTTGAACGCCTCGAACCGGGTGAGCGCGCTGGCGGTGGCGGCGATCGCCACCGACGCGATCAGGATGACGGCGCTGTGCCCGATCGCGAACCACAGCCCGACCGTCACGGGGCGCGCGCCGCCGTGCATCAGCTTGCGGGTGACGTTGTCGATCGCGGCTATATGATCGGCATCGACGGCGTGGCGCAGCCCCAAAGTCCAGGCGAGCAGCGCGGTGCCGAGCATCGCGGGCGCGGCGTGGAACAGGCTGCCGGCCCATACCCATGCGCCGGCATTGGCGGCGACAAGCAGCCCGAGCAGCACGACGATACGCCGCCGGATGCGGGGACGGGAAGCGGAGTCTGTCGTCATCGTACAAGCCTCTTATAGCCCAGCCAGATTCCGCTGATCGACGTCACCAACCCCAGCGCCGAGAGGAGCCAGAGCAGAATGTCCCACGCTGGCCGATGCAGCGTGAGCGCGTTGAGATCCCATGTGTGGAGCAGGTCGAAGGTCCAGCGGTAGACGCGACGGCGCCGGTCGAGCGTGGCGAGCACCTCGCCGGTGGCGGGATCAATCATCAGCCAGGTGCGCGCCCGATCATCGAAGCGGACCCGCAGCACCGGCAGGGCCGGGAGCGCGCCGCGCTCGTACCAATAGGCGTCGGGCGCGGTCAGTTGCTCGATCGCGACGATCGGCGCATCGCCCATCAGCTTGCGCGCCGCCGCGACCATCGCTGGACTCGGCGGGCGGGCAGGGGCGAGCGTGGTCGGATCGAGCACCTGTCGCCGGCCATCAGGGTATGAGACCGTCAGCAGCGGCACACCGGCGTGATCGGTCAAGCGAACCTCCACCGCGCCCGCCGCCACGTTTCGCAGCCCGGGCAGCGCGACTGTGGGCATCATCCCACCCGAATAGGCACGCACCGACGCTTCGTCGCGATCGGCGGCGCGAAACACATGGCCGGGATCGACCGACAGCCAGCCGCTGAAGATCCAGGCGATCAGGAACGCCCCACCGACCATCCCTGCGACATGATGCCAGAGCAGCCAGCCATGATACGGCGTCACCCGCCCGCCCTTGAAACGGCGCGCGCCCAGGCGGGTGCGCAGGATGCCGATCCACATGCCAGCCACCGCCGCCGCGATGCACGGCCCCGACACCCACAGCACGACTTGCCGCCACGCCGCAGTGTCCTGCCGCAGAACGGTCGGATACAGCCAATGCGGTACGGACCCGAGCCAGTTCCAGAAGCGCTCGCGGCGAATCGTTCGCTGGACCACGCCGCCGGTCGTCGCGGAGACATACAGTTCGCTCCCGGCAGGATCGTCGATCGCGGCCTTCCAGAGTGGTCGATGCCGGTCGAACCCGCCCGCGACCGTCCACTGGTCGCGTTGCAACCGCTCGACGCTCGCGACCGGCGCGCGGGCGAAGCGGCGCGCCACGCGCCTGGCGAAAGCGGCATCGACGGGACGAATCAGGGCCCCGCGCGCGGCGGATATGGTGGTGTTTCGCCCGTCCCATCCGCCGACGCGCCACACCGGCACACCGTTGCGCATCTCCAGCGACAACGCGCGCGGCATCCGCCCCCCGTCGAGCGGCGGCGGTACGTCCACCGCCGCCCAATCGATCGGCTGCGCCCGCGCCAACCGATCACCGGGCGGCAGCGAGGGATAGGGGACGTAGACCATCACCAGCCCCGACAGGAACCACATCGCGAACAGCAGACAGCTCGCGATGCCGATCCAGCGGTGCGTCAAATACAACCAGCGCCGGGCGATGCGCGCCGCGCTAGAAGCCGGCACGAAGCGACACGTCCACGGAGCGCGGCCGGCCGAGCACCCATTGCTGGTCGCCATAGGCGTTGGTCGCATAATCCTTGTCGAACAGGTTGTAGACGTGGACATCGACCGCGACGTTGCGCGTCACCGCGTAGGACAAAGTCGCATCGATTGTCGCGTAACCGGGCAGGCGGAAGTGATTGGCGTTGTCCGAAAACTGCCGCCCGACATAGCGCAGCCCGGCACGGGCCTGGAGTTGGTGCGTGGCGTCCCAGCGCAGCCACAGGTTCGCCATCCGTTCGGGCGCATCGGGGGGCGTGTTGCCCGCGAAGTCGGCGCCGCCCGAGATGAAGTCATCGAACCGCGCATCGAGGATGCTGCCGTTCGCATCGATGCCGAAGCCGTGCGGAAGATCGAGCGATACCGCCGCCTCGATCCCCTTGGCGGACCTTTGCCCGATCTGTTCGACTGGGCTGGTCGGCGTGCGCTGCGCGAGCAGGCCCTTCTTGACGATGCGATAGGCGGCGATCGTCGCGGTGCCACGGCCACCGAGGAACACCGCCTTGGCGCCGATCTCGACCTGATCGCCGGTGGCGTTGCTGAACTGGACTTGGCCCGTCGAATAGGTGGTCAGCGTGCCGAGCGGGTCCACCCCGGTGGCATATTGCGCATAGAGCGAGACCGTCTTCACCGGCTGATAGACGCCGCCGACGCGCCAAGTGGTGTTGGTCAGCGTCTTGTCGAGCGCGAAGCTCTCGGCACCCGATGGCGCGATGCCCCAGCGCTTGATGCGGTCGCGTTCGTGGCGGACACCGCCGACGATCGAGACGTGATCGCCGAGCTTCAGCCGGTCCTCGGCAAAGATCGAGATTTCGTCGGTGCGGGTGCGGTAGCGCGGCGCGATGCCCTGCGTATCGACGATCACGCCGGGGTCGAAGTCGAACGGGTCAACGACCGCCACCTGCGGGTCCGCACCGAAATTATGCGAATAGCGCATCTTGATGAGGTTGGCGTCGAATCCGACGACGAGATCGTTGCCGATGCCGTCGGCAAGGCTCGTGCGCCACGTCACGCTACCCTGATCGCCCCATTGGGTCTGATCGTGGACGATGCCGGTCATGCCGGTGCGATAGATTTGCCCGGGCGTGGCGGGATTTTCGTTGAGGCCGTTCGGACAGAAGCCATCGGCGGCGACCCAGCAATAACTTTCAAGATTGAGCCAGTAACGCTTGCTCGTCAGCCGATAGGCCTGGTTGCTGAAGGTGAGGGACGCGCTCGGCGTCCAATCGAGTTGCAGGCTGGTGCGGTTGTCCCGATAGCGCGCGTGGCCGTCGCGGGTATCGTAGTTGCGGTCGCGGATTGCGGTGTCGAGGTGCCCGTCGATCAACGGCGTGCCGAAATAGCGCATCGGGTGCTGATTGCCGTAATCGTCGCGCGCGGTGAGGACGAGCGTGTCGGTCGGCGTCCAGCGCAAGGTGCCCGACAGCGCGTAGCTGCGCGATTGGCCGCGATCGACGAACCCGTCCGAGCGGCGGTAGCTGCCATCGACACGGTACGACAGGCGATCGTTCAACGGCCCGCCGATGCCCGCCGCGAGATGGACGGTGTTCTGCGATCCATAGCCGATCTCGCCTTCGATATCGGTGCGATCGGTGTTGGGTTTGCGCATGACGACGTTGACCGCACCGCCCAGCGCGCCCTGACCGTAGAGCACGGACGCCGGGCCGCTCAGGATATCGATTCGCTGCACCATCCACGGATCGGTCGGGAAGGTGATGGTGCCGGCGACGGGGAACAGGCGCACACCGTCGATCAGTTGTAGCACCGAACCCTGGCCGCTGAACCCGCGCGCGGCGAGCGCGGTGCCGCCGTTGCCGAGATTGCCGACATTGCTGATGCCGGGCGCGCGGCTCGCCGCCTCGACAACCGACATATCGCCGCGCGCGCGGATCAGGTCGCCATCGATCGTCGATAGCGTGGCGGGCGTTTCCAGCGCGGTGAGGCCGAGCCGGCTCCCGGTCGTGTTCGGCGTGGTCAGGCTCGGCTGCTGGCGCTCGCCCACCACCAGGATATTATCGGCATCGCTGTCGGCGTTCGGCGTGGTCTGCGCGTGCAGTGGCGTGGCGGCGGCCGTGATGGCCAGCGCCGCGCAGGTGGTGAGATTTCGCATTCCTTCAGTCCCCCGGCGTCGGACGAAGCGGGGAGCCTGCCGCGCGAACGGCGGCAGCCGCGCCGACCGGACGCCATCGCGACCGTCACGCCTGCCGTGCGGCCCCCCGCACCTTCGTCGCTCGAACGGAGTTCACCGTGCCGCAGCCATCCCCTGGACCGAAGCAAGAGCGACCCACGCCGGCAGGTCTCCTGGCTCACGGGTCAACGCCACGATGCACCACCTTCCCAAGTCTGTTCGACCCAGTGGCTGCGCCCGTCCCGAAGGATCAGACGCGATGTGCATCGCGCTCGCCGCTTACAGTTGCAGGGACAGCCTCGGCTTAGGGACCAAAATCCCGTACCGCGTTCCCTTTTAAGCCCCTCGCGGGGCACCAGCGCGATCATGAGGCGAAAAACGCCTCAATCCATCTCG
This sequence comes from Sphingomonas panacis, assembly GCF_001717955.1. Classification (NCBI taxonomy): domain Bacteria; kingdom Pseudomonadati; phylum Pseudomonadota; class Alphaproteobacteria; order Sphingomonadales; family Sphingomonadaceae; genus Sphingomonas; species Sphingomonas panacis. The sequence continues at coordinate 3,312,584 of NZ_CP014168.1, forward strand.
TACCGAAACGATCGGGGGCGTGCAAGCAGCGGCTCAGCGTTCGTATAGCCGGTCGGCCAGCGGCTCACGCGCCTGCCAGCCGCGCCGTTCGAGTTCGGGGATGTCGGAGGGAGCGAGCGGCGTGCCGATGCACAGCAACGCGACGAAGGACCAGCGTGGCGGCACATCGAGCATCGGGGCCACCGCCTCGGGATCGAGGATCGAGACCCAGCCCAGCCCAAGCCCACGCGCGGTGGCGGCCAGCCAAAGCGTGTGGATCGCGGTGACGGTGGAATAGCGCAGTGTCTCGGCCATCGTCGCGCGGCCGAGGCCATGCCCTGCCGCCGGCTCGTCGTCGCAGAACACCGCCAGCAGTTCGGGCGCCTCGCGCAGACCGTGGAGTTTCAGCGTGCCGTAATGCTCGCGCAGCGCTTCGTCGGCGAGTGCGCCCGCTGCGTCCCGGCTGGCGGCATCGACATGATCGGCGAGCCGCGCGCGCAAGCCATCCGATCGGATACGGACGAAACGCCACGGCTGCGCGTTGCCGACCGATGGCGCCAGCGCCGCCGTGGCGAGGAGGTGGCGCATGTCGGTTTCGGGTATCGGTGTGGTTTGAAAGTGCCGCACATCGCGCCGCCAGCGGAGCAACTCATCGAATCGTGCGAGGAAACCGGCATCGAACGCGGGTTCGGTCATGCGACCTGCCGCTTACGGCGGAGCAGATATGTGTCCATGATCCAGCCATGTTCGGCGCGCAGCGCCGCGCGACGGATCACGATCTCCGGGGCAGTCACCCCGAGCGGACCTGCGGCCAGCGCCTGCTGCGCCATGCCGAGATACGCGCCCCACCAGATCGACACCCCTTCCGGGTCGAGCGTGGTGAAGGCGCACGCCCCGTCCAGCATCACCGCGACGGTGTCCGCACTTTGGGGCCATCCATCGTCGCGCAACCGGCGACCGGTGGTGACGACGACGGGGGCGCCGAGCGTATTGAGCGGGATCGCATGCGCGGCGGTGAGCGCCTGCAGGCTGGCGATACCGGGGGCGATGTGGACGCGCATCGCCATGCCGCCCGTCTGCAATCGCTCCGCGATTCTGAGCGTGCTGTCGTACAGCGACGGATCGCCCCAGACGAGCAGTGCCAGCCGCCCGCCGTGCGGCAGATGCCGGGCGATCTGCGCCGTCCACGTCGCGGCGATCGCATCGTGCCAGTCGCCGACGGCGGCGAGATAGTCGCCGCCGTCGGCGCGAACGGGCAGATCGAATTCGACGACGCGCACCGGCCGGGTCAGCACCGTGGCGCAGAGCGTGCGGCGCAGGTCGATCAGGTCCGATTTGGCGTCGCCCTTGCGCGGGAGCAGGATCAGATCGGCCGCGTTCATCGCCGCTTCGGCCTGACGGGTGAGGTGATCGGGGTTGCCGGTGCCGATGCCGATCAGGTGGAGGTCGATCACGTCTCTTCGTCCATCAATGGGCCATAGAGGATCAGCGCCGGAGCGGTGCCGATCTCCGCGCTCAGGGTTTGCGCCAAAGCGGCGATGGTCGATCGCACGAGGCGCTGGCCCGGATTTCCGACATTCTCCGCCAGCAACGCCGGCGTCTCCGGCGCAAGGCCGTGATCGACCAGCCGCGCCACCAGTTCGGCGAAGGTGCGTTTCGGCATGAACACCACTGTCGTCGCATCGGGATCTGCAAGCGCGGCCATGTTGAGATTGGGCAGGCCGCCGGTCACGTCATGGCCGGTCACGAATTGCACGCGCCGCGCGTTCAGCCGCCGCGTCAGCGGGATCGCTGCCGCTGCGGCCGCCGCCGACGCGGAGGTGACGCCGGGGACGATCTCGAACGCGATGTGCGCGGCACGCAGCGCGAGGATTTCCTCTTCCAGCCGCCCGAAGATCGCGGGATCGCCCGATTTGAGCCGCACCACACGCGCGCCGGCGATGGCATGATCGACCAGCAGCCGGGATACATGCGCCTGCGTTGGAGAGGCTCGCCCGGCGCGCTTGCCGACCGCGACGAGGTCCGCGCCGGGCCGAACATGGCTGAGCAACGGCCCCGACGAGAGATCGTCGAACAGCACGACGTCGGCGGTGTTCAGCCGGTCCACCGCCTTCAGCGTCAGCAGCTCGGGATCGCCCGGCCCCGATCCGACGAAGGAGACGAACCCGCTCATTGCGCAGGCGCGATCAGGTGGAAGAACGTCCCCGACACCCGCCCACGGTACGATCCGGTCTCGGCAATGGCATTCCCGTCGGCATCGGTGACGGACGCGAGCGGCGCATCGGGCTGTTCGAGGATCGTCGAGTAATGAAACTCGTGTCCGCGCAGGCGAGTGCCTTCGCCGACGCCCGCCATCGGCGCGCGCAGAGTCGCGCGGCGATAGCCGAGGTGCATCCGCCGCTGCGCATAGCTGGTGACGAGGCCGAGCAGTCCGGCCATGCGGTGCCGCGTGCCATCGGCATCGATCAGCGCCTCCCCCAGCGCCATATAGCCGCCGCACTCGCCGTGAACGGGGCGGGTTTGCGCATGCCTGGCAAGACCGGCGTGAAAATTCGCCGCTGCGGCGAGCCGCCCGGCATGAAGCTCGGGATAGCCACCCGGCAACCAGACGAGATCGGCGGCCGCATCGGGCGCTTCATCGGCCAGTGGCGAGAAGGGCAGAATCTCGGCGCCGCCACGCCGCCACGCGTCGAGCATGTGCGGATAGGTGAAGGAGAAAGCGGCATCCTGCGCCAGCGCGATGCGTTGCGCGGGTAGCGCAAACCGCCACGGTTCGGCGGTGTCTCGCGGTCTGGCGGCGGCGGCGAGGCGCAGGGCAGCGAGATCGACATGCTCACGCAGGAATGCCGCGTATTCGGCGATACGCGCATCGAGATCGCGATGCTCCGCCGCCTGCACCAGCCCGAGATGCCGTTCGGGCAGCTTGAGATCGAGCCGGCGGGGCAGCGCACCGAACACGCGGATGCCGGCCGCCGCCATGCCGCTTCGCGCGAGCCGTTCGTGGCGCGGACTCGCGACCCGATTGAGGATCACGCCCGCGACCGTCAGATCGGGATCGTATCGCGCGAAGCCGAGAGCCGTTGCGGCGGCGGACTGTGCCTGCCCCGATACGTCGATGACGAGCACCACCGGCCAGCCCATGCGTTTCGCGACATCGGCACTGGCGCCGTTACCGGCCGCGCCGGGCGTGGCGACGCCATCGAACAGCCCCATCGATCCTTCGGCCAGGACGAAATCGGCATCGCTTCCTTGAGCGACGAGGCTGTGCAGCATCGCGTCAGGCATCGCCCAGCTATCGAGATTGAACGATTGCCGCCCGCTCGCCGCGCGGTGGAAGGCGGGATCGATATAGTCGGGACCGCTCTTGAACGGCTGGACGGTCAAACCATCGTCCCGCAACGCGCGCAGCAACCCGAGCATCACGGTGGTCTTGCCGGTGCCGGAGGCCGGCGCGGCGATCATCAATCCTGGCATCAATCCGGGGGTCATTCGCCGGTTCCGGCGAAGCGCGACGTGGCTGATTGCGGCCGGAAGCGGCGGTCATACTCGGGAGCGTACAGGCTGCTCTCGGCGAAATCCGAAGGCGCGAGCACCGGCCCGACGAGGATCAGCGCGGTCCGCTCGGGACCACCCGCCGCCGCCTCCGCGATGGTTGACAAGGTGGCGCGCACGATCCGCTCGTCGGGCCAACTCGCCCGCCAGACGATCGCGACCGGGCAATCGCTTCCGTAAGCCGGGGTCAGATCGGTGACCACGCTATTCAGCGCGTGGATCGACAAATGGATCGCCAGCGTCGCACCGGTTGCGGCGAAGGCGGTGAGGGTCTCCGCCGGCGGCATCGTGCTCGCGCGCCCTGGCGTGCGCGTTAGCACGACCGATTGGGTGAGCCCCGGCAGCGTCAGTTCGGCCTCCAGCGCGGCGGCGGCTGCGGCGAAGGCCGGGACGCCGGGGGTGATGGTGAAAGGGATGCCGAGCGCGCGGAGGCGGCGAAGCTGCTCGCCCATCGCCGACCAGATCGAGAGATCACCCGAATGGAGCCGGGCGATGTCATGCCCCCGCGCGTGCGCAGCGACGATCTCGGCGAGGATCGCGTCGAGCGACAGGGGGGCGGTGTTCACGATCCGCGCGCCCGGCGGGCAGTGATCGAGCAGCGCGGGCGGCACAAGCGACCCGGCATAAAGGCAGACGGGCGATGCCGCGATCCGGTCGCGACCGCGCAGCGTGAGCAGGTCGGGCGCGCCCGGGCCGGCGCCGATGAAATGCACGGTCATGTACGATATCCTTGGGCGATGGCGCAGGTCGCAAGGCGATCCGGCGAGATGTGGCGCGGTGCGATTAGGCGCGCGCCTTCGCCCACAGCCGCGAGCGCGGCGGCTTCGGCGACGCTACCAGTGCCGCGCGCGGCAAGACTGGCGGAGGAGCGGGTGGGCGTCTCGACTGCTTGCAACGCGGTCTGTGGCACCGCGATCAGCTTCAGCTTGAGCGCATCGGCGAGAGGCGCCAGCAGCGCGGCCTTGTCGGCCAGCGCGGCGAGTGTGGTGACGGGCGGATGGCCAGCCTGCGCCAGCGCGAGCGCCGCGCGCAACGATGCCGCGTTCGCTCCGGTGCGGTAACCGAAACCAGCGACGATCACAGCGTTACGCTCCACTGCACGATCGGATAATGCGACCGCCAGCCGCGCCGCGTTCCGATCGGCGCCGCATCGGCGAGCTCTATGCGCAGCAGGTTCCCGCCCCGGTCATTGTGCCAGCGCGCCAGCACCGCTTCGGACTCGAGCGTTACCGCGTTGGCGACCAGCCGGGTGCCGCGTGGCAGGGTCGTACCCAGCCACTCCAGCAGTGCGTCCGACAACCCACCGCCGATGAAAACGGCATTGGGCAATGGCTGGCCCTCAAGCACGGCGGGCACGCGCCCCTCGACCACGCGCAGCCGGTCGACGCCGAGTGCGGCGGCATTGTCGCGCGCACGCTCCGTCCGCGTCGGGTCGGCTTCGAAGGCCAGCGCCTGCGTCGCGGGATGGGCGAGCAGCCATTCGATCGCGACCGACCCTGAGCCGGCGCCGATATCCCACAGCAGCTCGCCCGGGCGGGGTGCCAGCGCGGACAGCGTCAGCGCGCGGACTGGGCGTTTGGTGATCTGACCGTCGTGCGCGAACCAGTCGTCCGCTAGGCCGGATGCGGTGGTCAGCGCCGGGCCGCCACCCGACACCTCAAGCGCGACGGCGACGGGGTGGAGGATATCGGCGAAGTCGCATGATGCGGCGTCTGTCTCGCGAATGCGCTCGCGAGGGCCGCCGAGCGCTTCCAGCACCCAGAGCGCGCTCTCAGCGAACCCGCAATCCACCAGATAGCGCGCCAGCGCTGCGACCGCCGCGCCGTCGCGCACCAGCACGATCGCGCGTACTGACGGAGCCAGATGCCGCCGCAACCGTTCGAATGGCGCGGCATGAAGCCCGAGGCAAACGGTCCCCTCGATCACCCAGCCGAGCCGGGCGGCGGCCAGCGTGAAGGTGGACGGGGCAGGGTGGGCCACCCATTCGTCGGGGGAGAGGTGGCGCGTCACCACCGATCCCGCACCGAACCAGAACGGATCGCCCGACACCAGCATCACCACATGACTGCCGCGCCGCGCGAGCAGCGGTGCGATACCGTCCGCGAACGGGACCGGCCAGGGTGTTGCGGCGGCGGGCAGATCGGGCAAGAGCGCGAGGTGGCGCGCCGCACCCGTCACCCAATCGGCGCGCGCGATCGCGTCATGGCTTGCGGCGGAGAGGCCCGCCGGTCCATCCTCGCCGATCCCGACGATCGTCAGCCACGGATTCCGCTCAGCCATGCCGCACATCCTGATCCTCGGCGGCACCACCGAAGCCAGCGCGCTCGCCGCCGCGCTGGCGGAGCGCGCGCTTGCCGCCACGCTGAGCTATGCGGGCCGGGTCGCGAACCCGAAGCCGCAGCCAGTGCCGGTTCGGATTGGCGGCTTCGGCGGGGTCGAAGGCCTCATAGCCTATCTGCGCGACGCCAATGTCACGCATCTGGTGGATGCCACGCACCCGTTCGCCGCACAGATAAGCGCCAACGCGGTCGCCGCCGCCGCGCAAATCGGCGTCGCGCATCTCGCGCTGACCCGCCCCGCGTGGAACCCGCAGGCGGGTGATCGCTGGCAGCGGGTTCCTGACGTCGCCGGTGCCGTCGCCGCGCTCACCGGCCCGCCGCGGCGGGTGATGCTGGCGCTGGGGCGGATGCATGTCGATGCCTTCACCGCTCAGCCGCAGCACCACTATCTGCTGCGCTTCGTCGATGCGCCGGGGGAAAACATCTCTTTGCCGCACCACCACATCGTCATCGATCGCGGTCCCTTCACCGTGGAAGCCGACACAGCGCTGCTGCGCGCACAGGCGATCGATCTGGTCGTCTGCAAGAATGCCGGCGGACGTGGTGCCGAGGCCAAGCTGACCGCCGCGCGCGTGTTGGGGCTGCCCGTCCTGATGATCGACCGTCCGAACCTGCCCCAGCGAACGGAAGTCCATGACGTCGCCGACGTGCTGCGCTGGATCGATCATGCAGCCGACCGGGGCGTGTAGAGGAAGCGCGTTCCCGCGATCACGCGCGTCTGGCTTGAGCCGATGATGACGACCGTTCGCATGTCCGCCATTTCAGCGCGCGCCTCGGGCAACGGCACCACCCGCAGATGTTCCTCGGGCGTCGAGACCGCGCGGGCGAACAGCACCGGGCGATCGTCCGCGCACACCGCTCGCACAATCGCGAACGCCGCCGTCAACCCATCCGGCCGCGCCTTGGATCGTGGATTGTAGCAGGCAATCGCGAAATCCGCTTCGGCCGCGAGCCGAATGCGCCGGTCGATCACCGCTTGCGGCTTGAGATTGTCCGAAAGGTTGATCGCGCAGAAATCATGGCCGAGTGGTGCCCCGGCACGCGCGGCGGCGGCGAACATCGCCGAGATGCCGGGCAGCACGCGGATATCGAGCGTTCGCCATTCGGGCGGGCCATGCTCGACGGCTTCGAACACCGCCGCAGCCATCGCGAACACGCCCGGATCGCCCGATGACACGACCACGACCCGGCGCCCAGCCACCGCCAGTTCGAGCGCGTGGCGGGCGCGATCTAGCTCGACGCGGTTGTCGGACGGATGCAGCGTCAGCCCCGCGCGGGGCGCCACGCGCGCGACATAGGGAATGTAGCCGATCACATCGGTCGCTTCGGCGAGCGCGGCGGTGACTTCGGGCGTGACCAGCGCCGCGTCGCCGGGGCCGAGGCCGGCGATGGCGAGCCAGCCGGTCACGGCCGCCGCCCCTGGCCGTGGATGAGCAGGATCGAGAAATAGGGCGCGATACTATCCGCATCGGCAAGGCGGGTGACGCGCTGGTCGGGCATCGCGGCATGTTCGACCAGCCACGCGTCCGCCGCGCGGCCGGCTTCGCAAACCGCGCGGCGCAGTTTGTCGAGATGACGACCGATCTTCATCACCACCAAAGCGTCGGTATCGCGGATGCGGCGGATGAGGTCGGCTTCGGGCAAGGTCGCGGTCAGCACGGTCAGCACGTCGTCGCCCCAGGTGATCGGCGTGTCGGTGGCGGTCCAGGCGCCCGACATGCCGGTCATGCCCGGCACAACCTGTACCGGCACGATCCCGGTCAGCCGGCTGTGGAGGTGCATGAACGATCCGTAGAAGAACGGGTCGCCCTCGCACAATACCACCACGTCTTCACCGCCGCGCGCCAGCGTGATCAGGTGGCGGGCGCAATCGGCGTAGAAGCCGCTGAGTTGGGCGTTGTAACGCGGGTCCGAAGTCGCGATCTCGGTGGTGACGGGATATTCCATCGCGAACTCGGTCGCGTCGGTGCGGAGCATGCCATCGACGATCCGCCGTGCCTGCCCGGACCGACCCGCCTTGCGGAAGAAGGCGATATGGCGAGCGCCACGCACCAGCCGGTCGGCGCGCACGCTCATAAGATCCTGCGCGCCGGGGCCGAGGCCGACGCCGTGGATGACGCCGGGCGTCATTCGGCGCGGCTCGCGAGCGCATTGATCGCCGCCACGGTGATCGCGCTGCCGCCCATCCGCCCTTCGACGATCCCGCACGGGACGGGCTGTTCGGCCCACAAAGCTGCCTTGGATTCGACTGCGCCGACGAAACCGACCGGGCAACCGATGATCGCCGCCGGGCGCGGGCACGCCGGGTCTTCGAGCATGTTGAGCAGGTGGAACAAGGCCGTCGGCGCATTGCCGATCGCGACCAAGGCGCCGGCGAGATGCGGGCCCCACAATTCCAGCGCGGCGGCGGAACGCGTGGTGTTCATCGCGCGCGCGAGGTCCGGCGTCTGGGGCGCGTGGAGCGTGCAGATCACCGGGTTGTCGGCGGGGAGGCGCGCACGCGTGATCCCTTCGGTGACCATGCGCGCATCGCACAGGATCGGCGCGCCCTGCTCCAGCGCGGCGCGCGCGGCGGTGGCGAAGCCGGGCGAGAAGCGGATGTGCGCGGCGAGATCGACCAGTCCGGCGGCGTGGATCATCCGTACCGCGACCGGCTCCTCCTCCGCGCTGAAGCGCGACAGGGCCGCCTCGGCGCGGATGGTGGCGAAAGACTGGCGGTAGATCGCCGCGCCATCGGTTTCATAAGCGTGCGGCATCAGGATGTTCCGAAATAGGCGAGGAGTTGGGAGGCGCTCAGCCCGGCTTGCGCGGGTGCGGCGCCGGCGCGGGCATCGAAGGCGAGATCATAGCGTCCGGCCCGCCCGGTCAGGACCACATCGGCGGCGCCCGCGCGGGCGCATCCCTTCGCACATCCCGAAACGTGCAGACGGCCAGCGATCGCCGGCGCGAGGCGTTTCGCGAGATCGCGCGTCTCGACGCTCGCCTGCGGACAGGCGGGCGCGCCGACGCAGGCATCGGTGTGGAGGAGCGTGCTGGTGGCGGGCACGTGCGTGGCACCTTCGAGAAGCACGATCCGCCAAGGCGTCGTGCGGATCGCGTCGGCGCCCGAGGTGCGGAAGGTTCCGGCGTCGATCCGTCCGAACGGCAGACCCTGCGCCACGCCGAAAGGGTGTCGTCCCGGCGCTGGCGTTGCCCTTGGCGGGGCGGGCCGATCAACGCCGTCAGCCCAGCGCGGCAGCGGCGTGCGGTGTCGCGCCATCCGCCCCGTGTCGTGGCCGCCGGTGGCGACGAACCATTCGGCCAATGCGATCAGCGCATCGACCTCTCCGCCGGGTACGAGCGCGGCCCCCATTTCGCGCCCGTCCGCACGCAGGATCAGATCGCCCCAGGCACCGCGCTCGATCCGAAAATCGGCGGGATCGGCGTGCAGCACGCGCGCCGGGCCGGCATCGATCGCGAAACCGACCTTTCCGGGCAGATCGGGAAGCTCGGCGATGCGGCGCTCCAACTCGGTGGCGATCCGGTGGGTATCGTCGCCTTCGCTCCATTCTGGCGCGACGAGAATGGCGCGGCGGGCTTCGCGCTGCGGATCTGGATCGACCAGGCCGAGCGCCACCAGCGCCGCGACCAGCGGCTCCCAGCCATGTTCGCCAACGCCGCGAATTTGCAGGTTGGCGCGGTTGGTCAGGTCGATCTGGTCATTGCCCCACGCGAGCGCGGCATCGCACAACCCCGTCATTTGATCGCGCGTCATCCGTGCAAGCTGCGGGCGCACGCGCACCAGCAGGCCGTCGCCCGCCGCCATCGGTCGCCATGCGGTCGGGCACCAGCCGCGAATCATGCCGTGCCGCCCAGCGCGGCGAGGATCGAGTTGCGCCGTGTCGGCCACAGGCCCGCCGCATGGAGTGCCGCGAACCGCGCTCGCATCGCCGCCAACGCCGCCGGGTTGGCGGCGGCCATGAACGCGCGGACATCCTCGCGCGCCAGCGTCGCATCGTAATAGAGATCGATCGATTCGGGCGTCACCGCACCGGCGAGGTGCGCGAACGCGCCGAGGTGATCGAGCGTGGCGGCAAGCTCCGCCGCGCCGCGAAAGCCGTGGCGCATCATGCCCGCGACCCAACCGGGATGCGCGGCGCGGGCCCGGACCACGCGCGCGATTTCTTCGGTCAGCGGGCGGGCGCGCAGACGATCGGGATTGGTGGCGTCGAGATGGTACAGGGTGGCGCTGCCGCCGGTTACGGCCTGAGCGGCCGCGAACCCCGCTTCGTGCGCGGCATAGTCGGCGGCGAGAAGCAGGTCGGTTTCGGGCAGATCCTGCACATGGAGGAACGTGTCGGCCGCGGCGATACGCTCGCGCAGACCGGCCGGATCCGCGTGATCGGTCGCGCTGTCGAGCGCATGCGATGAAGCGGCGAGCCACGCTTCGCCCGCGCTGTGGCGCGCTTCGGGTGTGTAGATGTCGGCGGTGTCGCCCATGCCGACACCATAGCGGCCCGGTGCGGGGCCATAGACACGCGGAGCGGGCGCCATGCCGACGAACGGGTTGCGATCCGCTGGCTCGTCGCGGGCGGCAATCGCGCGGACCGCCTGACCGAACATCGCGCATAACGTCGGGAAAGCATCGCGGAACAGTCCCGAGACGCGCAACGTCACGTCGATGCGAGGTCGGTCCAGCATCGCGAGCGGCAGGATCTCGACCCCGGTCACGCGGTCCGATCCCATATCCCACACCGGTTCGGCGCCGAGCAGATGCAGCGCCATCGCGAACTCTTCGCCTGCGGTTCGCATCGTCGCCGATCCCCACAGGTCGACGACCAACGCCTTGGGATAGTCGCCCTGATCCTGCAGATGGCGGCGGACCAGTTCGTCGGCGAGGCGCATGCCCTGCATATGCGCCGATCGCGACGGCACCGCGCGCGGATCGGTGGTGTAGAGGTTGCGCCCGGTGGGCAGCACGTCGCGCCGCCCGCGCCACGGCGACCCCGACGGACCCGGCGGCACCCGCCGTCCGTCGAGCGCGGCGCGCAGCCCGGCGCGTTCCGCAGCACCCTGATCGCCGCGCCCGAACACATGAAGGCCGTTGCCGAATTGGCTGTCCTTCACATCGCAGACGAACGTGTCGATCCGCGTGATCGCCTCCGCGTCTGAGCGGGCCGTGTCGAGGCCGAGCGCGCTTTCCAGCCCGAGCGACCGCGCCTCATCGCGGATGTCGCCGCGCAGGCGCGCGCGGCGCGGTGGATCGAGCCCGTCCGCGCCGGAAAACTCGTCGAGCAATGCTTCCAGCCGACCTAGCCCGGCGCCGTTGCCGGTGCGCTCCAGCGGCGGGGGCACGTGGCCGATCGTGACCGCGCCGATGCGGCGCTTGGCTTGCGCGGCCTCACCGGGATCGTTGACGATGAACGGGTAGATGACCGGCATCGCTCCGGTCAGCGCCTCGGGCCAGCAGTCACCCGACAGCGCGACGGCCTTGCCGGGCAGCCATTCGAGCGTGCCGTGCGCGCCGACATGGACCACGGCATCGGTGCCACGCGTGCGCAACCACAGATAAAAGGCGACATAGGCGTGGCGCGGGCAGCGCGAGAGATCGTGATAGTCCTCCGTCCGCGCGGCCGGGCTGCCGCGTTCGGGCTGAAGCGCGACGATGCTGTTGCCGGCTTCGATTGCGGTGAACCGGAATACGTTGCCCAGGACAGCCGGATCATCCCCGGGCGCACCCCATGTGGAAGCCAGATCGGCCTGCAACGCCGCCGGCAAGCGCGCGAGTGCCGTGCGATAGTCGGCGATCGGCCATTCCAGCCACTGCGATCCAAGCGCTTCGGGCAGGTCGGTGACGGGCAAGACCGCATAGCCCGCCTCCGCCAGATCGTGCAGCATCGCCTCGGCCGAGGCGAACGCGTCCAGCCCGACGGCGTGTGCCATCTGGTGTGCCTTGCCGGGATAGGTCGACAGGATGATGGCGAGGCGGCGCTCGGCGGCGGGCTTTGCCGCGAGCGTGATCCAGCCGTGGACGCGCGCCGCGATAGCGTCGATCCGCGCCGGATCGGCACGATGTTCGCGGCGCGCATATTGCAGGTCGGGGTCGCGCGTCGCGTCGCCTTTGAAACTCGCCACGCCCGCGAAGAGGCGGCCGTCGACCTCGGGTAGCACCACGTGCATCGCCAGATCGGCGGGGGAGAGGCCGCGCGGTGCATCGACCCACGCGGCGCGATCCGAGGTGGCGAGCGCGATCTGGAACACGGGCACGCCCGCGCCGTCGAGTGGCGTCGTGCCGCTCTCGTCGCGCGCGGAAAAGGCGGTGGCGTTGACGATCGCGGCCGGCGCCAGTGCCGTCACCCAGCGCCGCAGCCAGCCACTTGCCTCGGCGTCCTTCAACGATGGCGCGAACACCGCGAGCACATCATACCCGCGTGCGACGAATGCCATGCGAAGCGCGATGATGGGATCGAGGTCGGCCGCGGTCAGGTACGATCGGTAGAAGACGATCAGGACGCGCGACCGCAGCGCCGTTATCGCGAACGCAGCGGGGCAGGCGACGCCCTGATCCGGCGACCAGCCGCCAACCGCAGCGATGGCCCGCGCACCGCGTGCGGGTTTGACGTACAGACCCGCCGCCAGCGCGAACTGGGCGAGCGCGGTCCGCGCCGCCGCCGCGCCGCCGATATCGCAAAGCTGCGCGAGCCGACGCAGCGTGGAGACCGGCATCGTCGATGCGGCGTCGAGCCTTGTGTCCGGTCGCCCGTCCGCTGGAATGACCGCCAGGGCGATGCCGCGCTGGCGCGCCAGCATCTCCACCTGTTGCAAGCCATAGGGCCAATAGGCCGTGCCGCCGATCAGGCGGATCAATATGCCCTTGGCGGCCCCGAGCGTGCGTTCGACATAGGTATCGACCGACAAAGGGTGCGTCAGTTCGGCGAGGTTGGCGAGCCGCAGGCTTGGCGCCTCGCCATCACCAACCTCCGCCATTATCGCGCGCCACCCCGCCGCGAACGCGCCGAGGTCGCTGTCCGAGAACGACAGCACCACGAGATCGGCGGCATCCTGCCCCAGATCGCGTGGCGTGGCGCTCTCTTCCAGCCCATGCGTTTCGCGGAAGATGACGTGCATCGGGGGATCAGACCGTCAGCACGGCCCGGATCGCTGCCGGATCGAGCCGGTCGCGCTCTGCGATCACGACCAGGCGGGTGCGGCGCGGCTCATCCGCGTGCCAGGGGCGGTCGTAATGCGTGCGTACCCGCGCGCCGACCGCCTGCACCAGCAGCCGCATCGGCTTGCCCGCGACGGCGGCGTAGCCCTTCACGCGCAACACGTCGCCACCCCGTCCCAGCGCTTCGATGCGATCCGCCAGATCGGCCGGCGCGGCGATCTCGCCGAAATCCACGACGATGCTGTCGAAATCATCATGCTCGTGCTCGTCCTCGCCGTCATGGTGCGAGGGTCGTGCGGCGATATCGTCCTCCGCCGCCGCGCCGATGCCGAGCACGACGCGTGGATCGATCACGCCGTCGATCAGTTCGACCACCGGCAGCGGCTTGCGCGTCTCGGCGGCGATCACCGCGCGCGCGGCGGCGACGCCGTCGGGGCCGGCCAGATCGCACTTGGTCAGCAGCACCATATCGGCGCAGGCGAGCTGATCCTCGAACACTTCGGACAATGGCGTTTCGTGATCGATGCTCGGATCGGCGGCCCGTTGCGCGTCGAGCGCGGTCACGTCCGGCGCGAACCGCCCCGCCGCGACCGCCTCGGCATCCGCCAGCGCGATCACGCCATCGACGGTGATGCGTGATCGGATCGCCGGCCAGTCGAACGCCTTCAGCAGCGGCTTGGGCAGCGCGAGGCCCGACGTTTCGATCAGGATATGGTCGGGCCGGGGATCGAGCGCGAGCAGCGTTTGCACGGTGGGGATGAAATCGTCGGCGACGGTGCAGCAGATGCAGCCATTGGCGAGTTCGACGATATTCTCGGCCGGGCAATCGGGGATCGCGCAGCCCTTCAGGATATCGCCATCGACGCCCAGGGTACCGAACTCGTTGACGACCACCGCCAGCCGACGCCCGCCGGATTCGCGGATCAAATGGCTGATGAGCGTCGTCTTGCCGGCGCCCAAAAAGCCGGTGACGATGGTGACGGGCACCTTTGACAGATCGGACATGCTCTTCTCCGCGGCGCAAGCAACGACCGGCGGGGACCGAAATATCGGTCGGCGCGCGACGACGGACGGGCGCCGAAAGCCGCCCGTGCCACGCACCGATGCAGCCCCAGCCGCACAGGCTCGTCGCTCAGACGGAGAACCGTGCCGCGACCATCCCCTGGACCGAAGCAAGAGCGACCATATCGCCGGCAGGTCTCCTGGCTTGCGGGTCAACGCTGCGGCATCGCCTTCCCAGAGGACACATCCGCAGATGCGTCGATCCAGTGGCTGCTCCCGAAAGAGCCTGATGCCGTCGCTCACCGCTCACAGTTGCAGGGACAGCCGCGGATTTGGGGAGAACCCCGCACCGCATTCCCATTGAAGCCCCTCGCGGGGCACCGGCGCGATCATCGAGACCCGACATGGGCCTCGGCGTTGCATCTAACGCAAGCGTTACGGCTTGCCAATTCTCGATTTCCGCCCGGTCCGGCTCATGCCCCGTCGAGCAGGACCAGCGCGACGCCTTGGCGGGCGAGGCGCATGTCGAGCGTCGCCGTGCCGGCCTTGCCGCGCGCGATGCTTACCGTCTCCGGGTGCATTCGCGATGCGGCTTCCAGCGCGGCGTATTGTCCGGTGTCGGGTGACTGTGGCGAACCCATTGCCCGCCACGCCGCAAAGGCGTTGGCGTGGGTGGGATCGACACGCCATACCGTCGCTTTGACAGGTGCGCTTCGCAAGCCGTTCAGGGCGATGTGGATCTGCGCGTCGGGGCCGGCGAGATCGTCGTCGTGATAATGCCACACCAGCACGGCGAGTCTGCCGTCCGCGGTGCGCGTGGCGAGCGTGCCGACATCGGGGGTGCCGCGCACGCCGTCCTCCATTACGCTTTCGAGCGGGATTTGGGCGCTGCTGGTGCTCGCCAGCCGTGTCTCGCCGAGCTTGGCGAACAGGCGGAAGACGTTGAGCACGGGCAGATCGACGCCATTTGTGGCAAGCTGGCGATATCCCGCGAACCACGGCTGGCCCTCGAATTCGAACGACCAGGAGACGATGCCGGCGAGGTTGACCTTGCGCTTGGCGGCCAGCTCCCAGATCCGCGCGAAGCTGGCGGCGGTGTAGCTCGAGTACATCGTGCCGTTGCGATAGGCGTTCTCGGGTCCGGGGCATGCGGCGCAGCCTTCGGGATCACTCTCGCCGATCACGACGGGCTTGGCGGCAAGCGCCGGAATCGACAGCACCTTGGTGAAACCGCCGTCCGCTGCCATCAAGTGCGTAGCGATGCCCATGCGGACATGGCCATCGACGATGCTCGGCTTGCCCTTGGCGTGGAACGAGAGGAAGTCGGTCGGGGTGCCGATCTGTCCGGTTGCGTAGTTCTTGCCGGTGGTGACGTGCTTGAGGAAGCCGTCCATGAAGGTGCCGCCCGCGCCCGCGACGTCGGGCCCGCCGACGCGCGCGGTCGGCAGCGCGCGGCGCACCCCGGCGATCGCATAATCGTGCATCTTGTAGAAATCTTCCGGCGTGCCGCGCCAATAGAAGTCGAGATTGGGTTCGTTCCACACCTCGAAGAACCAGCGCTCGACTTCGGCGCGGCCGTAGCGTTCGACGTTGTGGCGAGTCCATTGATAGGCCAACTCACCCCATTTCGCGTAATCCTTAGGCGGGTAGCTCCAGCCGGTCGCGATTTTCCCGTAATCGACGCCGGGCTTCCAGGCGTGTCGGTAGGGTACGCCCGCCGGCGCGCTCGACAGCGCCTCGGGCATGAAACCGATCTGGAGATAAGGGTGGATGCCTTGTGCGCGGTAGCTGTCGATGATGCCATCGACGATCGTCCAGTCGTAGACCGGCTTGCCGGCCTTGTCGTCGGTGTAGACGTTGGTGCTGCCCCATTTGAACGATGGTGTGCCGTCACCGCTGGTCAGCAGATTGTGCGCGCGGAAATAGACATCGCCCGATTTCAGCGCGCCGAGTTCGACCAGCAGTTTGCGGCCGTCCTTCATCGTCGCGTAGTTCGGCTCGTCGGCACCGAAGAACCGCCACGTCGGCGGCAATGCGCCGATGCTGCGGCTGGCGTCGATCGTGACGGAGACCTGGCGCGATGTGCCGTCCTGCGCGAGCGCGGGGAAGGAGACACCTGCCAGTGCCAAGGTCGTCGCGATCGTTTTCCAGATCGTCATGATTCATCCTCTCCCGTCGCGCCGCGATGCCGGCTGCGAAGCCGTGTGTTTAGAGCAGGATGGCACCGACACAAACCCGGATAGCCGCATCGGTCGCGCGTCTGGGTGCAGAGACCAACATAAAAGGCCGCCCCTTTCAGGACGGCCTTTCCATTGTCAGCCACTTCTGGCTTGCTCCTTAGAGCTGGACAGCCCCGCGGGCGGGAGTCGCGCTCGGCAGGTTCGCCATCAGCGGCGTGAAACAATGAGACATTCGACCACCTCCTTTCCGTTGTTGAACAGTCTTGGGAATATGGGGCAAGTCGCTGTGACTTCAAGAGAAGTGCGGAATTATCCGAACGGATTCGCCCTGATGAAATCGACAAACGCGCGCAGCGGCGTCGGCAGATAGCGGCGGCCCGAATAATAGAGGATCGGGCCGGAAAACGGCTCGCACCAATCGTCGAGCACCGTCTCCAGAGCGCCAGTGGCGATATGCGGTTTGAGCCAGTCCTCGAACAGATGGATGATGCCCAGTCCGGCGACGGCGGTTTCAACAAGCAGGTCGCAGGCGAGGCCGGGTTGCGCCAGCAGCGGACCGGCCGGATCGACGCGCACGATCTCGCCGGCCTTTTCGAACTCCCAGAGCGCTGTCGCACCGCCCGAGAAGCGCCCGCGCATACAGGCGTGATCGAGCAGATCCTGCGGATGCTCCGGCCGGCCGTGCGCGGCGAGATAGGCGGGCGCGGCGGCGGTGATGAGGCGTTGGGTGCGCGGGCCGATCGGGACCGCGATCATGTCCTGTTCCAGCCGCTCCTCGTAGCGGATGCCGGCGTCGGCGTCCGAAGCGAGGATATCCACGAACCCGTCCTCGACCGTCACTTCCATGCGAATATCGGGATAGGCCTTGAGGAATGCCGGCACGATTCCCGGCAGCACGGTACGCGCGACATTGGCGGGAACGTTGAGCCGCAGTGTACCCGCTGGCCGATCCTTGAAGGTGTTCACCACATCGAGCGCTGCGCGTACTTCGGCGAGCGCCGGCGAGAGACGTTCGAACAGCCGGGCACCAGCTTCGGTCGGCGCGATGCTGCGCGTGGTGCGATGGAGCAGCCGCACGCCGAGCCGTGCTTCGAGCCGCCGCACCGCTTCGCTGAGGCCGGAGGCGGAGCCACCCGACGTTCGCGCGGCATCGCGGAAGCCGCCGGCGCGAACGATCGCTACGAACGTGGAAAGATCGTCGAGTTCCGCCGCCATTGTTCGAGTTTCCGTACAGGCCGTGCCAATTGGATCGGCTTATCGTATGGTCCAGCAAAGTCCATATCTGCGGTGTCAACGAGGAGATATGTGATGATCGATCTTGCCAAATCCGGAACGTTCCGCCTGGGGGACCGCACCGTCAACCGCATGGGTTACGGAGCGATGCAACTCGCCGGCCCGGGCGTGTTCGGCCAGCCGAAGGACCGCAACGCGGCGATTGCGGTGCTGCGTGCGGCTGTCGAGGCGGGTGTCGACCATATCGATACCAGCGATTTCTACGGCCCGCATGTCACCAATCAGATCATCCGCGAGGCGTTGCACCCCTATCGCGACGACCTGACGATCGTGACCAAGGTCGGCGCGGCTCGCGGCGACGACGCTTCGTGGCTGCCGGCGCAAAGCCCGGCCGAACTGACGCAGGCGGTGCATGACAATCTGCGCAACCTCGGTCTTGAGGTTCTCGACGTGGTCAATCTGCGGCTGATGGGGTCGGTGCATGGCCCGCTCGAAGGTCCGATCGAACTGCAATTCTCGACGTTGGCGGGCTTGCGCGAGCAGGGGCTGATCCGCCACCTCGGCCTTAGCAACGCGACCGCCGCTCAAGTCGCCGAAGCGAAGCGGATCGCCCCCGTGGTGTGCGTGCAGAACCAGTATAATCTCGTTCATCGCGAAGACGATGCGCTGGTCGATACGCTTGCGGCCGAGGGCATTGCCTATGTGCCGTTCTTCCCGCTCGGCGGCTTCGCGCCGATCCAGTCGGATACGCTCGCGGCATTGGCCGTGCGGCTTGGAGCGACGCCGATGCAGATCGCGCTCGCCTGGTTGCTCGCGCGTGCGCCGAACGTGCTGCTGATCCCCGGCACGTCGAGCGTTTCACATCTGAGCGAAAACCTCGCGGCGGCAGATCTCCATCTGTCCGAAGCGGTGGTGGCCGAACTCGACAGCTTGGCGACGGTCGCCGCCTGATCGTCCGTGCGCGGGGGCGTCGAAGCCTCCGTTACTGCTGATTTTCAGTGCCGAGATCCTGGGGGCCGTGTTTTGCAGAATCGGGTGCGGGCTGGCCCTGCTGCTGATTCTTCAAAGACGTGTAGTGCGATACGTTCAGTCCGATGAAGACCACGACGATCAGCACGGCGACGATGGCCACGACTATCATCGCGGCCTTTCCGGCTTTGCGGGGCGGTGGCTGGTCGGTCACGCGTGTTTTCCTGTTGTTGTCGGTAAGGAATGCCCCGAAGTCCGCGATGTTCCGCGCGACTTACAGCATCTGGACGATCAGCCACAGGTTTGCGGCGACGATCACCGCGAACACACCCCAGGCGACGGTGCGCACCACCGCGCCGCTCGCGTGTACGCCCATGATGGTCTTGTTGCTGGTGAAGCGGATCAGCGGATAGATCGCGAACGGCAATTGCAGCGACAGCACCACCTGAGTCAGCACCAGCAGCTTGCCGACCGCGTGGTCACCCAGCCACAGCACGCCCGCGAGCGCCGGCATCAGCGCCAGCCCACGTGTGATGATGCGGCGTTGCCAGCACGGGATCTTCAGATCGAGGAAGCCTTCGAGGATCACCTGACCCGCGATCGTGCCGGTGAAGGTGGCGCTCTGCCCCGAGGCGAACAAGGCGATGCCGAACAGGATCGCCGCCGCCGCCGCGCCGGTGAGCGGCGTGAGTAGGTGGTACGCCTCCTCGATCTCGGCGACGTGGGCATAGCCGCTCTCGTGGAAGGTCGCTGCCGCAAGCGTCAGGATCGCGCCGTTGACCAACGTCGCGAGCAGCAGCGAGATGACGATGTCGATCGTGGCGAAGCGCAGCGATTCCTTGAGCGCGGCTTCACCGGGTTCGCTCACGCGCGTCTGGACGATCGAGGAGTGCAAGTACAGGTTGTGCGGCATCACGGTCGCGCCGAGGATGCCGACCGCGAGATAGATCGCCTGCGGATCGGCGAACACCGCGAGCTTGGGCACCGCGCCGTGCAGGATGCCCGACAGGCTTGGCCCGGCGATGACGAGTTGCACCGCGAAGCACACCGCGATCGTCGTCACCAGCCCCAAGATGATCGCCTCGACCTGACGGAAGCCGTTGCCCTTCAGCCCGAGTACGACGATCGTATCCAGCCCGGTCAGCAACACGCCGAGCCAGAGCGGCACGCCGAGCAGCAGGTTGAAGGCGAGGGCGCTGCCGAGCACCTCCGCCACATCAGTTGCGACGATTGCCAGTTCGGCGAGCAACCACAGCCCGAGCGTGGCACCGCGCGAGTAGCGCTCGCGCGCCATCCGCGCGAGATCATGCCCGGCGACTAGCCCGAGCCGCATTGCCAGCGACTGCAGCAGGATCGCGGCGAGACTGGTGAGCAGTACGACGAAGAGCAGATCGTAGCCGAAACGCGCCCCCGCCGCGATGTCGGTCGCCCAGTTGCCTGGGTCCATATAGCCGACCGCGACGAGCAGCCCCGGTCCGGTCGCGCGCAGCAGCTTGCGCCACAGCGGCAACCCGGCGGGAATGGCGACCGCGCCGCGGGTCTCGGATGGGCAGAAGGGCGCGGTCGCAGTGTCGGGCAGTTTGTAGGACATGCGGTTCCCGTAGCAAGCGCTGCGCTGCACGACCATTGATCTGGCCTAATGAGACTGATCGGATGAAACGATCAGCGAGGCGGCCTATTTCCGTGCGGGCGGGCCCGCGAACGTCACCACGCTTTCCGCCCCGTCCGTGCCGAGCGCGCCGACGCCGAAGAAAGTGTCATCCACGATGACGTTCTTCAGGACATGCGTTGTCTCGGCGGCGGGTATGTCGAGCGCCTGTTGCCAATCCTGCGCATCGGTGCGGCGCCAGTGGAGGCGATAGCCGGTCGCGCCCGTGACGGGTTGCCAGGCGACGGCGGTGTCGTCACTGCCGCCGCCGGTGATCGTCACGTCCGCCGGTGCGGCCGGGGCGGCGGCGAGGCGGCGGATCGTCGCGACGTTGATCGCCGTCACCTTGGCGAGATAGGCGAAGTCCATTCTGTCGACCGTGTCGCCATAGGAAACGCCTTTGTCGGTGCGGAGATCCTGATGCTGCTGGTTCCAATTTTCCGCGCCGACGGTGAAGCGGATCGCGGGATAGCCGAGCTTGAGGAAAGGTTCGTGATCCCCGCCGCGTCCGAGCCGGTCGGGGCGGCGATCGACGAACACTTCGAGTCCGCCGGGCAGGGTGCCGGCGATGCCGCGCACCGCCTTGGCGAGGCTACGCGAGGGCGAATCGTCCTCGCCGCCGTTCCCGCGCCGGGCGAGTTGCGCGGGGAGATCGTCGGCGGCGCGCAAGCCTTCGGAGAACACCCGCACCCGATCAGCCACCAGCACGCCATTCTGGCCAACCGTGTTGCCAACGATATCGTTGTTGAGCATCGCGGTGACCGTCCAGTCCTTCGCCTTCGCCGTTTCGGCGAGCAACTGGCCGCCCCACAACCCTTGCTCCTCCCCCGAGAAGATCGCGTAGACGATCGTCGCGCGGAATTTCTCCTTCGAGAGAATCCGCGCCGCCTCCATAACGAGCGCGACGCCCGAGCCGTCGTCGTTCGCACCGGGCGCATCGGCGGTCGCGTTCATCACGTCGGTGACGCGGCTGTCGATATGTGCGCCGACAATGATGACGCGCTTGGGTTCGATGCCCTGCTGAAAGCCGAGCACATCGACGATCTCGACCCCCTGCGGCGCGCGCGGCCCCGTGAAGGTGCGCGCGATATTGGCGACGGTGATGCAGCCGCCGCACGCATCGGCAAGGTGAGTCAGTTCCGCACCCGCCCAGCGCCGGGCTGCACCAATGCCGCGCGCGGGATCGTCCGGCGCGGAAAGCGTGTGGCGAGTGCCGAAGCTCACCAGTTTCTCAACGGTCGCCTTCAGGCGCGCGGGATCGGGCGCCTCGGCGGCCGCGGGCGAGGCGAACAGCATCGTGACCAAAAGGAGCGGGGGGAGGGGGATGCGCATACGCCGATCGTGGCGCGATTGCCGGCAACCTTCAACCGCCAAGCGCAATGCGACGCGTACTTTGGCAAATACGAAGAAGCCCGGCCGCTTGCGCGGCCGGGCCATGATCGTAAGCGGATATGCTTAGAAGGTCGAAGTCGGCGTCCGATACGCCGCACGATCCCGCGCGATCTCATCGGCGGTGTAGGCTTCGGCGTCGGGGTTGAACTGCGTCCAGCCCGACTGACGATATGCTTCGCCCCGGCGATCGGCCGTGACCGAGCGGTTTCCGTCGAGAATCGCTTCGACCGACGCGACTTCGGCATCATCGACGCGCGCGCTGACCAAGGTGCCGCCGCGACGAACGCCCTCGGAATAGACGTTCGCTTCCTCGTCGCTGTGGCCTGCATTCTTGAGTGCTCCGACGATTCCGCCGGTTGCCGCACCGCCAGCCGCGCCGATACCGGCGCCGACGGCCGTGGCCGCGAGCCACCCCGCCGCGACGATCGGGCCAAGACCCGGAATCGCCAGCAGCCCGAGCCCGGCGAGCAACCCGCCGGCACCGCCGAGTGCCGCACCGGTCGACACGCCACGGGTGACGTCGCCGTGGTCGTTGACGCCGTCATGATCGTCGGCAGCGTGGTCGCCGTGGGTGTTGTTAGCGACAACGCTGATGTCGTCGCGCGGAATGCCTGCGGATTCAAGCTGAGTTACCGCTGTTTTGGCGTCGGCATAGTCATCGAACAGGCGCGTGATGGTCTTCGACATGATTATTCTCCTGGGAAACGCGGGATCAATGAACGGTGACATTGCCCTTGTAGTCGAGCGCGACGCGAACCATCCGCTTGCCGCGCATCGCCTTGCCCTGCCAGACGCCATTGCGGTTCTTGGCGAGACCGCTCACCCGGCTGTATCCCGCCTTCATGATCCGGCCGCGTGCCTGGCTCTCGGTGAAGGAGTTGCGGCCCCGCGCGGCCACTGTCGTGGTCCGCGCGTGCGGATCCTTGATCGCCGGGTTATGGAAATATCCCCCGCTCTGCGCATAGGCCGAGGCCGAAAGGATGGTTGCAGCCAATGCCGCAATCAGTTTGATTTTCACCGTTTTACTCTCCTCATCAGAAACGCTCAACGCGCGCCGAATCGAGAAAGGCCCGGAATTTATTTCTCTATATTCATAGGTGTAGGCGCCGAATGAAGGATCAAATCGGCGGCAGGGTCGTTGCGCGCGTCGGCTTTACGAGAACGCTTTCGCAGCGCGGCTTCGTCGCCCTATGTAAGGCGAGCGACCGATTTGAAGCGCTCGACTGCGCGTTGCTCGCGGTTTCTGTCGACGGTCTCTACTCACATCTTGGCTGGATTCGCGCGATCCGCGACGGGTTCGGCGTCACGGTGAGCTTTCCGATCATCGAAGATTCCTCGCTGATCATCGGACGGGCTTATGGTATGATGTCCGATCGCTCGCGTGATTCAGCGACGATGCGATCGACCTATTCCGTCGATCCCGACGGAATCATCCGCGCGATGATTTGTTATCCGGCGACGATCGGGCGCTCGGTCGATGAAATGTTGAGGGTGCATCGTCGACGCAGATCATGTCGTAACCCCGGAAGGCTGGCGTCCCGGCGACGCGGTCCTGCTGCCGCCGCACCAGGATCAGGCATCGCTACTCGCCGAAGCTTGTGATCCGCTGGTTTCATCCCAGCACATCACGGTCGCAGAGCGGATAGAGCGATGATCGACACGCTCCCCGATCCAAACCTCAAAGCCGTCGCCGAGGTGTTGCGCACGCTAGGCCACGATACTCGCCTCCGGCTGACCGCCACCCCTGCTTGCTCAGGGCGAGACGTCGGTCGGCGAGATCGAAGTTCGCGAAGACCCTCCAGGCTGGCAGTGTTCGATGCAGGGCGATCATGGTCTGCGGACGTGCTGACCGAACGGGATTTGGTGGCGCGGAACTGAGGCAGTCGGTGCGGCGGGTTGAGTCACACTTCGTAGATGGCTTCGTCCGGGGGCCACTCGTTCGCGTCTAACGGACGTGAAGCTCACTTTCGTGCAGCAAGGCGCGCGCCGCGCGTATGTCCGGATAGTGTTCATCGCCTTCGATGCGCGCGAGTGCGGGCATCAGGATGTGCGCCGCCTCGTCCGGCGGCATCAGGTGGGCCAGCGATGTCGCGGCCCGCAAGGCCCAGAGCCCGGCGCCCTGCGCCTCCGCGATCGCGAGCGCCCGCTGGAACTGCGCTCGACCAGCCGACGCATCGCCGGATCGCAGCCTGTTCTCGCCGTCGGCCCGCAGGATCTCCGCGGTCGCCCAGTGCGGGGCGCAGGCTTCAGTCCGCGCGGTCGCTTCCGTGTCGCACAGTGCCGCGCAGCAGGTGATGAAGACTTCCTTGTCATGCGGCAGGGGCGGGCGCATCCGATCCGGCGCGAGCGGCTGTAGCGGCTTTCCCATGCGCAGACCGGCGATCCGCGAAAACCACGCGGCGAGTTCAACCATGTAGGTGAAGCGGTTTTCGTCCGCCGCACGGCCGAGCAGATCGGCATAGTGCCACGCCAGTTCGTCGTCGCCCAGCCACAGCGCGACCGGACAGGCCGCGCTGCTCAACAGATAGCAGAACGAACTTGGATTGCGCAGCCGACGGGCATCGATCACCGTTTCCATGATCGTCGCCCGGGCGCTTTCCAGCCGGCCCTGCACCGCCAGCGTGACACTGTGGTTGCCCCGCAATATCGTCGCATGATCGTACCGAAGCACCGCGCCATAGGCGGTGCGGTCGCTGCTGCTGGCGACCAACTCGGCGCCGATCGCCGCCGATTCTTCCATGCGCCCCACGCGGAAAGTCATCCCAGCGATCACCCGTTGGGCGAAATGCTGCAGGTCGCGATCAACATCCGTGCTTTCAGGCACCAGCATCTGCTGCGCGAGCGTGAGCGACGCTGGATGATCGCCCATGATTCCCCGCTGACCGGACAGCATCCACAGCGCGGTCGCCCGGGCCACGGGATCGCCGATCTTCTTGGCGATGCGCAGCACCTGCGTCGCCGCGCGCACGAACCGTTCGCTCGGCCGGTCGGCGTTGAACAACAGCACGCACAGGCCGATTTGCAGCTGGATTTCCTCGGCCCCGCCCCGCTGGCCAAGCGCGTCCAGCGTGGCGATCGCCTGCTCCAGCCAGCGATGATATACGGCGAATTGCGACATGCCGAGCCAAAGCGGCGCAGAGGCAAGGATGAGGCGGACGCCCAGCCGCTTGTCCCCGGCCTCGCCCAGCGACCACACCAGCGCCGCGCGCACGTCGTCGATCGCGTTGCCGTACCGCTCCCACCAGGTGGCGCGGTCCATCCGCAGCCAATCGGCCTGGGCGCGATCCAGCAACGTCCCGACCCATTCGGCATGCCGGCGCGCCGCGATTCCAGCCTGACCGGAGCCATCCAGCTTGCATCGGGCATAGGCCTTGGTCGTCTCCAGCAGGCGATAGGCGACGCCGTGTTGCGATGGCTCGATGAAGAGCAGCGACTTGGCCGCCAGTTGCAGGACGGCCTTCGCCGCGTGCGCATCCTCCGCCGCATCCGGCGCGGCGACTTGTACGGCAGCGGCAAGATCGAAGGTGGAGCGAAACAGGCTGAGGCGGCCGAACACCAGGCGCTCGTCGGGCGTGAGCAGTTCGAAGCTCCAGTCCAGCATCGCTTCGAGCGTCTCGTGACGCGCGAGCGTGCGGCGGCCAAAAGCGAGGAGCGACAGACGCCCGGCCAGTCCGCTGGACAGCCCCTCCAGCCCCACCATCGGCATCGCCGCTGCCGCCAGTTCGAGCGCGAGCGGCAGCCCGTCAAGCGAGCGGCACACCGCCGCGACCTGCCGGGCATTCTCCTCGGCGAGCCGGAACCCGCCAGCGGCTGCCGCTGCACGCTCCACGAACAGCGCGACCGACGGGTTGCTGGCGATCGTCTCCACCGCATCCGCCGCAGCGGGCACGGGCACGGGCACGGGCAGGGGCTGGAGATGCACCTGCACTTCGCCGGGCACCCGCAGCGGTTCACGGCTGGTCGCCAGCAGCGTCACGCGCGGGCAGGATTGAAGCAGCACCTCTGCGGCCCTGGCTGCGGTGTCGATCAGATGCTCGCAATTGTCGATGAGCAGCACGAGTTCGGCCGCGCGCAGGCGTTCCACCAGCACGGAGGGCATCGTATCCTGGCCCATCGGGCTTTGGAGCGCCGCAGCGGTGGCGGTGGCCACGTGCGCAAGGGACGTGCAGTTCGTCAGATCGACAACGCAGACGGCGGTTCGGGCACGAAGCTGCGTTAGCGCAGCCAGCGCGACACTCGTCTTGCCGATGCCGCCCGAACCGACGATCGTGACGAGCCGATGCCGCGCGATGCTTTCCACCACCTCGGCGACGCAGGTCTCGCGGCCGATCAAGTGGTGAATCGGCACCGGGAGCGGAAGCGGGCGGATGTCCGGCGACATCGGCGCCTCGGCCGCGTCCTCGCCTTCAGCCTCGATGGTCACGTCGGCACTGAGCCGATAGCCTCGGCCCGGCACGTTAACGATCTCGGCGTCGTCCTCCGCCCCGGCGCGAAGCGCGCGGCGGATCGCGGTGATGTGAACGCGCAAATTGTTGTCCTGCACGAAAATGTTCGGCCAGACGCGATCGGCGATTTCCTGCACCGAAACGATCTCCCCGGCCCGTTCGGCAAGGAGTGCGAGGATCGCGAGCGCCCGCGACCCCAGGCCGACGCGGACGCCGCCACTCAGCAAATGCCCCCGTTCAGGGCGAAGCTCGAACGATCCGAACCGGATACGCCGATCGTTCATGATCGTCTGTCGTCTGGCCGACCCACTTACGTCCCCCCGCAGACACGTTAGCGCTACCCTTATGCGCGAATTAGCGGAGTTTGGCACCTGTTTAGTCGGGGCCTTCGGGCGGTTCCTCTATGCGGGCCGGGCAGGGACGGGACCAATCTTTGCTCCACGTCCATCGCCGTTCCGCGCCAGGAGATAGTGTATGCGCCTTGCAGATATTGCGGCGCCGGTCGACACCGGCGCCGGGAAGACCATCCGTCGCCCAACGCCAGAGGAGGTGCGGGCGCAGCTGGAACGGATTCGCGCCCATGCGTTCACCGGCTCGGAGAAGCTGTACGCCTTTCTGCACTTCGTCGTGGAGGAAGCGCTGGCGGGCCGCGCGGCGACGCTGAAGGAGTTGGTGATCGGCGTCGAGCTCTATGGCGGCATCGTCGAGTATGACCCACGCATCGATTCCGCTGTACGCGTCGAGGCGCGCCGATTGCGGCGCAAGCTCGCCGCTTATTATGCTGGGCCGGGCCGGGGCGATGCGGTGATCGTGTCGATTCCAACGGGAGGCTACGCGCCGAGCTTCCACCTGCGACAGGATGCGTCGCGCATCATCACCGAAGCGTCGGGGGCGGAGAGGGGGCCGCCGATGCTGGCGGTGCTGCCGTTCACCGCGCTCTGTGTCCACGAAAAGGCGTTCGCGGCGGGGGTGACGGACGAGATAATCTACGCGGCCGAACGGGACGCGCATCTCCGGGTCGCGCCGCGGGCGATCATGTTCCAGTTTCGCGAGAGCCGTTATTCGCTCCACGAAGTCGCCGCGCATGCCGGCTCGGATCTGGTGCTGCATGGCACGATCCGCCGGGTGCAGGCGGTGCACCGCGTATGCGTGGAGCTGTCCAGCCGCTGGGGGCAGATCCTGTGGTCGGATCGCGTCGATATCATCGGCGAGGGTGAACTTGACGTTCAGGAACGCATGGCCGAGGCGATCCTCGAACGGCTCCCGCGTGACGCGCTACGCGAACCGGCACCCGGTCGATCGCCTGAAGCGCGCTTCGACGGCAACATGTTAGTCGGTGACGCCTCCTGCGGCTTCCGCCGCGCTAACAGCCACTCGCGTCCGGCCGAGGGTGTCAGAATCTATGACCGTGCAGCGCGGCGAAGGCCCGGCGCAGTCAGAAGGTTCGACACGTGCATATATATCTTCTCACAGCCTGTCGGCACGTCAGCGTGACCAGCACTTCGGCGGAGCGCACCGGCGTGGTCGGCAACGCGGTTCCGTGAACACCGTCATGAGCGTGGAGCATGCCTTCAGGCCTGAAGAGAGGCCGCTCTTCGCAGGGTCGCCGTTCTCGCCGTCGCACCCCGCTGGCCGGCGCCTCGGCTATTTCGCCATCGGCACGTTTCTCGCCGCGACCTCGACGTTCGGGAACGCGCTGACGACGGTCAATACGGGAAGCGTGGCTGGTCCGCTCGGGCTGTACGTGGCCGAGGCTGCTGCCCTTCCGGCAATCTATGTCGCGATGAATGCGACGGCCAACCTTTCCCTCGTGAAGGCAAGGGCTCAATTCGGCATCCCGCAGGTGACCGGCTTTTTCCTCGGTCTCTATGCGCTCGCGGCGCTGGTCCATTTCGGCTTCGCCAGCTTTTGGGCGGCGGTGTTCGTGCGCGCGACCAGTGGCATGGCCGCCGCCGCGCTGATCACCCTCGGCGTCTATTATCTAATGCAGGCCTTTCCGCCCAAGGCAAAGCCGGTCGGTGCCGTCATCGGGATGGGCCTGTCGCAGCTCGGTACGCCGCTGGCCCGGCTCGTCCCCGTCGAGGTGCTGGTCGACAACGGATTGTGGGGCCTGCACGCCATCGAAGTCGCGCTGGCGCTGGTCTCGCTCGCGCTCATTCTCGCGCTGCCACTGCCGCCCAGCGAGAAGAGCACCGCTTTCGCGCCGCGCGATTTCCTGACGATCCCCTTGGCGACCGCCGGCATGGTGCTGCTTTGCCAAGTCATCGGCCAGGGCCGTACGCTCTGGTGGTCCGACACGCCTTGGCTCGGCATGGCGCTTGCAGCCTCGATCGCACTGCTCGCGGGCGCCTTTCTGAACGAGACGGGTCGGCGCGATCCGCTGGTGCATTTCGAATGGATCGGCACCTGGGGCATATTGCGGTTCGCCGCCGTGGCGCTGGTCCTGCGTCTGGCGCTTGCCGAGCAAAGCTATGGGGCGGTCGGCCTCCTGACGCTCGGCGGACTCAACAACGACCAGCTAGGGACGCTCTTCGGCGTGGTCGCGGTCGCGATGCTGCTGGGCATTGTCGCCGCCGCGCTGACGCTGTCCGAGCGCCGCTTGCCCTGGCAGGTGCTCGTTGCTGCCCTGATCATCGCCACAGGCGCATGGCTGGACAGCGACGCGACCACGCTGACGCGCCCGGCGCAGTTGATCCTGAGCCAGGCCTTGATCGGCTTCGGCACCACCTTGTTCGCCGGGCCGGCGCTTCTGCATGGCTTCCTGCGGATGATCCAGCGGGGTGGCGATTATCTCGTCAGCTTCGTCGTCACGTTCAGCATCTCGCAGAATGTCGGCGGGCTGATGGGATCCGCGCTGCTCGGCTCGTTGCAGACGATCTGGGCGCGCAACGCCAGCAACACGCTGGCAGCCGACATGCTGGCGAGCGACCCGCAGGTCGCTGCCCGGATCGGCGGCGGCGGTGCATCGCTGGCCGCCGTGCTCGTCGATCCCGCCCAGCGCGCCGCCCAGGGCGCGGGCCTGCTGGGACAGGCGATGGCGCGCGAAGCCGCGGTGATCGCGTTCAACGACACCTTCCGGTTCGTGGCCATGCTCGCCCTGGCCACAGCCGCCTTCATTTTCGCGAACATCCTCGTTGCGCGCACCCGAGAGAAGACCAATGACCGCAGCTGACACCGCCCCACCACTGGAGAACGAAGCGGCGACATGGCGCCCCGCCGCCAAGCGCCCGATACGGATCGTCGCCACGGTGGCGCTGGCGCTTGCCGGCATTCTCCTCGTTCTCGCCGCCTGGAATCTGCCGCCCTTTGCAGGACGATACCAGCAAACCGACAATGCCTATGTGCGCGGCCGGGTCACGGTCATCGCCCCGCAGGTGAGCGGCTATGTCCTGCAGGTGCTGGTCCACGACTACGACGTCGTAAAGCCCGGCCAGATTTTGGTGCGGATAGATGACCGCGTCTATCGCGCCCGCGTCGAGCAGGCGCGCGCCAACCTTTCGGCGGCCGAGGCCGCGCTGGCCAACTCCACCCAGGCCCGGGCGTCCCGGTCGGCGGGTCTCCAGGGCCAAATAGCGGGCGTCGAAGGCGCACGAGCGCAGCTCGCCAGGGCACGGGCGGACATGGCGCGCGCCGCTGATCTTGCCCGGGACGGCTCGATCTCGGTGCGGGAGCGCGACCAGACGATGGCCGCGCTCGCCCAGGCACAGGCGCAACTGCGCCAGGCGGAGGCCGGAAGCGAGATCGGCCGCCAGGACATCCGAACGGTCGAGGTCGGCCGTGGCGGGCTGGAAGCGCAGGTCGAAGCGGCGCGCGCGCAATTGCATGCAGCCGAGATCGATCTCGAGCACACCGTGATCCGCGCGCCCGAAGGCGGCGTCCTCGGCGAGGTCGGCATCCGGGTCGGCACCTATGTCACCAACGGATCACAGCTGCTCGCGATCGTGCCGCCGGATCGCTGGGTCATCGCCAACTTCAAGGAAAACCAGACGGGGCAAATCCGCCCAGGTCAACCGGTCCGCTTGACGGTCGACGCACTGGACGGCGCAAGGCTGAAGGGGCGGGTCGAGCGCCTGTCGCCTGCTGCCGGATCGGAGTTCGCGGTCCTCAAGCCGGACAATGCGACCGGCAATTTCGTGAAGATCCCGCAACGGATCGGCGTGCGGATCGCGGTCGATCCCGGCGCAGCAGCGGCGAAGCGCCTGCGTCCGGGCATGTCGGTGGAGGCCCGGGTCGATACGAGTGTCCGGTCATGAGAGCGCTTCTAGCTGCGGGCAACCTTGCCCTCCTCCTTTCGGCCTGTGCCGGCCCGCGCCCGGCGATGCCGCGAGCGGCCGAGGTCGCATCGCCGGCCCAGTGGCGCGATGCTCGCGAAGCATCGGCCGTCGCCATTGACGCGCAATGGTGGCGTAGCTTTGGCGATGCCACGCTGACCGACCTCGTCGAAGCGGCGCTCGCACATAATGCGGATATCGAGATCGCCGCCGCACGCGTCGAGGAGGCGCGTGCGCAGTTCGCCGCCGCGCGCGGCGCCAGGATGCCGCAGGTGCAAGGCGCCGGCACGGGCGGCCGCACCCGCAGCGTCAACCCGTTCGGGATCGATGTCGACCAATGGGCAGCACAGGGCGAAGTGCAGGCGTCGTTCGACCTCGACCTGTTCGGCCGCCTGCGCAACAGCGCTGCCGCCGCGAAGGCGCAACTCCTCGCCAGCGATGACAGCCGCGAAACCGTCCGGCTTGCCATCGCCGCAGGCGTGGTCAGCGGCTATGTCCAGCTTCGGACGTTCGACGAGCGGCGGGCGATCCTGCGCCGCACGCTCGATGCGCGCGCGGACACCCTGAAGCTCATTCGGCGCCGCGCCGAAGCGGGGTATGGCTCGCAGCTCGATCTGGCGCAGGCAGAAGCGGAGGTTGAGGCGGCGGCCCAAGTCATCCCGACCGTCGATCTGGCGATAGCGAAGCTCGAGAACGGCATCAGCATCCTGCTCGGTCGCACACCCGGCCCCGTCGCGCGTGGATCGGCAGTCACGGCGCTGACAATCCCAACAGTGCCGTCGCGGCTGCCGGCGAGCGTGCTCCGACAGCGCCCTGACATCGCCTCGGCCGAACAGCAGATCGTCGCGGCCGACCATTCGCTGGACGCGGCGCGCGCCGCCTTCATGCCCGACATCAAACTGGCGGCATCCGGCGGCTTCGTCGCTTCCTCGCTGCTCCCCGGCGATCCGCCTTCGATCTTCTCGCTGGGGGCAAGCATCCTCGCGCCGATCTTCAACGGCGGGAGGATACGCGCCGGGGCGGATAGCGCGGCCGCTCGCCGCGACCAAGCCGCCTTTGCGTATCGGAAGGCTGCCCTTACCGCGTTCCGAGAAGTTGAAGACGGGATGGCGTCGGTCGAACGGTACGGACAGCAGGAGGAGGTGCTGACGCGTCAGCAGGCCGCGGTCCTCCGGGTCCAGCAGCTTGCGTCGCGCCGCTATCGCGAGGGCTATTCCCCCTATCTCGAACAGCTCGACGCCGAGCGGAGCCTGTTATCTTCGCAATTGTCGCTCGTACAATCACGCAGCGACCGCCTGCTCGCATCGACCGCTCTTTTTCAAGCGCTTGGGGGCGGTTGGCAGCCTTCGGAACAGAGGGCGGAGTGATCCGTCCGCGCATCACCTTGTCGCTAACGACGCAGCGCGCGCGGCTGCCGAGGAGCTCGATGCCGGCGGCTCGTCCCCATTGCGGTGAAGATGGACAGCAGGAGGGCGCGGATCATCGCGAGGTGCAGGTCGGATCGTTGCAGACGGAAGGCGTGTCGTCGGCGTTTCGAGGCGCCAGGCTCGCGCGGAACCGCAGGCGCTGCGGTGCGGCTTCCAGAACCGCGATCTCGATGTCGAGGATACGGATCGACTTTTGCGACAGCGGGAAGCGCATGGTCTGGCCGCTGCTGGCATGGACGAGATCGTCGATGCTATAGCCGCGCAGTTCGAAGGCCAGTTCGCCCTTCTCGATCCCGAGATAGGCGATATCGTAGATCGTGCCGCTCTCGATCGTATCGTATTGGCTGGCGTCGGGGATCTGCACGCCCTTGGCGTAATCGCGCGGCGGGACGACGGCGTGCCCCGCAGCCGTAACTTGCGGCGTGCCGAAAGTCTCGGGCGTGGGCGCGGTGGAGCGGATGACCGGCACTCTTGGGTCCGCCCGCATCTTTTCGTGAAGGTCCGCCGGCTTGACCGAGGCCTTGGTGTCGGCGATCAGCGCTTCGGCAAAGGCGACCTGGTCGATCGCCAGGGGAAAACCGCCAGTCTGGCTGTGGTCGTCAGCGCAGACGAACTGCAACTGAGCATCTCCCACCGAGCCGGCTTCGACGAGATTGGGTCCGGCATAGCTGAGCGCGGTCTTGTCGAGCCGTTCGTCATCGGCGCCATAGCGCAGAACCATGTCCCACGTTTCGGTGTGCTGGCGGCAATCGGCAACCATGGAGGCGCGCACCGAAGCGGCGGGATTGCCCGGTTCGCGCAGGATCTGGCTGGCCTCGTAACGTACGGTGTCACCGTCACGCTCGATTGATCCGACATCCACGAACAGCACCTTGTCGGCCCCTTGGGTGACATACCACCACTGCGCGGTGCGGGCTTGCGCCACCGAGGGCGATAGCAGCGCCAGCGCGCATGCGAGGATTCCCAACTTCATCTCAACTCCCAATCTTAGCGGCGCGAGCGGCAACGTATCGGCAGGCCGAACGAAACGGCGATACCAGTTCAAGTGGCGTAGGGCGATTTTCACGTCGAACCAGGCCCGAGGCCGGCTGCCGCCACGAAGCGCCAGCCTCGGTTGGCGGGTAAGCCTAATTCGCCGGACGGCACCATTTCACCATCACCGGCACCGGGCCATCGGACACGCAGCATATCGGCAGGCCAACTGACGTCACAGACAAGCTGAGCGCGGCAGCTCGCATCACCCAGCATATTCCGGATGATGCGAGCAGAACCTCAGGCGTTTTCAGCAGCTTTACGACGTGTGCGCTTCGCCGGGGCGGGTGTCGCGGTCCCGTCGCTGGCCGCGGGCGTTTCGGCGGGCGTCGCTGCGCCACCGCGACCCTTGCGGCCGAGGCCGATCCGCTGCGCCATTTCGCGGCGAGCGAGCGAATAGTTTTCCGACACCATCGGGTAGTCGGAACGCAGATTGTAGCGCTCGCGGTACTGCACGTCGGTCAGGCCGTGCGTCGAAAGATGACGGCGAAGCGTCTTGTAAGGCTTGCCGTCGATCATCGAGATGATGTGATCTTTCGAGGCAAGCGACTTGCGCACCGAGACCGCCGGCGTGAACTCTTCCGCAGGAGCAGCTTCACCGCCCGACGCGTCCGCTGCCGATGATCCTGAACCGAGCTCGACGATCGTGGTGTGCATCGTGCGCAGGAACGCCGGCACATCGTCAGCCGAGACGCGGTTGTTCTGATTGCCGAGCCACGCGATCGTCAGTTCGGTGGCGAGTTCGACGGGGTTCAGTGTTTCTTCTTCCATATCAGTATGTCCGTATATATTGCTGCGATGTTTCGCTGCGACCAAAGGGGATATCCAGTATTGGACAACTCCGCTCTGACGAAGAATCGCGATCAGCGCAAATCTTCGTTTGAAACGGCACCTTCGAAGCTGCCGTTTGCCGCGTCGTCGCCATGCATCAAACGACTATCCTTAAAGATAGCGTGCCGGCGGCAGGCGCCGCTGATGATGATGATGATGATGATGAGCTTACGCCGTTACTCGGTCGTCAACGCGTCTGGGTTAACGGTGAAACATACCCGAGGCCCACATCCGGCTCTTCAGCCGCACATGGGGCATCCGCGACCCGCGCCGACCTCGAACACCACTCGCGACGACGATCCTGCTCATGCTGAAGTACCGGCCGTGCCGACGCGTGGATACGATAAGATGTCGCCAATTGCCGCTGCCGCTCAACGGGATGGCGTGGCCGCTGCCGAGATTTTCGGAATGGTTATCGGAATTAACGATTGGTAAATGTGTGCGGTCGCTGCGACGGCGGGCGTAGCGATGTCGTCGCGAGCATTCGCGGCGAAGGTTCTGCCAGCGATGTAACCGGGGCAGATCGTGACGGGTTTCACAGCGGCGCCGATCCCGGCGCAATAACGGGTATCGGCGTTGTGGGTGATCGTCTCTTCCCGCCCTCGATCTTCAACTCCACGGGCCGAACGGTCGGGAGGAACGCATCCGCGTTCCTCCCGACCGGCTCTTCATCAGCGGCAGATGCGAACGCGGCGATGATGGCGCCATTCGGTGCGGCACTGCTGGCGACCATGGTTCCAGCCGCGGCGATCATTGCGGCCGTAGCTGCGGCGGTCGTCCCGGCGATCACGCATATCGCCGCGATGCTCGCGCTGACCATGATCGTCGCGCATGTCGCCACCGCGATGATCCATGCGATGCTCGCCACGCGGTGCGTACGGTCCGGTGTTCATCTGGGCCGATGCGGCACCTGAGACGCCGATGCCAGCAACCATCAGAGCGGCAGCGACGATATGGGTGATCTTCATATGAAATCCTCTCGACCCGGATGGGCCTGTCGAGGAGATACGATCGGCAGGCGGCATGGTTGCTGAACGGGATCACAGGACGATGTTCAGGCAGCACATGGTTTCCCAATGCGTCGCTCGCTTGTACGATGCTCGGGCAAGCATGGTTTTGAGGAACACTGCCCGCGACTGGATAGATCGACGAACGCCGGCTGATCGACTTTGGCAATGATCGCCCGGCCGATACATGCGGTAAAGATTGTGCTGGCCGGCGTCTTGCGGCCACTTCAAGGATGGACGACGTGATGACCAACCCTCTGCTCGATACGCTGGTGCTGCCGCGCTTCGATGCGATCCGGCCCGAGCAGATCGAACCCGCGCTGGACGCGCTGATCGCCGAGCATGAGTCCGTCGTGCGCAGCGTGATCGCGCGCGATGCGCGTAGCTTCACGGAGGTGTGGATGCCGCTGGAGCGCGCTGAGACCGCGATCGACGCCATGTGGTCGACGGTCTCGCATCTCCATGGTGTCGCCGACTCGCCCGAACTGCGGGCCGCGTATGCGGCTGGCCAAGAGCGGCTGGTCGAGAACCGGTTGCAGGTCATGCAGAATCAGGCGCTGTACGAGGCGCTGGTCGCCCTGACCGCAACCGACGACTTCGCCGCCCGGCCCCAGACGGATCGCGCCGCCGTGGAGCATATCGTCCGCGATTTTCGCCTGTCGGGCGTGGCGCTGGACGCAGAGCGGCGTGCACGCTTTGCGGCGGTTTCAGTCGAATTGTCCAACCTCTCGACGGCCTTCGGCAATGCCGTACTCGATGCGACCGACGCCTGGTTCGAGCATGTCGAGGATGCCGCGCTGCTCGCCGGGATTTCCGACACCGACATCGCGATCTTCGCCGAAGCGGCGAAGGCGCGCGGTCTCACCGGCTGGGCGATAACACTGCAGGCCCCAAGTGTAAGCGCCGTCCTGACCTTTGCCGAGAACCGCGACCTGCGGGCGCGAGTCTACCGCGCGTTTGGCACGCGCGCGTCGGACGAAGGGCCGCACGCCGGCCAGTTCGACAATTCGGCACGGATCGCTGCGCTGCTCGATCTACGACGCGAGGCGGCGGAGCTGCTCGGCTTCCCCGATCCGGTCGCATGGTCGCTCGCGACCAAGATGGCGCCGGATGCCGGCCAGGTGCTGGCATTCCTGCGCGATCTGGGCCGCCGCGCGAAGCCTGCCGCCGAACGCGAGTTCGCTGAGCTTGCCACCTTCGCTGCCGAGCAGCTCGGGATCGACGCGCTGCAGTCCTGGGACGTGGCCTTCACCTCCGATCGACTGCGGGCGGCCCGCTATGCGGTGGATGAGAAGGAAGTCCGTGCCTATTTCCCGGTCGAGCGCGTGATCGCTGGGTGGCAGCAGCTGCTCGAACGGCTGTTCGGTATCCGGCTGGTCGCCCGCGCGGACGTACCCGTCTATCACCCGGATGCCTGCTATTATGATGTGATGGACGACAACGGCGCGGTGTTCGCGGGGGTCTATCTCGATCTCCATGCCCGCGCCGGCAAGCGCAGCGGCGCGTGGATGGCGCAGGCGCGCCCGCGACTGAACGACGGCAATGTCCACAGGGTGCCGGTGGCCTATCTCGTCTGCAACTTCGCGCCGAAGACCGAAGACAGGCCGTCGCTGCTCAGCCATAACGAAGTCGTCACCCTGCTGCACGAAACCGGGCATTGCCTGCACCACCTGTTCACGCGCGTCGATCGCCCGAACATCGCTGGGACCAGCGGCTTCGAATGGGACGCTGTCGAACTGCCGAGCCAGCTGATGGAGGATTTCGCCTGGGATCGCGACGTGCTGCGCGGCATGTCCGGGCAGTATCAGACCGGCGCGCCGTTGCCCGATGCACTGTTCGACAAGCTGATCGCCGCCCGCCGCTTCCTGTCGGGCATGGCAGTCGTACGCCAGATCGAATTCGCGCTGTTCGATCTGCTGCTGCACCTCGGCACGCTGGGCACGAATCCGATCGAGGTTATCGAGGCGGTGCGCGACGAGGTATCGGTGGTCCGCCCGCCGGCCTGGCACCGGTTCCCCCATGCGTTCGGCCATATCTTCGCGGGCGGCTATGCTTCGGGCTACTACAGCTATCTCTGGGCGGAAGTGCTCGCCGCAGATGGCTTCCAACGCTTCGCCGAGGCTGGCCTGATCGACCGCACAACCGCTGCCAGCTTCCGCGACGAGGTGCTCGCGCGGGGCGCCAGCCGTCCGGCGGCAGAGAGCTTCCGCGCGTTTCGCGGGCGTGACGCCGATCCGCAGGCTATGCTGGTCCGGCACGGATTGGCCGCCGATGCCCACTGATCGCGAGGATGCTGCCGTCCGCGCCTGGCGGACCGAGGCGATCCGGCGGATCGAGGCGGATTACAACCGTTCGGCCGATACCCATCTGATCCGGCTGGATCTGCCGCGCTATCCCGGCATCACCTTGTATCTGAAGGACGAGAGCAGTCATCCCACCGGCAGCCTGAAGCACCGGCTGGCCCGCTCGCTGTTCCTCTATGCGCTGTGCAATGGCTGGATCGGGCGCGATACCGTGGTGATCGAAGCCTCCTCGGGCTCGACCGCGGTGAGCGAAGCCTATTTCGCCCGGATGCTGGGGCTGCGCTTCATCGCCGTCGTCCCTGCCACCACCGCTGCGCCCAAGCTGGACGCAATCCGCTTCCACGGCGGCGACATCCACGCGGTCGATGATCCGCGCACTGTCTATGACGTTGCGCACCGGCTCGCGGCGGAAACCGGTGGCCATTATCTCGACCAGTTCACCTATGCCGAACGTGCGACCGACTGGCGCGGCAACAACAACATCGCGGAGAGCATCTTCGCCCAGATGGCTGCCGAGGAACATCCCGTTCCGTCCTGGATCGTGTGTGGCGCAGGCACCGGCGGCACCTCAGCAACCGTCGGCCGCTATATCCGCTATCAGCGGCACGCGACGCGCCTGTGCGTCGCGGACCCGGTCCATTCGGTGTTCCACCGCCACTTCGCGGATCGTACCGCCGTGTCACTTCCGGAAGGATGCGCGAGCTACATTGAGGGGATCGGCCGGCCGCGCGTCGAGCCCAGCTTCGTCCCGACCGTGATCGACCGTATGATCGCGGTCGATGACGCCGAGAGCATCGGGGCGATGCGTGCCCTCTCGACGCGCCTGGGGCGGCGGGTCGGCGGATCGACCGGCACGAACCTCGCGGCCTGCCGGTTGTTGATCGACGAGATGGCGGCGCGCGGGGAGACAGGCTCAGTCGTGACGATCCTGTGCGATGGCGGCGAGCGCTATACCTGCACCTACTACGAGGATACTTGGCTCGCCGGACGAAACATCACATGGCACGACCATAACAATCGTATCGCGCTTCTTTTCTCCGCGGATCGCTAACCCAAACGAATGTGTTCTTGGCGACGTCCCCTCAGGCGCATGGATGACGTCGTCGAACATCCATGTACGATGAGGGGATGGCGCCGTCAGAAAGTCCGCGCCCGTCAGCTTCGACCATAATCCAAGGCACGCTTATTGAGCCGTTCGACGGTCCCACTGCGGCTCCGAAATGTTCTAAAAACCTATACGCGTGCGAACACCGAAGTAGCGGCGGGAGTTGCGCGGCAGGAGTTGCGCCACCGCCTGACTGTTTGAGCTTCCGGTGTACCCCAGAGACGTCGCATATGCCTGATCGAACAGGTTGTTCACGAAGAAAGCCACCCGGAAGTTGCCGTCTTTACGGCCATCGATCCCGATACTGCCGTTCACCACGCCGTAGGCATTTTGATACGAAATCGGGCTGCCGAGCAGATCGAGCTTGGTCTGACTCTGATGAGCGAATTCGGCTGTGATAAAGCCATCGAATGGCGCGGATGGAAATTCGACGTCATAGGTTCCAGCGATATTGTACTTGAACTTCGGGGCGTTGGCGAGTTGCGCGCCCGAAAGGTTCTGAAAGGTGGTCGTACCGACCGGAAGGCATCCTTGCGCAGCCGTTTGACCGCCGTAGCATGGGGCGTTGGGAAACTCGCGGATCTTGGCGTCCGTATACGCGGCCGACGCATCGATACGGAGCAATCGTGTCGGTTTGGCGGACAGCTCTGCCTCGACGCCGCGGCTGCGTAACTTGCCGACATTGCTGAGCTGCGGATTGACGGTGCCGTCGGGTAGCGTGACGGCCCCTTGGGCTTGGAAATCCTTGAAGTCTGTCCAGAACCCTGTGACGTTGAGTTGAACCTTGTTGTCGAGAAAGCGGCTCTTCACGCCGACTTCATACGCGTTGCTGGTTTCTGGACGTACCGGGTTTGCAGCGCGTGTCGGGCTGAAGCCTGTGCTGATGTCGAAGCCTTGGCCTTTGTATCCCGTCGAATAGGAGGCGTAGGCCATGATGGTGTCGGACAGATCCTGGCGAAGCGAAACCTTGTAGGTTACCGCGTTGTCGCTGTCCTTGCCGCGACACAGCGTCAAACACGAGGCGTTATTGGCGACCGGAGCGGCACCCGCCGTGACGTTCTGGAAGGTCGCGCCGATCGTCTCTCGGTTGAAGCGCAGACCGCCATCGATATGCGTCGTGTCGGTGATGTTGTAGGTCAACTGACCAAAGGCAGCGAATGTCTCCGTGGTCGCACTGGCGACCCAAGCGGTTGCGGCGTTCGGCCCGCGGCTATAGTTCCGGCTGGTATCACCGTTCGCATAGAAGAGGGCGAGAAGGTAATCGAGCTTTCGTCTTCCGGACGATACGAGGCGTAGTTCCTGCGTGAAGTTTTTCGCGTGAAAGCTTGCTCGTGCCGCTGATCCGTTCGGAAGCACTGGACTGGCAGGGTTGGTGGGGACCAGAAGCGTCGGCGAGCCAAGCGTATCCAAATCTTCGATAAAGCGGAACCGCCAATCCTGATACGCCGTAATGGAGATCAGGTTGGCGCCGCCCAGATCGAGGGTGGCGCGTCCCGTGAACATCGCTTGTTTGCTGTGGTTCTCGGGTTCCGTGTCCAGCCTGATACGATAGTTGCTGTCGGATGGCGTGATGCCGACGATCGAAGCTGCAATCGGCGCGCCGAAAACGGATGCGCCAGGATTCACGCTACGGAAGGTACGGACTTGCCCATCCGTCTTGGTGTTTGTGTAAGATCCGGTCAACGCGATGTTGAGGTTGCTGACGGGATCCAAGTCGATCCGGGCGCGGGCACCATAACTGCGCTCGCCGTTGAGGTCATGGCCCGTGTTCAGATTCTTGATGTAACCGTCGCGGTCATCGTAGAATGCGTTCAGTCTGAACCCGATACCCTGCGCGACGGGGCCAGAGATCATGCCCTCGACGCGGTATTGTTGATCGGTAGTCGCGACCGCACCGACCGAGCCGGTGAGCGTAGACGTCGGCCCTTGCGTTACGATGTTGATGACACCGGCTGAGGCGTTCTTTCCGAACAAGGTGCCTTGTGGACCACGCAGCACCTCCAGACGCGCGATATCGTTAAGCCCGGAGAATGCCTGCGCTTGCTGGAGCAGGGCGACATCATCCACGACGATGGCGACGCTTGGCTCGATACCTATGCTGAACGAGAAGGTCCCGATCCCGCGCAGGTTGATGCTATTGCCGGTCGCGTTCGTGTTTTCGGTGATCGTAAGGCTTGGTGATACCCGCGCTACGTCCGTGATTGCGGCGACGCCCCGGGTCTCCAACTGATCGGCCGTAATGGCGGTTACAGCAACCGGAACGCGTTGCAGGCTCTGCTCGCGCTTCTGCGCGGTGACCACGATGTCTTCCAGCGTACCCTCCTCCTGCGGAGCTTCCGAGGCGCTGAATCCTTGTTGCTGGCCCGGCGGGGCGAAAGGGCTGGCGACGGGGGCAGATGGGGCAGGGGCGGTCGGCGAAACGGCGCCCGCCTGCCCTAGAGCCGGTGATGCGAAACCAACCAGCGCCGCTGACGCCAAAAGAATATGCTTGATGCGCATAAAACCCCCTCCTGATTGTCAACCATTGATACGGTTGCCTTTATCTGTCTGGCCAATGCAGATAAATATGCACGGGTCAAGGGCGAGCAGCCGCGCTCTCAACCTACATGGTAATAGAACTGGCCGCTGGTCTGACCGGTCGGAACGCGTAACGAGGTTCGATACGAGCTGTCGGGATATTCCGGCGGGAATCGGCGCGTAGCGCTTCAGCGATGCCTGATTTTCGATGCGGCAGTTGCCTGCAGCCGGACTTCGCAGCGACTGGGAGTGCCTGCCCTTACGCCCGACGTTATAGCTTCGCGACGGAGATGTGGTAGTGGCCAATCAGCTACCAACGACGAGTATTTTGTATGGCCACGCGCCTGAACGCGGCACTTCCTTCATCATCGGCAAATAGCGAACGGCTGTATCAGCGGCTGGCTCGGATGCTGATCGACGAGATGGCCTCCGGACGCTACAAAGTCGGCGATCGACTCCCCGCCGAACGGGAGCTTTCGATAGAACATAACATGAGCCGTCCCGCCGTCCGAGAGGCGCTGATCGCACTGGAAGTTCAAGGTTTCATTGAAGTTCGCGTAGGTGCCGGAGCGTTTGTGCGCCGGCTGCCCGGAGACAGCGACGATCGTCCTCAGTTTGCGGTAACAGCCTTCGAGCTGACTGAGGCACGCATGGTTTTTGAAGGAGAGTCCGCGGCTCTTGCTGCCGTACACATCGGTGACGACGAACTGGCTGAACTTGAGAAACTTGTTGAACAGATCAAAGACGCCCCGTTTGACGCAGCAGAAGATGCTGACCGATCGTTCCATTTCGTAATTGCCAAGGCGACGCGTAATACGGCGATACAGATGACGATTGAAGAATTTTGGCGCATCCGCTCTACGTCGCCCGAATGCACGCTCCTCCATGACAAAGCCCGTACTGCCAATGTGCGACCTGTAATCGAGGAGCATAATGCGATTCTTGCTGCATTGCGCGAGCGAAATCCCGCCGCTGCCCGTGTGGCAATGCGAGCACACCTTGCCGCGGTGATGGATCATTTGTTGTTCCAGACTGAGGAGCGCGCGATTGAAGAGGCTCGCAAAGCTGTTGCCAACACGCGCGCGCGATACCGGGCGGCGGCGCACGTCTAGGCATTGGCGTCGGCGAGAAGCTGGCTGGCAGGTTGTGGGCACTGGTAAGGCCGGTTCATCGCTGTTATGCCTCTCTCAAAATGGAGAGGCTGATGACCCGTCGTTTGGCAATCATGTTCGCTGCAGGTGTGCTGCTCGCGGGTCTCAACCCACAAGCGGGTTGGGCTCAGGCCGATTCTGGTGTCGCGAAGTCCGGTGACGCTCGCACGATCATTCCCCTGGCCGATGGCTGGCGATTTCATCTTGGCGATTCAGGTGATGCGAGTGCCGGGACATCCTTCAACGACCTGGCGTGGAGTCCGGTCAGCGTCCCCCACACCTGGAATCATGTCGGTTATTATCGGTCCGATCCATCCAGCCACCGCAATCGCGCCGACAATATAGACAAGACTCAGGGGACAGGCTGGTATCGCCTGCACTTCACCCCGAGCACCGATCTTCACGGCAAGCGTGCATGGCTCGAATTCGATGCGGCCAGCCGCATCGCCAGCGTTTGGCTCAATGGCAAGAAGCTTGGCGAGCATGCCGGCGGCTTCTCGCGTTTTCGCTTGGACGCTACCGATGCTCTCGAGCTCGGTAGGGTAAATACCCTTGCCGTCCGCGTCGACAATACCGCACCGGCGACGGGTGCTTCGGCTACCGCCGACGTGCTTCCGCTAACTGGCGACTTCTTCGTCCACGGCGGTCTGTATCGGCCCGTAAGGCTGATAGCGGTCGAACCGATCCATATCGATCTTGCCGATTTCGGCGGCTCCGGCGTCTTTGCGACGACCACCAGTGCGACGGCTGCAGCGGCGCGGGTCGCCGTGCGGACACGTATCACCAACGCGGATCGACACGCCGGTACCGCCCGCGTCA
Organism: Sphingomonas panacis; assembly: GCF_001717955.1. Lineage (NCBI taxonomy): Bacteria > Pseudomonadati > Pseudomonadota > Alphaproteobacteria > Sphingomonadales > Sphingomonadaceae > Sphingomonas > Sphingomonas panacis. The sequence goes on from NZ_CP014168.1 coordinate 3,354,933, forward strand.
CCGCCAGCCTGATCGATGCCGACGGGCGGACCGCAGCCTCGATGCAGAGGTCGTTGAAGTTCGCGGGCGCAGCGACGCAGGACGCGGCGCTGACACTGGACGTCGCCAGCCCGCATCGGTGGCAGGGTGTCGACGACCCTTATCTTTATACGCTCTCGATCGACGTCACCGACGCGGACGGTCGTCTGCTCGACCGCGTGCGCCAACCATTTGGCATCCGCACGATCCGGATTGATCCCGACCGGGGCCTGTTCCTCAACGACAAGCATGTGCAGTTGCGCGGCGTCGGCTATCATCAGGATCGCGAGGGCAAGGGGTGGGCGATCGACTCCGCCGACGTCGCCGCCGATGTGGCGATCATGCGCGAGATGGGCGTGAACGCGATCCGGCTCACACATTACCAACATGGGCAGACCATCCACGACCTCGCCGACCGCTATGGTCTGCTGTTGTGGGACGAAATTCCGTTGGTGTCCGCGTGGACGCGGCGCGGCGAGTTGGAGCCGCGCGCCGCGCTCATCGACAATGCCCGCCAACAGATGCGCGAGTTGATCCACCAGAACGGCAATCATCCTTCGGTGGTAAGTTGGGGCATCGCGAATGAGGTCGATTTCGGCAATTCCTTTCCGGCATTTCTGACGGGCTATGCCGACGGTAAAGCGCCAGACCCGATCCCGCTGTTGAAAATTTTGCAGGACGTCGCCCATGCCGAAGATTCGAGCCGGCAGACCGCCCTGGCGACTTGTTGCGAGGGCCGTCTGTTCGATCAGGGCGTCGCCATCCCGACGACCGCTGCGGCGGCGGATCTCGGCGGCGCGAACCGCTATTTCGGTTGGTATTTCGGCGTGCCGGGGGATCTAGGCCCGCATCTCGACATGCTTCACGCCAAGCGGCCGCAGCAGCCCCTGTCCGTGACCGAATACGGTGCCGGCGGCGCGACGAGCATCCATACCGACGACGTGCGTGGCGGTGCAATCGATTCCCGTGGCGTTACCCAGCCCGAAGAATATGAGAGCTATATCCATGAGGAAGCGTGGAAAACGCTTAAGGCGCGCCCTTACCTCTGGGCAACGTTCCTGTGGAATTCCTTCGACTTTGCCACGACGATCCGCACCGAAGGCGACGCGCAGGACATCAATACCAAGGGGCTCGTCACCTACGATCGGGGCATTCGCAAGGATGCCTATTACTTCTACAAGGCCAATTGGACGCAGACCCCGACCATCCACATCAACGGCCGGCGCTACGTCGATCGCGCATACCGGGTGACCGACATCAGCGTGTACAGCAACGCGGTGTCGACCGAACTCGTTTTGAACGGGCGTCCGCTCGGGCCGCGCGGTGATTGCCCTGATCGCATCTGCGTATGGAAGGGGGTCGCGCTCGACGTCGGGACCAATAAGCTCGTGGCGCGAGGCGGCGCTACGGAGGACAGAGTTGAATGGACTCTGTCGCCGGATGCCGCCGCGAACGTGCGGATCGACACGGGCGCGATCGTGGCCGCGCCGGCGCGGGCGCGATACGGATCGGATGCGTTCTTCACGGGCGGCAAGGCGGGGACGCTCAACAAGCCGGCCGAGTATGGCAAACCGGCAGTCTCGGCGACCATCATGGGCGCGGCGGAGGTTGCCGTGGCGGCGACCTATCGTGAGGGCAGGTTCCGTTACGCCATCCCACTCGCGGACGGACGTTACCGCGTCACGCTGACGTTCGTCGAGCCTTCGCTCGCTGCGGGGGAACGCGTCTTCGACGTGACCGCGAACGGCAAGACGATCGTGAAGGCGATCGACATCGCGCGGGTGACGGGTGGCGCGGCAAAGGCATTGCAGCGTAGCGCCACCGTCGCGGTGCGTGGCGGCGTGCTCGACCTGGGGTTCGAGCCGATTAAGGGCGATGCGATCGTCTCCGCGATCGAGATTGTGCGATGAGCGATATGCGCCGGGGCTGGCGCGGCATCCCCTTGCGCTGGCGTTTGATCGGCCTCGTCACGCTGGGGACGATTCTCAACTATCTCGCGCGGTCTACGCTGTCGGTCGCGGCGCCGCAGTTGAAGACCGAATTCGGCATGACGACCGAGGATTATAGCTGGGTCGTGCTGGCGTTCCAGGCGAGCTACACCGTGATGCAAACGGTCGCGGGCGGGGTGCTTGACGTGCTGGGCACACGGCTTGGCTTCTTCCTGTTCGCGATCGGCTGGGCGATCGCCAACATGGCGCACGCGCTGGCGACGGGCTGGCCCAGCCTCGCCGTGTTCCGCGCGTTCCTCGGCGCGACCGAAGCAGCGGCAATCCCCGCCGGTGCCAAAGCCGTTTCGGAATGGTTCCCGCCGCGCGAACGCTCGCTGGCGACCAGCGTATTTCAGATGGGCACCAGCGTCGGCAACATGATCGCGCCGCCGCTCGTCGCCTTCTGCATCCTCGCCTGGAACTGGCAGGCGGCATTCCTCGTCACCGGCGGGCTGAGCCTGATGTGGGCGCTGCTATGGTATTGGAGCTACCGGAGCCCCGCCGACCATCCTGCACTCAGCGATGCCGAGCGCGCGGCGATGACCGCGGCGCGCGGCGAGGATGTCGGTGCCAAGCCCGCTACGCGGCGGGATCTTCTGCGCAGCCGCGCCTTCTGGGGAATTGCGGTGCCGCGGTTCCTCGCCGAGCCGGCATGGCAGACGTTCAACTTCTTCATCCCGCTCTATCTCGTGTCGGTGTGGAAGCTCGATCTGAAGAGTATCGCGCTGTGGGCGTGGATGCCGTTCCTCGCCGCCGATTTCGGCAGTCTCGCAGCGGGCGTGCTGCCGACCTGGCTGATGAAGCGTGGCGTATCGCTGGTTGCATCGCGCAAGGTGACGATGACGATCGGTGCGCTGTGCATGATCGGTCCGGCCTGCATCGGTCTTGCCGCATCGCCCGGCATCGCGATCCTGCTGTTTTGCGTCGGCGGCTTCGCCCATCAAATGTTGAGCGGCGCACTTATCACCTTGTGCGCCGACATGTTCGACAGCCGGACCGTCGGGACGGCGAGCGGTATGGCGGGCACCTCGGCCTGGGTCGGCGGTATGCTGTTCACGCTGTTGATCGGGCAGAGCGCGGATGCCTGGGGGTACGACCCGCTTTTCGCCGCGCTGGCAGCGCTCGACCTGCTGGCGGCGGCCGTATTGTGGAGCCTGTTGCGCGCGATGCCGCGCAAGGCACTTTTGGTTCAGAGAGGCGAATAAACATGTTGATGACACAGACGATGCGGTGGTTCGGGCCGGCCGATCCGGTGCAGTTGCACGGTATCAGGCAAGCCGGCGCGACGCAGGTCGTGACCGCCTTGCACGAGGTGCATAACGGCGCGGTTTGGGAACGTGATGCGATCGCAGCGCGCAAGGCGGCGATCCGCGCCGCGGGACTTGACTGGACGGTGGTCGAAAGCCTGCCGGTGGAGGAGGGACTGAAGACACGCTCGGCCGACTGGGGACGGCTGATCGACAACTATCGGCAGAGTTTGATCAACCTCGCCGCGTGCGGGATCGACGTGGTCACGTATAATTTCATGCCGCTGCTCGACTGGACGCGAACCGATCTCGGTTGGGAACTGCCAGACGGCGCTCGGGCGCTGCGCTTTGAGGCGGTCGCGGTCGCGGCCTATGATCTGTTCATTTTACGTCGCTCGGGCGCGACCGACGATTATGACGCGGCGACGCAAGCGGCGGCGGAGGCGCGTTACGCGGCGATGGACGATACCGCGCGTGCCGCGTTGGAGCGCACGATCATCGCCGGCCTACCGGGTAGCGAAGAAGGCTTCACCTCGCCGCAATTCCGGCGCGCGATCGAAACCTACGCCAACATCGACGCCGCGCGGCTGCGCGACCATCATGTTGCATTTCTCGAGGCGGTGTGCCCGTTGGCGGATGAACTCGGCATCCGGCTGGTCGTTCATCCCGACGATCCGCCGTTCCCGATCTTCGGTTTGCCGCGCATCGTCAGCACAGAAGCCGATGTGACGGATCTGTTCGCGCGCGTGCCGAATGGGTCCAACGGGTTGTGCATGTGCACCGGATCGTTCGGCGTGCGCGCTGACAACGATCTGCCCGGCATGATCGATCGGCTGGGCGACCGCATCGGCTTCCTGCATCTGCGATCGGTGCAGCGCGAAGCCGACGGCGCGTTCCACGAGGCCGAGCATCTGGGCGGCGACGCAGGCATGGCGGCGGTCGTGGCGGCGGTGCATCGGCTGTCGGTCCGCGAAGACCGCAGCATCCCGATGCGGCCCGATCATGGCCATCAGATGTTGGACGACCTGAACCGGACGACCAACCCGGGATATTCGCTGATCGGACGGATGCGCGGGCTCGCCGAACTGCGCGGGCTTGAACGTGGCATCGCCCATGCGGCAGGCAACATGGCATGACCCGGCGTATTCAAGCCGGCCCCGGCCGGCTGTTTTCCGCCAATGCGGTGACGTGGCGCATCGTGCGAACGCAGTCTGCCGAGACTGCCGTCTCATGATCGTGAACCGGCACGCCCTTACCCGTCCCACGAAGCTGCCGATTTTTGCCGCTGACGCAGTATAGTCGGGCGAGGGGGAGGCATTATCCGCTCAATGTGGCGGCATCGTTTCTCGCAGCAACCATGTTCGCGCCACCTCGACGCAATCGTGGTTACCGGATACGATCCGCTACGACGTTGTCTATCAAGACGAATATACGCAGTGGATCGGGTTGAGGAAGATGCGCGGCTGCGCTTGCTCCGTGTAAGCATGATGTCGCGTTCGCCAGCGCAGTACCCGCCGATGATCTCGGACAAGCCGCGCTGACCAAGGCGAATCGGGCGGCGATACACGTCACATCTCGCCGCGCGGTGAAGCGATAAGGCTGTATTCGTGTCTGTGTGAGGCCGAGGTGATCTACGATCATGCCTATTCGGCGCGCGCACCGAAACGTCGAGGGCGGAGTGGGCTGCGTATCCTAGGCACATGAAATACGCCGTTGACACCGGTTACCGAACGCGACAATTAGAAGCCAAGACGAGATCGCCACAGAGCATCCGTCGAATAGGAGAGGGGCACGGTGCTGATGAAGCGCGTTTTCTTCTCTCCCGCTAACCACGCTGGTGACCGGTTTTAGGTCCAGCGTGGCAACCGGTATCAATCGTCGCGCCAAGACGTGACGGGCAATGGGGGGATTAGAAATGACCATGTTTTCCAGAGGCCAAAATCTACGGGGCGGTACGTCGATCGTTACGGTCGCGATCGTGTCGCTGCTGCCGGCTGCCGCGTTTGCTCAGACGGGTCCGATGACCTCTGCCCCGCTGGCGTCGCACACCACGCCGGTTTCAGAGTCGCCACCGCCATCGCCGCAGGACACCGCCGACCCGGTCGCGCCGACCCGGTCGCGCCGATAACCACTACGAGCGCCGACAGACTGTCGTCAGACGCTGCTCGCGACATCATCGTCACCGGCTTCCGCTCCAGCCTGCGCAAGGCGCTCGACTTGAAGCGAGCCGCGCCGAACCTGACTGAGTCGATCCTCGCGGAGGATATGGCATCAATTTTCGAAACGAGGACAGCGCGAGGGTGAGCACGAAGCCTCTTAAAGTGATCGCAGCACTGTTGCTGAGCGTCGCCAGTCCGGCGGTGGCGAACCGCGTTATCGATGACAGCTATTCGGTCTCACGCCGCTTCGAGGGCTACCGATCACAATATCCCGGCATCTCGCTGCCTTTGATCGCGCCGCAGACCGGTCAGACCTTGGCGTTCGACCTCGTCTATAAGACGGTCGGCGAGCGCGATTTGCACATGGACGTCTTCAGTCCGGCTCCGCGCAGGAACGTTCGCCAAGGACTCGTTCTGGTTCATGGGGGTGCGTGGCGGTCCGGGACTAAGGCGCATTTTTACGCGCTCGCCAATCTGTTGGCACAACGCGGCTTTACCATATTCCTGCCCGAATATCGCCTGGCGGTGGAACAGCCCTATCCGGCGGGTATGGACGATATCGCCGATGCAGTGGCCTGGGCCAAGCACGAGGCGCCGCGTTATGGCGTGCGGGCCGATCGCATCGCAGTCGGCGGTGCCTCCTCGGGCGGGCAGATGGCGTCACTGCTCGCCTATCGCGCTGCTTCGTCCGCGAACGGCAATGCGCGCCCGCCGGTCAATGCCTTGATCGACATGGACGGTGTGCTCGACGCCAGTAGCCCGCTCGCTCTGCAATACGAAAATGCAGCCGGGCCAGAGTCTCCGTTAGCGCGATGGCTTGGCGGTTCATTTGAACAGGTGCCGGAGGTGTGGCGGGCCGCCAGCGCGGCAAGCTATGTCGGCCCGGCATCGCCGCCGACCCTCATCATCAGCAGCGGAGCGCCGCGGTTCACCGCCGGCCGCGAGCGCGTGACGTCGGTTCTGCAACGCAACGGCATCCGAACGGCCACCTACATGTACACCAATGCGCCCCACGATTTCTGGTTGTTCGATCCATATCTGAAGCAGGCGGTCGCTCAGATCACAGCCTTTCTACGGGCGGTCGGCGGCGATCAGGCGCACAAGGGGCAATCACGATGATCCGCCTAACCCTTGTCTGCGGCACGATGCTCGCGGGCGCGTTTGCAAGCGGGCAGGAGGCCGCGGCGCGTGAACTGAGGGTGAGTGGAGCTTGTACCGGCGCCATCCACTGTTTCGATTCGCTTGCCGCAGCAGCGGCGGAGGCGAATCGCGACACAGGTACGGGATGGATTACAATCCGTGTGGGTGAGGGCTCCTATCGCGAGAAAATCGCGATCTCGCGCAGCAAGGTGAGACTGATTGGAAGTGGTTCGGCGCGCACGAAACTTCATTTCAATGCTGTCGCCCAGACATCGCGCGCGTATCATCGGGACGGTTGGGGCACTCCCGGCTCTGCCACGCTGACGATCGATGCCAATGATGTGATCGTCTCGGGAATGACCATCGAAAACGACTATGACTATCTGGCGAACGACGCATTGCCTGACGATGCCAAGAACAAGATCGGTAACCCCCAAGCGGTCGCGCTCCTGACCGATATTCATAGTGACCGCGTCAGCGTCCGGAAGAGCGCGCTGGTGGGCTACCAGGATACCCTGTTCGCCAACGGCAAGCGGGTCCATATCACCGACAGTCTGATTGCGGGCAATATCGACTTCATTTTCGGTAATGGCATGGTTCTGATCGAACGGTCTGAGATCCGATCGCGCCGGCGCGCCTCGGCGACGCACGGCGAGCCGTTCCAGTCGTTTATCGCCGCCCCTTCGACACTCCTTGATCAGCCGGTGGGCATCGTCTTTTATCGATCTCGACTGACGCGCGAGGCGGGCGTTCCGGACAAAGTCGTCGCTCTCGCAAGGCCGTGGCACCCCACTACGCGCTTCGCCGATGGGCGTTACGCCAATCCGCGCGCGATCGGGCAGGTCTCGTTCATCGACTGCTTCCTGGACGCGCACATAGCGCCCGACCATTGGGCTTCCATGAATGGCACGGCGCGAGATGGCACAATGTCGGACGTTTTCCGGCCACAAGACTCCCGGTTCTTCGAGCAGGGCTCCGTTGGTCCAGGTGCGAAGGCTCGCGACATCGGGATGCCCGCGAACGGCTTTGGCGACATTGCTCCAATCAAGCGTATCATTTTCGAAAACTGGCCTGGTCGCCGCTGACTGCGATCCAGTCCGGCGCCACGCAAAAGGAACCGGCCGGGGCGGATGGCCCCGGCCGGCAGTTGGGGAGGCGCTTAGAACTTGACTGCGGCAGTGATCGTCCCGTGGCGGCCGAAGATTGGCCGGCCGAGGAAATAGCCGTTGCCATTGGCCGAGCCGACCGTGCGGACGTTGCCCTCGGTCAGCGCCAGCGTGTCGGTCACGTTGTCCACGGTCGCCTGAAGCGAGAAGCGATCGTTCAGATCGATCGACGCGCCGAGGTCGAGCGTCTGGTAGCTGCCGAGCCGCTGCTGGTTCTCGATATCGGCATAACGATTGCCGATGTGCGTGAACGTGCCGAACAGCCGCGCCTGGCCCCACGCGCTGCGGAAGGTGTAGGACGGGGTGGCGGCGATCTGGAACTTGGGCTGGCGGTTGACGTCGTTGCCCGTATTCGGCCCGAAATCCTTAAACTTGCCGTCCTGCACAACACCGCGCACTGCGATCTGGACTCCTTCGACCGGACGCAATGCGCCTTCGAACTCAAGACCGTAAGCGCGCGACCCGCCGAACAGCACCACGTTCTGCTCGACGCCGTTCACCACGCGGATGTCCTGGAAGATCAGGTTGTGGAAGCGGTTGTAGAAGCCGGTCAGATACACGTCGTACAGCCGCGTCGAGGTCTTGAGGCCGACCTCATACTGGTCCGCGGTCTGCGGCTTGATGTTCTGGATCGCGGTCGCGTTGCCGCGCAAATCGTCGAACTGCGGCAGCAACGCACCCCGGTTCGCGCGGACGAAACCGTTGAGATTGCCGGTAAACGCATAATCCGCGCCGGCCGTCCACGACACCTGCGTCTTCTTGTAGCGCACGCTGGTGTAGGTGCCGTTCAGGTAGGTGGCGTTGTTGTTGTACGCGGTGAGCGGGTTGGCATCGAGATCGCCCGTCGAGCTGTTCTCGAACGTATCGCGTAAGCTGACATGCTCGACGCGCACGCCGCCGTCGAGCCGGAGCTGGCCGATCTTCCACTCGTCGCTGACATAGCCGGCGATATTGTCGCTCTTGTACTTCGCGTTGACGTCGTAGCTGTTGGCGCTGGTGAAGCCGTCGCGCGTCAGGATCGTACCATTGGCGAGCCGAGCGTTGAGGACCCGCGCATTGGGTTCGAGCGCGAGCAGGATGTTGTTGCCGAGGTTCCAGATATCGTGATCGGCGACATGCGAATAATACCCGCCGAGCGTCAGCGTGTTGCCCTCGAACAGGCTTTTCGACAGTTTGAGTTCGTCGGTGAAGCTCTGGATGTGCTTCTGAACCGTCCAGATGCCGGCCTGGATGGTCTGCTGGGTGCCGGTCAGCGCCTGGCCGGTGCCGGCATAGGTCACGGTGCCGGGGCCGCCCGCCGCCGCGAGATATTCGGACACGGACTGCGGGTTCGATCCCGTGAACAGCGCGTTCGTCTCCGACGTGCCCTTGGTATAGTTGATGTTGTTCTGGATCGTGAAGCCGCCGCCGACATCGTAGCTGAAGTTCGAGCCGAACGTGAAGATGTTGGCGCCGCGCCCGCGCGACAGATCGACCACCTTCTTCTGCGTCGCGCCGCCGCCCACGCTCGGGCCGGTCTCGATCAGCGTGCGCTCGATCTCCTTGCCGACCAGCGTGTCGGTGCGCGCGTCGAACCCGGCGAAGGTGCTGAACTTGCCGTTGTTCTCAACCAGCGGCATCGGCGTGTAGAACGCGTTCTGGTCGTCGAGGTAGCGGCCGTAGACGGTCAGCTTGCCGGCATCGAATTTGTGCGTGATGCTGCCGGTGATCTGCCCGCCGAGATCGCCCTGGAAGCCGGTTTTACGGAACCCGTCCGAATAGCGGTAGAAGCCGCCGAGCATGTAGGTGGTGTCGGCCGCGATCGGCCCCTGGGCCACGACATCGCCGCGATACGTCCCCTCGGTGCCGTAGGTCGCACGCAGCGACAGATGCGGCTCGGACGTGCCTTCCTTGAGGATGAAGTTGGTGGTCGCGCCCGGCTGGCCGTTCGAGAAGATCGGGCTCGGGCCGCCGCGCAGAACTTCAAGCCGCTCGATCGTGTCATCGAGGCGGAACAGCGAACTATTCTCCATGAACGACAGCGACGACGGCGCGACAAGCGGCGAACCGTTCAGTTCGAGCGTGAGGAACGGCGCGTCGCCGGTCGAGGGAAACCCGCGGATGAAGACGTTCGCGCCGGCTTGGCCGCCCGAGCTTTCCACCCACACGCCCGGCACGATCTTGAGCAGGTCTGCGGTCGAGGTCGGCTGTACCTGACGGATCTGCTCGGCGCTCGCGGTGGAGATCGAATAGCTCGCGTCGAGCTTGCGCAGGCCCTCGCGGTTGACGTTGCCGGTGACGACGATGTCCTGCATCGGTGCCTCTTCGGCGGCAGCGGGCGCCGGCGGTGCGCCCGGGGGGGTATCCTGCGCGGAGGCGGGCGTCGCGACGAGCGCGGTGCCGGCGAGCAACGCCAGCGCGAGGGTGTGGCGGGTACGGATCATATGGGTTCCTCCTGATCGGTTTTTTCGTTGTCGATGGTGCGGCGGTGCGCTGCGCGCGCACGCTGCCTGCGCGCCGGGCGGAGTGCCGGCGCGGCATTCGGACGGAAATCTACGCAGCGCCCGGATGATCTCAGGGTGGGTTGTGCGGGCGAGTCATGTTCAGAACCGGTAGCTTGCGGAGAGGTTGACCGAGCGACCGGGGATCGGACGCGCGAAGATCGCGCCCGGCGCCTGGGTGCCCAGCGTGCGCGGATTGCCTTCGGTCAGCCCGATCGCATTGGTGATGTTGTCGGCGGTAGCCTGCATCCGCAGGCGCGTGCTCACATCCAGCGTCATCCCGGCATTCCACGTGATGAAGCCGGGCAGGAGTTGCTGGTTCTGCACGTCGGACCAGCGATCTCCCATATAGCTCAACGTCGTGAAAAGGCTCGATCTGCGTCGGGCGACCGCGAAGTCCCAGGTCGGCGTGACCCGCCATTGCCACATCGGCTGACGCTGGACCCGGTTGCCGCTGAGGTTGGTCAACCCGCCGTCCGTGAAGAAGCGCCGGTAATGCGCATCGAGCCAGGTGCCCGCGAACGCCACCGACACCGGCTTCGCCACCCGCCACAGCCCGTCGAGTTCCACGCCCGTCGCTCGTGCGCCGCCGATCGAGGCGATCGGCGCGCCACCGGCGATGACGGTGGTGGCAAGACCCTGGAATGTGTTGCGGAACACCGTGGCGTAAAGGCTGAGCGGCCCCGACAGCTTCACGCCGCTCTCGATCGTGTCGATCCGCGGTGCGACGGTGATGCCGTCGCGCAGATTGTCGAAGAACGGGAAGCTGGTGCCACGGCTGAACCGGGCGAAAGCGCCGAAATGCCGCGTCACATCGACATTGGCACCGAGCGTCCACGACCATGCCCCGCCGCGATACCGCACCGGGGATCGCGTATCGGCGAACACGACGTCGGCATTGTCGTAGAGCGTCCGCGGGTCGCCATCGAGTCCGGCGGGACCAGCAGGCCGCGTATCGCGCACGCTGCCGTCGACGCTGTGACGCTGGTGGCGCACCCCGCCGTCGATCCGCAGCCAGTCGCCGAGCTTCACCTCCTCGACGCCGTAGAAGGCGAGATCGCTGCCGCGATAGCGCGCATCGACGAGGAAGCTCGATCCACTCGCGAAGCCGTCGCGCGTGACCAGCGCGCCGTTGGTCAGCGTCATGTCGAGCCGGCGCGCCTGTGGCTGCGCGGTCAACAGCAGGGCATTGCCGATGTCCCAATGGTCGCGCGATCCATAGTCGGCCGCGTACACGCCGATCGTCGCCTTGCTCGATCCCGCCGCCCATTCGAGCGTCGCGTCATTGACCAAAGCGTCGATTCGCTTCTCGACCGTCCAGATGCCGGCCCGCACCACGGCCTGCGCCGGCGAAACGGCATGCCCATCGGCGGCGGTGACGAGCGTGGCAATCGTGCCGCCCATCTGCGCGGCGTAGGCGGCGGCGGTTTCGGGCGGCACATTGTCCGATACGAGGCCGGTGGTGTCGGCATCCCCCGCCAGCCAGCTCGCCTTGTCGCGCAGCGTGACGGTGTCGCCGAGCCGAAGCTCGACGTTGGTGCCGAGGTTGATGATCCGCGCGCCGCGTCCGTCGTTCAGGTCATAGCTTGTGCCGTCGTTGCGCGTGCCGGTGCGCGTATCGGGGCCGGCAAGCGTGCCCGTTCCGGGATTGAAGCCGGGATAGCCGCCGATGCTCCGCCCGGTCTGCTCGACGGGGATCGGCAGCAGCCATTGGCTGCGATCATCGAGATAGCGTGCGAACACCAGCACAGACCCGTGCGCGAGATCGCGGCGCAGATTGGCGGTGATCTGCCCACCGCGATCGGCGGCGAAGCCGGGCGAGCGGATACCGTTTCCGCGCGAATAATAGCCGCCGACCATAACGTGCGTGCGTGCGCCGATCGGCCCGGAGACATACGCATCACCGCGCACCTCGCCGTCGTCGATCACGCTCGTCTTGACGAGGCCGGCGAGATGATCGCCACCCTCGCGCTGGATCAGGTTCACCGTCGCGCCGGGCTGTCCGGAGGCGAGCAGCGCGCCGGTCCCGCCGCGCACCGCCTCGACGCGCTGCACGGTCTCATCGATCCGGTAGAGCTGCGAATTTTCGAGGAACGAGAGCGTTGCCGGCGGGAAATACGGCGCGCCTTCGGTTTGAAAGGTGACATATTCGGCGTCGCCGCCCGACGGATAGCCGCGCACGAAGATGTTGGCGCCATTCTTGCCGCCCGACGTTTCGACGGTGAGGCCGGGGACGAGCCGCAGCACATCGGCGGTGGCGGGCGCGCCGAGCTGGTCGATGGCCGTGCGGGTGACGGTCGTGACCGCGAACGCCGCATCTTGCCGCCGGCTGCCGCCGCCGGGCGTGCCGACCACGACGATGTCGGTGATCTTCGCGACATCCTCGGGTGCGATGACACGCGGCGCGACCGACATAGGCCCGCTGGGCGGGCGAGGAGCGGGCAACGCCTCAAGCACATACGCGCCACCGGGCGCCGGGCGCGCGCGGAAGCGCGTGCCCGCCAGTAGCCGCGCGATCGCGCGATCGGGATCGGTCCGCTTATGCACCGCTGGACTGCGCAGCCCGCGTACCTGCGCGGGCGCGAACAGGATCTGCCGTCCGCTTTGGCGTGCGAACAATACAAGCGCATCGGCGAGATCGCCGGCGGGAATGTCGAAGGAGGGGGAGGGCGCCGCGATCACGATAGTCGGAATGCCAGCCGCAACCACGGTCGCTGCAATCGCGCCGCAAGATCGCCATGACACCCGTCTCCTTCCCAGCGGCCCCGTCATGCGCGGGGCTCTCCAAGGACAAGACGCACCGCCGCCGAAAGTCCGAACCCCAAACGCGCTTTTTTTCGCGCCTCAGCGCGAGGCAATGACGATGCCATCGCGCGTGTCGCGTTTGACGCGCACCGGGAAGCCGGTGGCGAGAGCGCCGACGAACGCCGGCGCGCCCGTCGTGCGGAACGCGCCCGACACCCGCAAGGCGCCGGCGCGATCGTCAGCGAGGCGGATCGGCTGGGTGCGATAGCGGTTGAACTCGCCGACCGCCTCGGCCAGCGGCGTATCCTCGAATTGCAACAGGCCAGTACGCCAGCCGGTGAAGCTGACGGGATCGGCGAGTGGGCGGATCACCACGTCGCTATCGCGGACCGCCAGCAGCCGTCCGGGCGCGAGCGCGACGGAAGAGCCATCGCCTTCGAGCATCAGCTGCCCCGTCTCGGCGAATGCGCGAACGCGGTCAGCGTCGGTGCGCACGTCGAAAATGCCTTCGCGCGCGGTGAAGTCGCGACCGCCCGCGCTGATGCGGAACGGCGTGTCGCCAGGCTTGATCCTGAACCAGCCTTGCCCGTCCAGCGTCACCTGCCGCACGCTGCTGCCAAGCCGGACCTTGAGCGTACTCGCGGTGTCCAAGGTTACGACCGATCCATCCGCAAGCGTCACATCGGCTTGCTGGCCGATCCCGGTACGGAAGGCCTCGAACGTGGCGCGCGGCGCGGGCGGCGCGGTCCAGGCGTGGATGCCGTACGCGGCGAGCGGCGCGCCCGCCAGCATCAGCGCGCCAGCCGCCGCGATCCGCCAGCGCGGCGCCCGTGATCGCCCGGCCAGCATCGTGCGTGCGAGTGTCTGCTGGCGCAACGCGAGCAACGGCGCGTGTTCACCAAGCGCCTGCGCCCGGTCATGCGCCGTCTGGACGCGCTCGAACGCCGCAGCGTGTTCGGCGCTCGCGCCACGCCACGCCTTGAAGGCTGCGCGCGTCGAATCGCCGGCCTGCGCCAGTCGCGCGTGCCACTCAGCCGCTTCGGCGAGGAGCATGTCCTCAGCGATGGCGCCAATCCTCCAGCGCTTCAGTGACGCGCGCCAGCGCCTTCGCCTGATGCTTCTCGGCGGCGCGGGTCGAAATGCCGATAGCGCGGGCGACGTCGGCCATTCTCAGTCCCTCCAGCACACGCAACACGAACACGTCCCGCGTCCGCTCGGGAAGCTCGATCAGCACCGCCTGCAAGCGATCCGCTGCCTCCCTACTTTCCAAGACGCGGTCGGGTGAGATTTCCGAACCGGCGAGACTTTCGTCGATCTCGTCATGCAGGCCGGCACCACGCACCGCATCACGTCGTGCACGGTCTTTGAGCACGTTGGCGGCGGTGACGAACAGAAAATGCTCGGGCTTCTCGATCGCCGCCGGATCGACCATCCGGCTGAGACGGACATATACGTCCTGCACGAGATCCGGCACATCCGCTTGCACCGTAACGCGGCGCTGGAAGAAGCGGCTCAGCGCGCGCTCATAGGTCCGCGCCAGCCGAGCGAGCAGGATGCTCCGATCGGTGAGGGGATCGACGGCCGGAAGTCTCCCGTGAATGGACGTTCTATCGCGTTCCATCCCGATCGTTTGCCACTGGCGTGCCAGCCTATCAAGGAGATCGTCGCGACGTCCCCGGAGCGCCCCCGGAAATCCGCCCGGAACGCTCGGCTACCGTCGCCCATGCATCACGTCTTCGCGAGCCGCTTGACCAATATCGGCAGCGCAGCCGCAAGTTTGTCGATCTGCGCCGGATTGGTGAACAACGCTGGTGTCACCCGCACGCAGGCGCCGGCCTCGATGCCGGTGCGATGGACCGTGAAGATGCCGAACTCGTCGAGCAGCATCTTTGCGATCGCGATGTTGTCGGCGGCGGTGACGCGGCCGCGGATACGGAACGAGGTGATGCCGCCATGCAATCGCGGATCGCTTGGCGTCAGGATTTGCAGGCCGTCGAGCTTGCGCAGCGGCTCGGCCCAGCGGTCGCGCAGATAGCGCAGTCGTGCCGCGCGCTCGGGTGTGCCGATCGCCTGCTGAAAGTCGAACGCATCCGGCACGGTCAACATCGCGGCGAAATCGCTCGTCCCGGTGTGGATGCGCGCCTGCACGCTGTCGAGGTCGCCCTCGCCATTGGCGGGGTCGGGATCGATGTCACGCACCCGGCTCTTGCGGAGGTACATCACACCGACGCCGAGCGGCGCACCCCACCATTTGTGCAGATTGAAGCCGGCGAAATCGACTCCGAGATCGGCGAAGTCGGCGTCGAGCTGGCCCCAACTGTGCGCTGCATCGACGATCGCATCGATGCCGCGCGCTCGCGCCATCGCGACGATCTCCCGCACCGGCACGACCAGCCCGGTGCGGTGGCTGAGGTGGGTGAGCAGCACCAGCCGAATCCTGGGATTCGCGGTGAACGCCTGGGCATAGGCATCGATCAGGCCTTGATAGGTCGCCGGCTCGGGGAGGGCGATCCGTACCACTTGCACGCCGCGCCGCGCCTTCAGCCCGTCGAAGCAGCCGAGCATGCTGTCGTAGTCGAGATCGGCGGCCAGCACCGCATCGCCAGGCCGCAGCCTGTTGTACCCGTCGATCAGGCCTTGCAACGCCTCGGTCGCGTTGCGGGTCAGCGCGATCTCGTCCGCACCGACGCCAAGCGCTGCGGCGACGCGCTGATGCACCGCGTGGTAATCGGTCGCGAAGCCGCGCCGCGTGTAGAAGCTGTTCTCGCGATTGACCCGCTCGACCGCGCGTTCATAGGCGGCGAGCACGGGCTTCGCCATGATGCCCCAATTGCCGTTTTCGAGCTGGATGACGTCACGGGTCACATCATACTGCGCGGCGATCTTGGCCCAATAGACTTCGTCGTCCGCGCCGACCGCGCGGCCGCCCGGTTTCGGATCGGGTGACATCGTCGCGTTCAGCCGGCCGGCGACGGGCAGGGCCGCCGCCGCCGCCAGCATGGTTCTCCGGCTGATTGTCGGCATGCCGTTCTCTTCCATCAGAACTTCATGCCCACGCGGACATAATATTGGCCGCCGTCGGTATCATAGGGGGCATTGCGCGAATAGATCAGCCCGCGCACCGCCTGGTTGGTGGCTTCGGCCGGATACCGGTTGAACACGTTCTCCGCCCCGGCGCGGATCGTGAAGTGCTGCGCGAACGTGTAGCTGGCCGACACGTCGAACAGCGCGATGCCGCCGAACTTCTGGTAGATGTCGCCGGTGGCATTGCCCGACACATCGGTCCAGCCGCCGTAATAGCGACCGCGCAACAGCAGGCCGACGGGGCCGATGTCATAGCCGATCGAGCCAGTCGCATTGTGCTGCGGCAGGCGTTGTTCGAACACGATCCGCTGGGTTTCGTTCGGGATCGCCGCCGAGGTGCCGCTCGTCACCTTGGTGCGGTTGTAATTATAGGCGATGGTCGCGGTCGCCTTGCCCGGCCCGATCGCCTGCGCATAGTTCAGCACCGCCTCGATGCCGCGCGTGCGCGTGTCGAAGTCGTTGGTGAAGTAGCTTACCGAGGTGAAGCGCAACGGATTGGCCACCCCCGCCGGCACCGCGACCGACGCCGATTGGCTGAAGCGGCCATCGACGCTGATCTGATAGGCGTCGACACTCCCGGTCAGCCCGAATGCGGTCCTGAACGTCAGCCCGGCGGTGATCGTGTCCGACGTTTCGGGCCTGAGCGGCTTGGCGCCGAGCGCGACCGCGATCGGATCGGTGGTGGCGAGACGGCCGCTGTTGAACACCTGCAATGTCCGGGTATCGAGGCCCTGCGAGGTGTTGGAGGTGTTGAGCTGTGCCGGGGTCGGCGCGCGGAAGCCAGTCGAATAGCCGCCGCGCAAGGCGATGCCGTCGGTCGGTTCGATGCGCGCGCTCAGTTTGTAGGTGAACTTTCCGCCGAACGCCGAGAAGTTCTCATATCGGCCCGCCGCGCCAACGCTGAGCATCTTCACGGGCTGCCATTCGAGATCGCCGTAGCCAGCATAGCTTTCCTGGCTGAACTGGCCCGCCTGGAGCGGACTGAAGCCGGGGAAGCCGTTGGAATTGGGGGCGAGGCCCGCGGCCGCGCCGGCGCCGATCGCGTAGGAAGCCGGGTCGCCGGGGCGGACGCTATAGCGTTCCAGGCGACGTTCGCCGCCGAACGCGATATTGATCGGCGCGAAACCGCCGACCGGCAAGCGGTACACGAAATCCGCGTTGAGGTTGAACTCGCGCTGACGCAGGCGGCCGAGATAGAATGCCGTCGGCGAGCTTGGCCCGAGCGAGGCATTCAGGCTTTCACTCAGCGTATAGTCGATCACGCTCTGGCCGTAGGAAGCGCTGAGATCATAGGTAAAGGCATCGGCGAGAGCGCCGCGCGCGCCGCCGGTCGCCTGCACATCGCTGGTCTGCGTGCCGAAGCGGGGCGTGAAGCCGGTCGGGTACAGGCTGGTGAAGTTGAAGCCCGGAAAGGCCGGAGTGGAGCCATAGACCGATGCGGTGCCGGCGGGGTTGCGCCAGTTGAAATCGGTGACGCCTTCGCCCTCGCCGAACGTGCCGAAGCTGTAGAGCTTGACCGCGTCCGACACGTCGAAATGCGTGTTGTAGCCGCCGCGGATGCTTTCGAGATCCGGCTGGCCCCAGCGCTGCACCGGATTCGGCACCTTCAACGTCGGGTTGGCCGCCTGAAAGGCAATCGCATCGGGGCGCTGGCGGGTGCGAGAGGTGGCTTCGGAATGGTCATACTCGCCCGTGACGACCAAGCTGCCACGGTCGCCGAGCGCCACGCCGCCCTGGATACCGCTCTGATATTCCTTGCCGTCGCCTTTGTAATATTGCGAATATTGGCCGAAGGCGCTGAGGCCGGGCTGATCGTCGAGGATGATGTTGACCACGCCCGCGATCGCGTCGGACCCGTATTGCGCCGAGGCGCCGTCGCGCAGCACTTCGATGCGCTTTATCGCGAGGCCGGGGATCGTCGCGAGATCGGGCGCCTGCGCACCGCGCGTGCCGAGCAGGGCGGAACGGTGATAGCGCTTGCCGTTGACCAGCACGAGCGTCTGGTCGGCCGACAGGCCGCGCAGCGTGGCGGGGCGCACGAACGCCTGACCGTCGGCGGCGGGCAGCCGCTGCACGTTGAACGACGGTAGCAATTGCGCCAGCGTATCGTTGAGGTCTCCCGAGACGCTGGCGTCGATCGCGGCGGCAGGCAGTACGTCGATCGGCGATTGCGAGTTGAACTGAGTCACACCGCGGTCTCGCGTGCCGGTGACGATCACCGTATCCGAATCGGCGATCTGGTCGGCAGCAGGCGCATCGGCCGGTGCAGCAGCGGGCGCGGCATGCGCGAAAACAGGTGCGCACAGCGCGATTGGCAGCGCGGCGAGCGCGCCGGCCGAGATGAATTTCGTCAAATGATGTCCCCTTGGGCAGAGCCGGCTTCGCGTTGTTCCGGCCGGCTGGCGTCCAACTAAGGGCGCTTTGTGTCAGTATCGCTGCATTCGTGAGACGGCGCGATGTCGGTCCTGAGGCAGATCGGCCCGGATGGCCCCGGATCGATTGCGCGAACATATAGATCGGGGACTGGCGGAGAGAGTGGGATTCGAACCCACGGTGAGCTTGCACCCACGGCGGTTTTCAAGACCGCTGCCTTAAACCACTCGGCCATCTCTCCGCGTGCCGGCTCCGCTTAGAGCCGGAACGCCGATTTGTGCAAGAGCTACCGCCTTTTGGGGGTTCATGTCGGCGCGGGCTTGTGCAAGAGTCCTTGCATGCGGGTGTTTTGCAAATCTTTGTCGGCGATCGGCGCGGCGTTGGCGGCGGTGCTTGCGCTTCCGGCGTGCGCTCAGGACGACGCCGGTTTTCAAGCCTTCCTCGGCCAGTTGCGCGTGCAGGCGCGGGCGCAAGGCGTGTCGGAGGCTACGCTGAATGCGGTGATGCCAACGCTGACGCTCAACCAGCGCGTCATCGATCTCGATCGCAAGCAGCCGGGCAATCCGGCCAGCACGGCCGTCCCACCGTTCGCGCCGTACCGGATCGCGCATGTCGATGCGCAAAGGATCAGCCGCGGCCGTAGCGCGTATCAGGCACAGCGCTGGCGGCTGAAGAAGATCGAGGAGGAAACCGGCGTCCCCGAATCGATCATGGTCGCGATCTGGGGCAATGAGACCAACTATGGCGTGGTGATGGGCGGGTTCGATCTGCCGCGCGCGCTCGCGTCGCTCGCTTACGAAGGGCGGCGGCGCGATCTGTTCACCGACGAGTTCATCGGTTCGCTCAAGATGATCGATCGCGGCGTGCCGCGCGCCAAGCTGGTGGGAAGCTGGGCGGGGGCGACCGGCGGGCCGCAGTTCCTGCCATCGGTCTACAACCGGCTCGCGCGGGATGGCGATGGGGACGGGCGCGCCGACATCTGGACGAGCGATGCCGACACGCTGGCTTCGATCGGCAATTATTTCACCAATGCCGGCTGGCGGCCGGGGCAGCCCTGGGGCTTCGCGGTGAACGTGCCGGCCGGCTTCGATCGGTCTCAGATCGTCAATCGCACGCTCAGCCCGCGCTGCCCGCGTGTCTTTCAACGGCATAGCGGCTGGAAGACGATGGCGGAGTGGCGCGCATTGGGTGTCGCACCGCAGACCCGCGCATGGCCGCGCGATTCGGTGCTGGCGACGCTAATCGAGCCGGATGGTCCCGGTGATACCGCGTATCTGCTGACCGGGAATTACCGGGTGATCCTCGACTACAATTGCTCGAACTTCTACGCGCTGTCGGTTGGGCTGCTGTCGGATGCGGTGTCGCAGTAAATGCTGCTGTTGATCGCTCTCTCCGCCGCGCTTGGTGCTGCTGACCAGCACCCGCAGGCGCGTTCCGAGGATCAACCGCGCGCGGGCTGGTCGCAGCCGATGCGGGCCGCGACGGGTCCGCAGGACGCGCCGCCGCCGGATTTCCCCCAAGGTTCTGGCCCGCGCGCCACGTCGGGCGAGCCGTCGTTCGACATGGTATCAGTGGCGCAGCCCGACGATGGCGGCGCCTCCGGCGTCTCGGTGGCGGCAGCGGGCGCTGCGCCCGGCGGCTTCGTCGAACTGACCGAACTCGGCAGCGGCCATACCATCCTGGCGCTGGTTGGTGCCAATTCGGCGCCGGGTGGTACGGTGCTTCTGTCAGCGGGCGCGTTTCAGGCGCTTGGTATCGCGCCGGGGACTGGCGTGCGCGTGCGTTCAGCCACGCCCAGCCCCCAGGACCAGACGGCGTTGCGCTCGGGCGCGAAGGCGTCGACGCGGATCGATGCGCCCGAAGTGCTGCTCAAAGCGCTGCGCAAGCGCGTGCCGCAATATGCGCAAGCGTCACCGCCGCCGGCTCGCCGGCGCGCCGATGTCCAGTCCGCCGCGTCGCGTCCGCCGGTGCATGTCGATGGCGAATCCGCCCCCGGCGCGCGCTACCCTGCGCCCGCGCCGGTCGCGCGCAGTCAGCCGCGCGTCGAACCGCGCGCTCCCGCGCCCCGCTCGGGTTATGTCGTGCAGGTCGCCGCGCTGTCGGCGGCGGGACGTGCCAATGCTCTCGCACGATCGCTCGGGGGGCGGGTGGTCGCGGGGGGCGGGCTGTACCGGGTCCAGCTTGGCCCGTATGGCACTGTCGCGGCCGCCAATCGCGCACGTGACGAAGCGGCGCGGCACGGCTATCGCGACGCGCGTGTAAGCCACACCGAGTAGACTTTTAGCGTAACGGGACCGCCTGAAATGAAGAAACTGATCGCCGCCTCTGTTCTCGCGATGCTCGTCGTCCAGCCCGGCCTCGCCGCCGCGCCGCAATTCGATACGCCCGCGCCGGTCGCGTATATGGAGGACATGTCCTCGGGATCGATCCTGTACCAGAAGGATGCCGATCGCCGCATGCCACCGGCATCGCTCGCGAAGATGATGACGGTTTATGTCGCCTTCGATCTCATCAAGAAGGGCGAGCTCAAGCTCGATCAACAGTTCGAGATGCAGCCCGAGACGTGGAAGAAGTGGCACTCACAAGGCTCGACGATGTTCCTGTCGGCAGGCGAGAAGGTCAGCGTGGCCGATCTGCTCTACGGCATCGTCACGCTTTCGGGGAACGACGCGTGCGTCGTGCTCGCAGAGGGGATTTCGGGAACCGAGCCGGCGTTCGTCGAGCGGATGAACCGCGATGCCGAGAAGATCGGCCTCAAGAACAGCCATTTCGGCACGTCGAACGGCTGGCCCGATGGCGGCGTCACCTATGTGACCGCGCGCGATCTTGCCGCGCTCGCCAAGGCCACGATCAATAACTATCCGGATTTGTACAAGAAATTCTATTCGCGCCCCGATTTCACTTGGGGCAAGACGCTCGGCGCTGGCGCGGCGATCAAGCAGGAAAACCGCGATCCGCTGCTCGGGCGGGTCGCTGGCGCGGATGGCCTCAAGACCGGCCATACCGAGGAAGCGGGTTATGGTTTCACCGGTTCGGCGATCCATAACGGCCGTCGCTTGGTGATGGTGCTGGCCGGACTCGGCACCTACGGCCAGCGCGCCGAGGAATCGGTCAAGTTCATGAACTGGGGCTTCCGCTCGTGGCAGGCCAAGCCGATCGCGCGCAAGGGCAAGAAGGTCGAGACCGCCGAGGTTCAGCTTGGCACGAGCAACCATGTCGATCTCGTCGCGGGCAAGGATCTCACCGCCACGTTGCCCGCTGGCGTCGGCTCGGAAATGACGCTCAAGGTGGCGTATGACGGACCGATCAAGGCGCCGATCAAGGCCGGCCAGCATATCGCCGATCTCGTCGTCACCGCGCCCGACATGCCAACCCAGCGCCTGCCGCTGGTGGCCGCGACCGATGTCGCCGAAGCTGGCTTCTTCGGTCGCGTCTGGGCCGGGCTGACGGGATTGTTCGGCGCTTGAGCGGCCGCTTCATCTCGCTGGAAGGCGGGGAGGGGGCGGGTAAATCGACTCAGGCGCGGCGACTCGCCGAGGCGTTGCGCGCGCGCGGGCTGGAGGTGGTCGTCACCCGCGAACCCGGCGGCAGCGAGGGTGCCGAGGCGATCCGCGCGCTTCTTCTCCACGGCGCGCAGACTCGCTGGAGCACACATAGCGAGGCGCTGCTGTTCGCCGCCGCGCGCGCAGATCATGTCGAGAAGACGATCAGCCCGGCGATAGGCTCGGGTGCGTGGGTGATCTGCGACCGCTATCTCGACAGCAGCCGCGCGTATCAGGGGCTCGCAGGCGGGATCGACGATGCGGCGATCCTGGCGCTGCATGGCTTCGGATCACGCGGGTTGTTGCCCGATCGGACCTTCGTGTTGGAGGTGCCGGTCGAACAGGGCCGTGCGCGGGCCGAAAGCCGCGATGGCGTGGCGGCGGATCGCTTCGCGGCGCGCGGCGATGCGTTCCACGCCGACGTCGCCGCTGCGTTCCGGCGCTTCGCCGCGAACGAGCCCGAGCGTTTCCGCCTTGTCGACGCTTCGGCCGATCCCGACAGCGTGACGGAAGCGCTACTGGCCGGATTGGCCGACCTCCTGCCATGACCTTGCCGGTTGGCAATGATGCCGCGCACGCGGCCTTCGCAGCGGCAATGTCGGGCGACACGCTCCACCACGCCTGGCTGTTCGCCGGGCCGGAAGGGATCGGCAAGGCGACTTTCGCGCGCGCGGCGGCGATGCGGTTGCTCGCCGACGCGGCGGCGCCGGGCACGTTGCCGCCGGGGTTCGACGTCCCCGAACACCACCAGACGCGCCGGCTGATCGGGGCTGGATCGCACCCGGATTACCGTGAACTCAAGCGCTTGCCCAAGGAATCGGACAAGACGGGGCAGGAGTTGGCGCGCAGCATTCCGATCGCGCAGGTTCGCGCGCTGCTGCCGATGTTCGCGATGAAACCATCATTGTCGCCGCGCCGGGTCGTGCTGATCGACGCAATCGACGATGTCGAGCGGCCCGGCGCGTCGAATGCGTTGCTCAAGAGCCTCGAGGAGCCGCCGGCGGGGACGATCTTCATCCTCATCAGCCATGCGCCGGGGCGGCTGCTGCCGACGATCCGCTCGCGCTGCCGGTTGTTGCGCTTCGACCCGCTCGGCGAAAGCGACATGGCGCGGATCGTGCGGGAGCATCTCGGCAAGGCGGATGATGCCGAGGTCGCGGCGCTGGTCCGCGCCGGCGCGGGTTCACCGGGGCGGGCGCTGGGGTTCGCGGGCCTCGATCTCGCCGCGCTGGACGCCGTATTGGCGGCGATCGCGCAGGATGGCGACCGCAGCAACGCGCGCCGGGTGAAGCTCGCCAAGGCGCTCGCGCTGAAGGCCGCGCAGCCGCGCTACGAAGCGTTTCTTGACCGCGCGCCCGCCTTCATCGCCGAGAGCGCGCGAGACCGGCATGGCGAACGCCTGCGCGTCGCGCTGGACAGCTATGACACCGCCCGCGCGCTTTCGGCGAGCGCGCGTGGATTGTCGCTCGATGCGCAGGGGACGGTGTATGAAATGGCCGGACTGGTGGCAACGCTCGCGAAATAGCCGTCTCCCGGGGGAGGCTTCAATTGCTCGGTCCGATGTTCTAGGAGCCGCCTATGTCCGAACCCTATTACATCACGACCGCGATCAGCTATCCCAACGGCAAACCGCACATCGGCCACGCCTATGAGGCGATCGCCGCCGATGCGATCGCGCGCTTTCACCGTCAGGCCGGGCGCGACGTTCGCTTTCAGACCGGTACCGACGAACACGGCCTCAAGATGGTGCAGACCGCGCGCGACAAAGGCGTTGAGGTGCGCGCTCTCGCCGACGAAATGTCGGGATTGTTCAAGGCGATGTGCGATAGCCTTGATGTGTCGTATGATCGTTTCATCCGTACCACAGAGCCGGATCATCACCGCG
This sequence comes from Sphingomonas panacis, assembly GCF_001717955.1. NCBI lineage: Bacteria > Pseudomonadati > Pseudomonadota > Alphaproteobacteria > Sphingomonadales > Sphingomonadaceae > Sphingomonas > Sphingomonas panacis. Next base: position 3,378,760 of record NZ_CP014168.1, read on the forward strand.
CCAGCCAGGCGATCTGGCAGGCAATGGCGGATGCCGGCGACCTGTATCTGAGCCGCTACGAAGGCTGGTATTCAGTTCGCGACGAAGCCTATTACGACGAGAAGGAACTGGTGGACGGGGAAGGGGGCGTAAAGCTCTCGCCGCAAGGCACCCCCGTCACCTGGACGGCCGAGGAAAGCTGGTTCTTCCGGCTCTCCAAATACCAGCAACCGCTGCTCGATCACTATGCAGCCAACCCGGACTTCATACGGCCGGAGAGCCGTCGTAACGAGGTGCTGCGCTTCGTCGAAGGCGGGCTGGCGGATCTGTCCGTGTCGCGAACGAGCTTCGACTGGGGCGTGAAGGTGCCGGGTAGCGACGGGCACGTCATGTACGTCTGGGTCGACGCGCTGACCAATTATCTCACCGGCGTCGGTTATCCCGATGATGGCGCGGCGCTCGCGAAGTATTGGCCGGCCGATCTCCACCTGATCGGCAAGGATATCGTGCGATTCCATACGGTTTACTGGCCAGCTTTTCTGATGTCCGCGAAGTTGGCGCTGCCGAAATCGGTGTTCGGTCATGGCTTCCTGCTCAACCGCGGCGAGAAGATGTCAAAGTCGCTCGGCAACGTCACCGATCCTATTGGTCTTGCCGAGAAATTCGGTGTGGATTCCTTGCGCTATTTCCTGCTGCGGGAAGTGAGCTTTGGGCAGGACGGCAGCTACTCGGCCGAGGCGATCGTCACGCGTGTCAACGCCGATCTCGCCAATGGCCTCGGCAATCTCGCGCAGCGCTGTTTGTCGATCATCGCCAAGACGTGCGGGGGCGTGGTGCCAGCCGATACGGTGGATACCCCCGCGCCGGACTTCGGCGATCCGCTCGGCCAGATCGTCGAAGCGATGCGCGATTTGAAGATCAATGAAGCCCTCGAGGCGATTTGGGACTGTGTGCGGATTGCAAACGGCTATTTCGCGGATATGGCGCCGTGGGCGCTTCGCAAGACCGATCCGGCACGGGCGGACGGCGTCCTCTATCATACCGCCGAAGCGATCCGCCAACTTGCCATCCTCGTACGCTGGGTGATCCCGGGCGGAGCCGACCGACTGCTGGACCTGCTCGGTCAAGACTCCAGCGCGCGCGACTTCGCCGCGCTTAATGTTCCGATCATCGCCGGGACAACGTTGCCGGCGCCCCAAGGCGTGTTTCCCCGTCTCGACCTGCCTGTGGAAGCGGACGCCTGATGTTCGCTGACAGCCATTGCCACCTCGATTACAACGGCCTGGGTGACCGGCAGCAGGAGGTGCTCGCCAACGCCCGCGCCCGCGGGGTCGAGGTGATGCTCAACATCGCGACGCGCGAGAGCGAGTGGGACGTGGTGCTAGGCACCGCCGAGCGTGAGCCCGACGTGTGGGCCACCGTCGGCATCCACCCGCATGAGGCCGATCAGCACCCCGACGTCAGCACCGCACGGCTGATCGAGCGTGCCCGGCACCCGCGCGTCGTCGGCATCGGCGAAACCGGCCTCGATTATTATTACGACAAGAGCGACCATGAGCGCCAGCAGGCAAGCTTCCGCGCACACATCGCCGCCGCGCGCGAGACGCAATTGCCGATCGTCGTCCACACCCGCGACGCCGAGGACGATACCGCCGCCATCCTGCGCGAAGAGATGGAGCAGGGGGCCTTCCCCGGGGTGATCCATTGCTTCACGGCGAGCGATGCGTTTGCCGATATCGCACTCGATCTCGGCTTCTACATTTCGATCTCGGGCATCGTCACCTTCAAGAACGCCAAGGATCTGCAGGCGACCGCAACGCGATTGCCACTCGACCGGGTGTTGATCGAAACCGACGCGCCGTTCCTCGCGCCGGTGCCGCATCGCGGCAAGACCGGCGAACCCGCGTTTGTCGCGGATACCGCCGCCTTCCTTGCCGGCTTGCGCGGGCAAAGCGTGGAGGACCTGGCCGAGGCGACCGCGCGAAACTTTTACGCGCTGTTTAGCAAAGTGCGCGCATGAAGGTGCGGGTTCTCGGATCGGGCACGTCATCGGGCGTGCCGCGGATCGGGAATGATTGGGGGGCGTGCGATCCCGCCGATCCGCGCAACGCCCGCACGCGCGTCTCGATCCTGGTCGAGACCGCGAGCACGCGCATCCTCGTCGATACCGGGCCGGACATGCGCGCGCAGTTGCTGGCGGCGCAGGTCGCGACGGTTGATGCGGTGATCTGGACTCACGACCATGCCGACCACACGCATGGCATCGACGATCTGCGGCAAGTCTATCATGAACTCGGACATCCGGTGCGGGGCTTCGCCAGGCCCTGGACGGCGCAGTCGCTGATGACGCGCTTTCCTTACGTCTTCGCGGGCGCCGGTGGCTATCCGCCAACGGTAACGATCGCGGATTTGAGCGACGCGCTCACGATCGGCGACATTTCGATCCGTGTTGCGGATCAGCCGCACGGATCAATCACGTCTGCCGGGTTGCGCTTCGAGGCCGATGGCAAGAGCCTTGGATATGCTACCGATATCAATGAGATGGCTGGCATCGTTCAGTCACTTTATGAGGATCTTGACGTCTGGATTGTGGATGCGTTGCGCGAACGGTATCATCCGACGCATGCCGATCTCGCTACGACATTGGGCTGGATCGAAGCAGTCAAGCCGCGCCGTGCAGTGTTGACCCATATGGATCAGTCGATGGATTATGTCACGCTTGCGGCGCGGCTACCGGACGGGATCGAGCCGGCATATGATGGGCTGGAGATCGACCTGTGACCGGCGACGTGCTGTTCTACGTAGTTATGCTGGTGCTACCGATCTCGGCGCTGGTCGCCCGACGTTTGCCGGTCGGTGAGGTGGTCAAGATGGCGCTGGCCTGGCTGGCGATCTTTCTGCTGCTGTTTTGCGTCGTAGCGGCTTGGCAGGAGGCGATGGGCGTTGGCGCTGGGATGCGCGGCTCTCTTGGGCTATGACTGTTGATTTAACATAATATGTATTATCGAACTTATGGATCATGCGAGGGGCGGCAATGGTTGAGCGTCTGACAACGATCATGGCCCGCCTCCGCGACCCGGTCAGCGGCTGCGAATGGGATCGCGCGCAGACCTTTGCTTCGATCGCACCGTACACGATCGAAGAAGCCTATGAAGTCGCTGACGCCTGCGAGCGTGGCGACATGGTGGAGCTTCGCGATGAACTCGGCGACCTGCTGCTTCAGGTCGTGTTCCACAGCCGGATGGCCGAGGAAGCCGGTTATTTCACGCTCGCCGACGTGGTGACCTCGATCAGCGACAAGATGGAGCGCCGCCATCCGCATATCTTCGGCGACGCGACGGAGGGCGGCAATCACCGCTGGGAGCAGATCAAGGCCGAGGAACGCGCGGCCAAGGCGTCGTCAGGCGCTCTCGACGGCGTTGCGGCCGGCCTGCCCGCTCTGCTGCGTGCAGAGAAGCTCCAGAAGCGCGCCGCCCGCGTCGGATTCGATTGGCCGGATGCGAGCGGTCCGCGTGCCAAGATCGATGAGGAACTGGCGGAGGTGGCCGCTGCGGCGACGCAGGCCGAGCGCGAGGAAGAGGTTGGCGATCTACTGTTCGCGGTCGTCAACTGGGCGCGCAAGCTGGGTGTCGATCCCGAGGCGGCGTTGCGGGCCGGCAACGCGAAATTCGAACGGCGGTTCAAAGCGATGGAGGCGGCCGATCCGGAGTTGGCGGCGCGCGATCTCGATGCGCAGGAGCTCCTATGGACGGCGGTTAAGGCGCGCGAGAACTCGACAAGTGCATGACGAGCGTCCTGTTCGTATGCTGATCGAACTGCTGCATGCCCGCGTTCCCCGTCATTTGCCATCGAGCGGGCCGCGTTCCTCTAACCGCGTGTGAGGAACCGCTCGTAATCGCTCGGGGACATGCGAACATCGTAGAGCGCGTGTTCGCCATCGACCGCCTGCCCCAGCACTTCGCCGTGCGCGTGCAACCAAGCCGCACCGGCGCCGTCGGCCGATTCGAGCGTAATCGTGTAGCGGCGATGCCCCTCGGTCAGCAGTGCGCCGATCGTGGCGACGAGGGTGTCGAGCCCTTCCCCGCTCAGCGCAGAGATCGGCACGACGTCATCGCGATGGCCGGCCTCCACGAGCATGTCCTCGCGCGCTTCGCCTTCGAGCAGATCGAGCTTGTTCCACGCTTCGATGCGCGGTGTAGTCTCGGTGACGCCGAGATCGCGTAGCACGCCTTCGACGTCGTCACGCTGTGCCTGCGTATCGGGGTGCGCGATGTCGCGGACGTGGATCAGCAGATCGGCCGAGACCACCTCTTCCAGCGTTGCCTTGAACGCGGCGACGAGTTGGGTGGGCAGTTCAGACACGAATCCAACGGTGTCGGACAGGATCGCCTTGTCGATGCCGGGCAGCGAGATTTGCCGCAGCGTCGGGTCGAGCGTCGCGAACAGCAGATCCTCGGCCATCACATGCGCGCCGGTCAGCCGGTTGAACAGCGTCGATTTGCCGGCGTTGGTATAGCCGACCAGAGCGATTACCGGCCACGGCGCACGCTGGCGGCGTTCGCGGTGAAGCCCGCGGGTGCGGCTGACCGAATCGAGTTCCTTGCGTAGCCGCGCCATCCGGTCACGGATCAGGCGGCGATCGGCTTCGATCTGCGTCTCGCCCGGGCCACCGAGGAAGCCGAAGCCGCCGCGCTGGCGCTCCAAGTGGGTCCAGCTCCGCACGAGCCGACCGGCCTGGTAATCGAGATGCGCGAGTTCGACCTGCAACCGCCCTTCGGCGGTCGCGGCACGCTCACCGAAGATTTCGAGAATCAGCCCGGTACGGTCGATCACCTTGGCTTCGAGCGCGGTTTCGAGATTGCGCTGCTGCACCGGAGTCAGTGCGGCATCGAACACGACCAGACCCGCCTCCTCCATCCGCACCGTCGCGGCGAGTTGCTCGACCTGACCGCTGCCGATCAACGTGGCGGGCTTGGGCGCGCGAAGGCGAAGCGCGACTTTCTCCACCACCGTCACGCCGATTGCGGCGGCTAGGCCAGCGGTCTCGTCGAGGCGCGCATCCGCATCGCGCGCCGAGGCGCCATGATCGGGATATACGACGATGGCGCGGGCACCGCGGGCAAACTCGTCGCGGTCCCGATCGAAGCCAGTACTCAAAGCGTCACTCTCAATCTTCTTCTGTCTCGGCCTGCTCATCGGCGAGGTTCAGCGGGTGCGCCGGCTGGATCGTCGACACGGCATGTTTGTAGACGAGCTGCGACATGCCATCGCGCTGGAGCAACATGCAGAACAGATCGAACGCGGCAATGTGTCCCTGCAACATCACACCGTTGACGAGAAACATCGTCACATTGTCGTTCGACTTGCGGACCGCGTTGAGGAAAATCTCCTGAAGCAGCGGCTGCTTGCGCTGCGCCTCGCCGACCGCGTTGACGATCGCGGCGATATCGACAGCGCTCGACGGCATGATCGTCGAGATGGCGTGCTTGTAGATGAGCTGAGACTGGCCATCGCGGCGCAACAGCACGGAAAAATTGTCGAACCACGTCACGATGCCCTGAAGCTTGACGCCCTTGACGAGAAACATCGTCACCGGGGTCTTGGAGCGGCGCAGTGCGTTGAGAAAGAGATCCTGAAGCGAAGCTGGTTTGTCGGCCATCGGTCGATCCTTTGTTTTTGGCGGGTTTTTTCCCGCAGCGCGCCATTTACGGCGTCGGTTGTGCGATTGTCGCGGCGCCAATCTAGGCGCGCGCGGCGGTTTCGTCCACTATTCCTCGCGCCCCTCGGTGATACCGAGCAATTTGAGCTTCCGGTGCAGTGCCGAACGCTCCATGCCGATGAAGTTCGCCGTGCGCGAAATGTTGCCCGAGAATCGCTTGATCTGGACGCGCAGATATTCCCGTTCGAAGGTTTCGCGCGCCTCGCGCAACGGCGAGCCCATGATAGCTGTCGCGCCGCTGCCGAGTTCGCCGGGATCGCCCAGCACCTCGCTCGGCAGCATGTCGAGGTCGATGCGGCCGATCCGGTCGCCCGGCGCCATGATGATGACACGCTCAACGATGTTGCGGAGCTGGCGGACGTTCCCCGGCCACTCATAGGATTGCAGCGCGACCATCGCGTCAGGTGCGATCTCTGGCGTCGGCACGCGCCGATCTGCGGCGTAATGCGCGACGAAGTGTGAAATCAGCGCCGGGATATCCTCCCGCCGCTCGGCGAGCGGCGGGATTTGGACCGGTACGACGTTGAGTCGATAATAGAGATCCTCGCGGAAGCGGCCCTCGGCGATTTCGTGGGCCAGATCGCGCGATGTTGCGGAGACGACCCGGACATCGACCTTGACGATGCGCGTGCCGCCGACGCGGGTGAAGCTCTGGTCGGTCAGAACCCGCAGGATGCGGGCCTGCGTGGCGATCGGCATGTCGGCGATCTCGTCGAGGAACAGCGTGCCGCCATGCGCCTGTTCGAGCAGGCCGGAACGGACGAGATCACCGCCCTCCTCCACCCCGAACAGTTCCTCGTCGACTCGCTCGGGCGTCATGCGCGCGGCGTTGACGATCACGAACGGCGCATCGGCGCGCTGGCTCCAGCCGTGCAGCAGCCGCGCGGCGATTTCCTTGCCAACGCCCGCTGCACCCATCACCAGCACGCGGCTGCCGGTCGCGGCGACACGCTTGAGGGTCGCACGCACCGCATTGATGGCGGCGGAATTGCCGGTGAGATCGGCATCGCGCGCGGCGACCGCGCGCAAGGACGCCACCTCGCGGCGCAGCCGCTCGGTCTCCGTCGCGCGTGCGACCATTAGCAACAGGCGTTCGGCTTCGAACGGTTTCTCGATGAAATCGGCGGCGCCCCGCCGGATCGCGGCGACGGCAGTGTCGAGATTGCCGTGGCCCGAGATCATCAGCACAGGGATGGTCGAGTCGCGCCGCTTGATCTCGTCGAGCAGATCGAGGCCATCGAGCCGCGAGCCGTGCAGCCATACGTCGAGCAACACGAGCGACGGCCGCCGCATGGAGATCGCCTCAAGCGCGGCGTCGCTGTTGGCCGCGGTGCGCGTACCATAGCCTTCGTCTTCAAGGACGCCCGCGACGAGATCGCGAATGTCATGCTCGTCGTCGACGATGAGGATATCGAGTGCCATAGGTCAGGTCCGGTTCTGGTTATAGTCGGGCGCGCGGGTTTCGGAGGTAGGAGCCTCGCCGGCGTCCAGTGCCGCAAGTGCGACGGTATCGAAGCGGATCGTCACGCAGGTGCCGCCGCCTTCGTTGTCGGCGAAGCTGATCGTACCGAAATGCTCCTCGACGATCTTCTTGACGATGGCGAGCCCGAGGCCGGTGCCGCGCGCGCGTGTCGTCACATACGGTTCGACGATGCGGTCTCGCGCGGCGGGCAGACCAATGCCGCTGTCACGAACAACGATTGTCACCGCATCAGCTTCCTGCGTGAGGGTCATCGCGACTCCCCCGTCCTCGCCTTCACCTTTGGCTTCAATCGCCTCCACCGCATTTTTGATGATGTTGGTGAGCGCCTGGCCGATCTGGCGGCGATCGCACACCAGCATCGGTCCCGGTTCGTCATATTGCAGCACGAAACGGATCGCCGGATGCGCGACTTCGTGCAGGAACAACGTGTGCCGGGCGACCTCAAGCAGCGGTTCGCTGCGAAACACTGGCTTTGGCATGCGCGCGAACGACGAAAATTCATCGACCATCCGCCGCAGATCACCGACCTGACGGACGATCGTATCGGTCAGACGGGCGAAGGTGCCGTCATCCGCAGGGATTTGCTTGCCGTAGCGGCGCTGGAGCCGTTCGGCGGCGAGCTGGATCGGGGTGAGCGGGTTCTTGATCTCATGTGCGATGCGGCGCGCCACGTCCGACCAGGCGGCGCGCCGCTGATCGAGCAACTGGCCGGTGATGTCGTCGAACGTCAGGATCGGCCCCTCGCCCGCGCGCGTGATCTTCACCGCGAGTGTCTTGGCCTCACCGGTCGCATCGACCTCGACGATCGCCTCGCGATCCTCGCTCTCAATCAAGGCACCGAGTTCCGGTGAGACCAGCGATAGCGGCTTGCCAACGAGATTGTCGTCGCCGGTCTTGAGCAAGGTCGCCGCCGAGCGATTGATGAGGCGGATCGTTCCATCATGCGCGATTGAAATGACGCCGGCCGTCACGCCCGACATCACCGCTTCGATCAGCGCGCGGCGGCTTTCGAGCGCGCTGGTCTGCGCCTGCAAGCGGCTCGTCATCTGGTTGAACGCAGCGGCGAGCGTGCCAACCTCGTCGCGCTCCTCGCGTTCGGGTACGCGCGCGGTAAGGTCGCCGTCGGCGATCAATCGCGCGGCGCCGACCAATTCGTCGATCGGCCGTACCAGACGGTCGGCTACGGCGAGTGCAATCCAAACCGCCACGCCGACGATCAGCAGCGCCACCGCGAACAGCGCCGCGTTGAACTGGAGTTGCAGAGCACGCGCCCGCGCCTGGATGTCGCGGTAATCCTTGAGAACGTCCTCAGCGGCGACATGCTGCTGGTTGAGGAAGTCCGCGTTCGTGCCGGTGCCGACATATAAATACAGATTGTCGGATGCAGGCAGCGCCGTGACGACCCACACCATATCCTTGGCGAGATCGACATAGGCGCGGTTCTGCCGCTTGACGATGTTGAGAATCTTGGGATCGGCGCGCTTGGCGAGAACGGCGAGATCGGGCACCGCCACCACCGTAATCGGCTCAATCCCCCCGGTTGGCGTGTAGCGGAACACTGCGGCCTGACTGAGGCTGCGCTGGTACGTCTGATATTGCAGGAACGTGGGGAAGCGTGGCGAGCCGACCGGAATCTGCGCGGACTCGCTCGCGATATCCGCGGCCATCACGCGGCCCTCGTTCGACCAGCGCGTGATGATCTCGCGCTGCGAATCACGCACCATGTTCATTGAGGCCTCGAACGAACTCCGCGCGCGGTCCGACACCCAGAATTCGATTCCGGACTGGAACATGAACGAGGCGGCAATCACTGTCAGCACAATCGGGATGCTGGCCAGCAGCGAGAAGATCGCCACCAGACGGACATGGAGCTGGCCACCCCCTGCGACCGCCGAGCGCTGAGCGCGGTGGCGGGCAATGCGGCGCCCAACCAGAATGATGATCGCTACCAGTGGCAACAGATTGGCGAGCAACAGGAACGCGCTTAGTGCGGGTGGCACCATCTGTTCGGCGAGCGCATGCGTGCGGATAACGGAGTAAGTCGCGATCGAGATCGCAACCGTAATGCCGAGCGCTGCCAGTTCGATCGCTGCGGCGATTTCGGGAAACCGAAACGCGCGGTCACTGGAACTCGGGGCTACGCGCAACACCATCGTGCTTTCCCTACAACGTCGCCGTTGCAAAGAAAACACACTAATCGTTCATGTCAGCCGATCCGCGCCCCGACCTATCGCCGTGCTGGGGCGCATCCATCGGCCGCACAAACGAAAACCGCTCGCTACCGATCTCTATCCACGAGATCGGTAGCAAGCGGTCGCTGCGGCGCCGATCGGCAACCGCGTGTTCGAATTCGGCGGCGATCCAGCGACGCGTTGCCGCGCCGCGACCGCCGACCGGACGCTTACTTCTTGCCGGAGAGCGAAATGCCACCGAAACGCTTGTTGAAGCGCGCAACCTGGCCACCCGCGTCAAGCATCTGGCCCTTGCCGCCGGTCCAGGCCGGGTGCGCGAGCGGATCGATTTCAAGCTGCATCAGATCGCCTTCCTTGCCCCAGGTCGAGCGCGTCTCGAACGTGGTGCCGTCGGTCATCTGGATCTTGATCATGTGGTAATCGGGGTGGATGTTGCTCTTCACGTCGTATCTCCGGTGAAAGCCACTGGTTTCCGACCAGCGGCGAAGGCGCGGCCCCTATCAGAGCTGCGCGGGCAGTGCAATAACGGCTGGCAACTCAGGCGTGACGCAGCGAGAGCCACCGCCGTAGCGCCACCACCGCCCAGATCGCCTCGACCAACCCGAATGGCCACGCGCCCTGCAGAAATCCGTAAAACGATCCGAGCACGCAACCAGCCGCAAAGCCGAGCGTCCACCAGGACGACCGGCTTTCCAGCGCATAACACACAAGCGTGAACGACAGCGCGAGCAGCCCGAACCAGGTCAGAGCGTCCAAAACCGCACTATGCCTTGGGAGGATCGGCGATCATCGCGGTGAAGTTCGCTTCCGCCGCAAGCTGCCCGTCGATCGTGGCCCTGCCCGCGAACTTGCAGACGCTGCTGCGTTTCTGCACGAACTCGACCTCGAGCTTGAGCAGAACGCCCGGCTCGACGGGCTTACGGAACTTGGCACCGTCGATCGCCATGAAATAGACGAGCTTGCCCGAGCCGGCCAGTCCGAGGCTCTCGACCGCGAGCACACCGGCGGCCTGCGCCAGCGCCTCGACGATCAGAACGCCCGGCATGATCGGACGACCGGGGAAATGTCCCTGGAAGAAGCTTTCGTTGATCGTCACCGCCTTGATCGCCGTGATCGACCGGTCGAGGATGATCTCCTCGACACGGTCGACCAACAGCATCGGATAGCGATGCGGCAGCGCCGCCATGACCCGTGCGATATCGAACGGGCCAGTGGTGCGGACTTCGGCTTGATCCGTCATCGCGGGACGATCAGCGCCCCTGCGGTGCGGGCTTGCCGGGCGCTGCGGCGCCAGGTGCGGCAGCCGCGCCCTGCTGGCGCTGCATCGCGCTGTAATAGACGAGCTGCTGATAGCGCTGGAAGAGCTGACCGGTCTGCTGGCTCGGCTGCCAGTTAGCGGGCGGCGTCACCGACACCGACGGCGTCTGGCGATCGAGTTCGGCCTTGATCTCGTCGGTCAGATCGGCTTCGGGCGAATTGTACTGGATCGCGCCAGCCGAGAGCAGCAGGCTCACCTTCTTGGCGGCGACCACGGCCTTCATCGCCGGATCATACTTCATCGCGATCTGCTCGATCGCATAGGCCTGGGCAAGCGTCGCCGGCTGGCGCAGGCGGCTAACTTCCTGCTGACCCGCCTTCTGGGCGGCTTCGAGCTTTGCGAGGGCCGGGTTCTTGGCGGCCTGCGCCGCCTGCACCTCGGCGTCGGAAAGTTGCTTGTCCTTGTTGGTGTCGAGCGGGGCGATCAGTGCCTGCAGTTCGGTGTCGAGCGTCTGCTGACGCGCGCGTGCCTGATCGAGCTGCGCCTTGTAGGTGGTCGCGATCGTCTGGTTGGCGGCATCGAGTGCCTTGGCGCTGAGGATGACCGATTCCGGATCGGAGAAAGCGATGCCCGAAACCTGCGCGGTGGCCGCGCTGGCTGCGAACGCGGCCGGAACGACGATCGCGCCGCCGATCAGGAGCTTCTTGAACGTGTTCATCAGAATTGTGTCCCTACGTTGAATGTCACAAGCTTGGTGTCGTCGCCCTTCACCTTCTTCAAGGCATAGGCGATATCGATGCGGAGCGGCCCGAACGGCGAGTTCCAGTTTACGCCGGCGCCGACCGAAATGCGCGGCGCCCCCGAATTGCCCAGGAACTGTTCGAGGAACGGTGCGGTGCTGCTGGTCACGGCGTTGTTCACCGACGAGCCGACGCAGGGCGTGGTCGCGCTCGCTGAATAGCCGACTGCGCAGATCGTCTGCAACCCCGCATTGGCGCCATCGGTGGCTGGCACCGCGAATAGCGGTTTGCCGCTTGTGCTGTCCAAAACCGGCGTGACCTGCGGCTGCACAGTGGCGCGGCCCGTCACCGGATCGATCGTGGTCGGGAAGTTTGCCGTCGCGACCGGCTTGGTCACGCCCCACAAGGCGCCTGCCTGAACGTAAATCGACGGCCGCAAGCCCAGTTCACGCGCACCCGATCCCAGCGGGATCTGCACTTCTAGCCGGCCGACATAGTATTTGTTGCCGCCCAGCGCGTCATCGACAATGCTGTTCTTGTCGGTGACGAGGATCTGCTTGCCTGTCGCATCGGTGGTATAGGGCGTTCGCGTCACGCGGGGGCCGACACCGCGAATGTCGAAGCCGGGGAAATCCGGCTCGCCGAGGTAGAAGCGATCGGTGATACGGATCTTGTCGACGCCAGCCGGCTTCTTGCCTTCGAGCGAGAAGATATAGCCGCCCTCGACGTGCAGCGAGCCGATGAAACCGGCGCCGAGGTTCTTGTACTTGGTCGCATCGACGCGCGTACGAACGTAGCGCACGTCACCGCCCAAACCGGCGAAATCCTGGCTGAGGCTGAACTTCTGCCCTGCCGTCGGGCGCAACCGGCTGTTGAGCGAGTCGAAGATCAAAGAATATCCGACCGACGAGGTCCAGCGATTACCGATCGCCTGACACAGATAACTGCCGGCGGCGAGAACGTTACAACTGCCGTCGGAGTTGAAATACTGCCCATTCAGTCCGACCTGATCGTAGGTAAGGCCGTAGCGCCCCGCGAGCGACCAATATTCTGTGAGCGGCACGCCCGCACGGATCTGAAAGCCGGTCGACACCTGAGTATAGGTCGTCTGACGATCGCTGCCGCTAAAGTTGAACGCGTTGTAATCACGCCGGAAGAGGTCGCCACCGATGGCGATGTTCTTGTTGAACAGGTACGGTTCGGTGAAGCCGAGATTGACCGACTTCGAATAGCTCGAGTAGTTGACGCTCGCGCGCAGCTCCTGCCCCTTGCCGCGGAAGTTGCGCTGCGTGATCGAGGCCTGGATGATGAAGTTCTCGAGACTCGAATAGCCGACCGACAACGATAGCTCGCCGGTCGATTTTTCCTCGACATTGGCATCGAGCACAACACGATCGGGCGCCGACCCCTGGCTCTGCTTGATCTCGAACTTGTCCTGGAAGTAGCCGAGCGAGTTGATCCGGTCCTGCGAGCGCTTGACCTGGAAGCTGTTGAACGCATCACCCTCGGCGAGACGGATCTCGCGCCGGATTACCTTGTCCTGCGTCTGCGTGTTGCCAGTGACGTTGATCCGCTCGACATAGCTGCGCTTGGCTTCTGCGATGTGGAAATTGATCCCCATCGTCAGCGTGTCCTTATCGCGGTTGAACTCGGGGTTCGTATCCGCGAACGCATAGCCGACGAGACCAGCCGACTGGTTCAGGCTGTCGACCGTATCCTCGACCTTCTTGGCGTCGTACCAGTCACCCTTCTTGATCGACAGGCCGGCGGCGACCTTCTTGCCGTCGAAATCGCGAATGTCGCTATCGACCGTCACGTCGCCGAACTTGTAGCGCTTTCCTTCTTCCACCACGTAGGTGATGATGAAGTCCTTCTTATCGGGCGTCAGCTCGGCGACGGCGGAGGTCACGCGGAAGTCGGCATAGCCGTTGGTCAGGTAGAACTGACGCATCTTCTGCTGGTCGTAGGCGAGGCGATCCTGATCATAGCTCGTGTTCGAGCTGAGCAGTGTGGTCAGCCGCGCTTCCTTGGTCGCCATCTGGCCACGCAGCGCCTTGTCCGAGAACACTTCGTTGCCAAGGATATTGATCTGGCGGACCTTGGATTTCGGCCCCTCGTTGATTTCGAAGATGATATCGACACGGTTCTGGTCGAGCGTGACCATCTTTGGCTCGATCGCGGCGGCGAATCGGCCCTGACGGCGATACAGTTCGACGATTCGCGCGACGTCTTGCCGGACGGCGGTGCGCGTGAAGATCTGGCGCGGCTTGAGCTTGATCTCCTTGGTGATCTTGTCTTCCTTCAGGCGCTTGTTGCCCTCCAGAATCACGCGGTTGATGATCGGGTTCTCGCGCACGCGCAGCACGATGTTGCCGCTCTCGACGCCGCTGATCGACACGTCGGCGAACAGGTCGCTCGCCAGCAAATCCTTGATCGCCTGATCGAGCAGTTCGTTGTTGTAGGCGACGCCGACGCGCAGCCGCGTGTAGGACAGCACCGTCTCAGGCTCGATACGCTGAGACCCCTCGACACGAAGTGTGAGGATCTTCTTGGCGTTGGGATCGCTGACGACCACGGCCGCACCTGTCGCTGGCGCGGGCGGCATCGGGATCGGCTGCGCCGCGCCGCGCGGCGCAGCGCCACGCTGTCCGCCGCCCCGCATGCCACCGCCTTGGGCGGCGGCCGCGCTCGGCATCGTGGAAAGCACCGTACCCGCCAAAAGCGTGACGAGCGCATGCTTTCCGAACGTCGAAACCTTGATCGCTGTCACTTCCCACCCCAAATCGGAGAAAATACTCGCGGACCGCAACACCGCGGACCCGCCCTGCCCCACCTTCGTCAGCCGATCAAGCCGGTGAGGTTTTTCCAGAGCCCAAACGATCCCAGATCGTTGAACGTCACCATCAACATCAAGGCCAGCATCGCCGCAAGCCCGCCGCGAAACGCCCATTCCTGTACGTGGACCGGCACCGGCCTGCGCCGGATCGCCTCTATCGCGTAGAAGAACAGGTGACCACCATCGAGCACTGGGACTGGCAAGAGGTTGATGAATCCCAGATTAATCGAAATCACCGCGATCATCCAGATCAGCGCAGGTGCGCCGAGCGAAAGCTGTTCGCCCGATACCTTGGCGATGCGCAGCGGCCCGCCAAGCTCATCGACCGACCGGCGTCCGGTCAGGATCTGCCCAAGCCCGTCAAGCGTGCTGCGCAGGATTTCACCGGTCATCTTCATACCGGCGAACGGTGCTTCAATCAGGCTGACCGGACGCAGCACGGGTCTGACCGGGCCAATGCCGAGCAGACCTTTGCGGAATTCGTTGCCGAAGGCGTCACGCTGCACCAGCGCACCGATCGTCACATCGCGGTTCATCAGGTTATCGGCGCGCACGAAGCGGACGTTTACGCGCTCGTCGGGGCGCAAAACGGTAAACTGGGCAAGATCGGCAAAGGTCGTCGTTTCGCGGCCGCCAAGACTGATAATACGGTCGCCGACCTGAAGGCCGGCGCTTGCCGCAGCGCTCTTCGGTGCGACGACGCCGATCACAGAGGGGGTGGCATCCACACCATATGTCAGCGCGAAACCGCCGAGAATCACGATCGCGACGACGAAATTGGCGATCGGACCCGCAGCCACCACCATCGCGCGTTGCCACACCGGCCGCGCCTGCAACGTCTTCGCGCGCTCCTCGGGCGGCAGCATCAGCCACTCGGTGCCGGGCTGGCTTGCCGCGTTCATGTCGCCCGCGAACTTCACGTATCCGCCGAGCGGCATCCACGAGAATTTCCACCGCGTGCCACGCTTGTCGGTGACGCCGAACACTTCCTGGCCGAAACCGATCGAGAAAGCCTCGATCTTCACGCCGAACAGCCGCCCAGCGAGATAATGCCCCATCTCATGCAGAAAAATGAGCGGGCCGATCACCAGCGCGAACGCGAGCACGGTCAGCAGGAAGCCGGGGCTGTGGGTCACGCAACGCAATCCTTCACTCGCTCATGCGCGATCACTCGCGCCTCTGCGTCGACGGCGAGAACGTCGGCGAGTGCCCCCGGCGCGGGCGGATCGTAGCGGATCAAGGTATCTTCGACGATTGCGGCAATTTCGAGGAAGCCGATCCGCCTGTCAAGAAACGCGGCGACCGCGATCTCATTGGCGGCGTTGAGGATTGCAGGCCGCGCACCGCCCGCATCGAGCGCTTCACGTGCGAGCCGCAGCGCCGGGAAGCGTACCGCGTCGGGCGCTTCGAAATCGAGCCGGCCGATCCTTACGAGATCGAGCGGCGCCATCGGCGTCGCCATCCGATCGGGCCAGGCGAGGCAGCTTGCGATCGGCACGCGCATATCGGGTGGGCCGAGCTGCGCGAGCGTCGAGCCGTCGACATATTCCACCATCGAGTGGATCACCGACTGGCGATGCAGGATGATCTCGATCGCGTCGTGCGGCACCGGGAACAGCCGCGCAGCTTCGATCAGCTCAAGGCCCTTGTTCATCATCGTCGCCGAATCGACCGATATCTTCGCACCCATCGACCAGTTCGGGTGCGCGACCGCCTGTTCGACACTTACGCCCCGCATCTGATCCAGCGACCAGTCGCGGAACGGGCCACCGCTGGCGGTGAGGATGATGCGCCGCACGCGACCGGGCCGCGCCACGTCAAAGCACTGGAAGATCGCGTTATGTTCGGAATCGGCGGGCAACAGGGTCGCGCCGCTCCTCGCCGCTGCCGCAAGCACAACCTCGCCTGCCGAGACGAGCGGCTCTTTGTTGGCGATGATGACGGTCCGACCCTGCTCGATCGCCGCCAGCACCGGCTCCAGTCCGGCGCAGCCGACGATGGCGCCCATCGTCAGGTCCGCGCCCAGGTCGGCCGTGTCACGCACCGCCTGCTCGCCGCCCGCCGTCTCGATGCCGGTGCCGGCCAGCGCGCTCCGCAGTGCATCCAGGCACGCTTCATCAGCGACCACGGCACGCTTGGCTTTGGTGCGGATCGCCGCTTCAGCCAACTTGGTCACGTCGCGGTGCGCGGTCAGCGCGAGCACCTGAAACGCGTCCGGCTCACGCTCGACCAGATCGAGCGTCGAGCGGCCGACGGAGCCCGTTGCGCCGAGAATCGTAACTGTCTTCATCAGAAATAAAATCTCGGCAAAATGACCAGGAACGCCGCCACCGGCGCTACGGGCACCAGCCCGTCGAGCCGGTCTAGCACGCCGCCGTGACCGGGAAAAATGTTGCCGCTGTCCTTCACGCCGGCACGGCGCTTGAGCCAGCTCTCGTAGAGATCGCCACCCTGCGCGATCACCGCGAGGAATGGTGTGGCGAGGGTGAGTCGCAGCGGCAAGCCATACATCGCGTGTAGGAATGCGCCGAAGATCGCCGCCATCGCCATGCCACCGAGCAACCCTGCCCAAGTCTTGTTGGGGCTGATCGCCGGTGCGAGCTTTGGCCCGCCTATCACACGGCCGGCGGCATACGCACCGATATCGCACGCCCACACCAACGCGAGCACCCAGAGCGTGAAGACGATGCCTTCCTTCTGTTCACGAATCACCAGCAGCGCCAGCGTCGGCAGTCCGACGTAGATCGCCCCCGCCGCCAGCATCGGGCGCTGCGTGACGATGACGATGAAGAACCCCGCCCCCGCCAGCAGCCCGAGCGTGAAGAAGCCCGGCCCGGCCATGATCGGCGCCATCACCGACAAGGGCACGAAAAGCGCGAGTTGTGCAAGCCGCTTGGTGGCGGCGGGGGTCGCCTGGAGATCGGCCCATTCGCCCATCATCAACAGCCCCAACGTAACGCACACCAGCCAGAATACGATATCGCCCGCGACGATCGCACCCAGTGCGACCGCGATCAGTGCGATGCCGACAATCGTACGCAGCGCGAGTTCGGAGGGCCGCTTAGACGCCCCGCCCTCGTTCACAGGCCCCCGAACCGGCGTTGCCGCTGGCCGAAGATGGCGACCGCATCGGCCAAGGCCGCGCCGTCGAAATCGGGCCACAAGGTCTCGGTGAACAGCAGTTCGGCATAGGCCGCTTGCCAGAGCAGGAAATTGGACAGCCGCACTTCGCCCGACGTGCGGATCAACAGATCGAGGGGCGGCAGGTCGTAGGTGTCGAGTTGCGACTCGATCAGTCCGGTATCGATCGTGGCGGGATCGAGATCGCCCCGCATCGCTCGCTCCGCGAGACGACGCGCGACGTTAGCCAGTTCGGCCTGCGAACCGTAATTGAGCGCGACCGCAAGGATCGGCCCGGTGTTCGCGGCCGTCCGTGCGATCGCCTCATCCACCAAAACGACCAGATCGGACGAGAAGCGGCGATAGTCGCCGATCACCCGCAGCCGCACATTCTCGCGCACCAGTTCGTCGAGATCGGAACGGATGAAGACGCGCATCAGCGTCATCAGGTCGCTGATCTCGTCCTCGGGACGTCGCCAATTCTCGGAGGAAAAGGCATAGAGCGTCAACGCATCGATCCCCATCGAACGCGCGGCGCGCGTTACCCGGCGCACCGCATCGATGCCGGCCTTGTGGCCGGCGACGCGCGGGAGGAAGCGCTTCTTGGCCCAGCGGCCATTGCCGTCCATGATGATCGCAACATGGCGGGGCACCGCCCCGCCATCGGCAATCCGTGCAACCGGGGCAGGCCGGGCGCTCACTTGCCGAGGATTTCCTTTTCCTTTGCCGCCGCCGCCGCATCGATATCGGCGATCGTCGCGTCGGTCAGCTTCTGCACCTCGGTTTCGAGGCGCTTGCGCTCGTCCTCGGAGATGACACCCTTCTTCTCGTCGACCTTCAGGCTGTCCATGCCGTCACGGCGCACGTTGCGCGCGGCGATACGTGCGCCTTCGGCGTATTTGCCGGCGAGCTTGGCCAGTTCCTTGCGGCGATCTTCGGTCAGGTCCGGAATCGGCAGGCGCAACGTGGTGCCATCGACGATTGGGTTGAGACCAAGACCGGCCGACCGGATCGCTTTGTCGGCAGGGCCGACATTGCTCTTGTCCCACACCTGAACCGAGATCATGCGCGGTTCGGGCACCGAGACGGTCGCGATCGTGTTGAGCGGCATGTGCGAGCCGTACACCTCGACCGTGACCGGATCGAGCAGCGAGATCGACGCGCGACCGGTGCGCAGGCCGCCGAGATCGCTCTTGAGCGCTTCGACACTGCCCGCCATGCGGCGTTCCAGATCGGCCTTGTCATAGGCTGCCATGTTATTCTCCTTGGGCCTGAACGACCGTCGAAACGCCCTCGCCACGCAGCACGGCGGCGAGATTGCCATGCTCGCGGATGTTGAACACGACGATCGGGATATTGTTGTCGCGGCACAAAGCGATGGCGCTGGCGTCCATCACCTTGAGATCCTGCGCGAGAACCGTGCTATAAGCCACGGTTTCGAAACGCTTTGCGGTCGGAACCTTCTTCGGATCGGCATCATAGACGCCGTCTACCGACGTGCCCTTGAACAGGGCATCGCACTTCATTTCAGCCGCGCGCAAGGCAGCGCCGCTATCGGTTGTGAAGAACGGGCTGCCGACGCCAGCGGCGAAAATCACTACGCGGCCCTTTTCGAGATGGCGCTCGGCACGGCGGCGAATGAACGGCTCACATACCGACTGCATGGGGATCGCCGATTGCACGCGCGTATCGATGCCGATCTGCTCCAGTGCATTCTGCACCGCAAGCGCGTTCATCACGGTTGCAAGCATGCCCATGTAGTCGGCAGTCGCGCGCTCTATGCCTTTGGCAGCTGCGGACAAGCCACGGAAGATGTTGCCGCCACCAACGACGACGCACACTTCATATCCGGCGGCGCGAGCATCGGCGATCTCGCCGGCAACGCGGGCGGTAACGGCGGGGTCGATCGCCAGCCCCCCCTCGCCCATCAGGACTTCGCCCGACAATTTCAACAGGATGCGCTTGAACCTAGGATCGCTCACGGGATTCCATCATGCTGAGGGGCGGGTGCGGGGCGGACCTTAGTCGCGGCCCTCCGCGATTGGAAGCGTGGAAACCACGCTGAACATATCGTCATGCCGTGCAGACGACAAACACCGCCCGCTGCCGACAATCGGCAGCGGGCGGCGCAGAGGCTTACACCTTGGCGGGAACGCCCGAGGCGGCAGCCACTTCGGCCGCGAAGTCGCTGACTTCCTTTTCGATGCCTTCGCCGAGCTGGAAGCGGACATAGTCCTTGAGCACGATTGCCGCGCCCGCTGCCTTGGCGGCGGCGGCGATGACATCCTGAACCGGCGTTTTGCCGTCCATCACGAACGCCTGCGTAAGCAGCGCGTTCTCGCGCAAGAACTTGTCGACCGGGCCGCGGATGATCTTCTCGGCGACCTCGGGCGGCTTGCCGGCGATCTTGTCGGCGTTCTTTTCCTTGGCGATCGCGGCTTCGCGCTCGACGATGGCCGGATCAATCCCGTCGGCGCTCAGCGCCAGCGGGAAAGCAGCGGCGATGTGCATCGCAATCTGCTTGCCGAGCGGCTCAAGCACATCCGCGCCAGCTTCGCTCTCAAGCGCGACGAGCACGCCGATCTTGCCGAGGCCGGGAGCCTGCGCGTTGTGAATGTACGGCACGACCGCGCCGGCCGACACTTCGAGGCGCTTGGCGCGACGGACCGCCTGGTTCTCACCGATCGTCGCGATGTTGGTGACAAGGGTCTCCTCGACGGTCTTTTCACCGAGCGACGTCGCCTTGATCGTGTCGAGATCGTCGCCCATCTCGAGCGCCACCGATACGACATCACGCACGAACGTCTGGAACTGAACGTTCTTCGCGACGAAATCTGTTTCCGAGTTCACCTCGACCGCGGCACCCTTGGTGCCCGACACTTCGACGCCGACGAGACCCTCGGCAGCGGTGCGGCTTGATTTCTTGGCGGCGGCGGCGAGGCCCTTGGCGCGAAGCCAGTCCATCGCGGCATCCGTATCACCGGCAGCTTCGGTCAGCGCCTTTTTGCAATCCATCATGCCCGCGCCGCTCTTCTCGCGCAGGTCTTTCACCGCAGCGGCTGTGATCTCTGCCATGTCGATTTCCTCTTGGCTTTGCAGATATGGGTAAGGACGGGGAAGAGCTTCGCCCTACCCCGCCCATATGTCAGTTAAACGACGCTCAGGCGTCGAGCTGGCGCTCGGTCTCGGCAGCCATCTCGACTTCGGCCGCGACTGGCGGAACGTCGCCCGGCTCGGCGGCCGGGGTCTCGACGGTCAGCGCTTCCTCGACCGGCGGCTGCTCCATCGCGCCGAAATCGACGCCACGGCGGGCAACCTGCTCATGACCGCCACGCGTCGCGGCGATCGCGACGGCTTCGCAGTACAGGCGGATGGCGCGGCTCGCGTCATCGTTCGCCGGTACCGGGAACGCGATACCATCAGGCGAGACGTTCGAATCGAGGATCGCGACGACCGGAATGCCGAGCGTGTTGGCTTCCTTGATCGCCAGCTCTTCCTTGTTCGCGTCGATCACGAACATCACGTCGGGGATGCCGCCCATGTCACGAATGCCGCCGAGCGACAGTTCGAGCTTGTCTTTCTCGCGGGTAAGCTGGAGCACTTCCTTCTTGGTGAGGCCGTGCGTGTCGCCCGAAAGCTGCTCTTCGAGCGCCTTCATGCGCTTGATCGAGTTCGAGATCGTCTTCCAGTTGGTGAGCATGCCGCCCAGCCAGCGATGGTTGACGAAATGCTGGCCAGCGCGACGCGCCGCGTCCGCAACCGGCTCCTGCGCCTGGCGCTTGGTGCCGACGAACAGAACCTTGCCGCCAGCGGCGGTCGATGCGCTGATGAATTCGAGCGCGCGCGCCAACAGCGGCACGGTCTGCGAGAGATCGAGGATGTGGACGCCGTTGCGGTCGCCAAAGATGTAAGGCTTCATCTTCGGGTTCCAGCGGTGGGTCTGGTGGCCGAAGTGCGCGCCCGTTTCGAGCAATTGCTGCATGGAGACGACAGGTGCCGCCATAAGATAGTTCCTTTCCGGTTATGCCTCTGGGAAGCGTGTGATCCGTGAGGGTTACCCTCTGGACACCGGCTATGTGCTTCCCATGCGGTGTGAAGGCGGACCCGTTAGCCGAGCTTTCCGCGAAAATCAAGCTTGACGAACGGTACAAATGTGGAACATAACATGTTCATCAGCGGTACGTGGAACATCGCCGGGGTCTGAAGCTTTCTGATCTTCGACTTCGCGCGTAAACAGGAAGTTGAGCAATGGTCGCAGTTCTCGATTGCATGGTCTTCGCCGCGGCGTTCACGGCGGCTGTATGGGTTTTCGCTTTCACGCTCGTCCCGGCACTGCCGCGGATCGTCGCGCTGCTGCGCGGTGAAGTCGAGGTCGTGGCATCCGATCAGGTCTTCGTGGTCAGCGATCGTCGCGTGCGGGCTCGGGTGCAATCGGCGCAGCGGCTCCGGCCGGCATCGTTTCGCGAAGCCGCCTGACACGCCGATACGCGTTGATGCTGAACGGCAGCGTGGCAAGATAGCACACGCACAAAGCCGACAGAGTGTGCCACGGCGCTGAAATCAGCGCGGCGCCGAGCAGCACGACGACGGCGATTGCCTCGAACCGGATGTGATCGCGCAACTTGAGCGATCCCCAGCTGAAAGTCGCGACGCTGGACACCATCAGGATCGCCATCAACGCGACCCAGGGCAGCACGATCGCTGGTGACCGGAACCACGGTTGCCCGGTCCAGAACCAGAGATACATCGGCAGCATCGCTAGCGCCGCACCGGCCGGCGCCGGCGCGCCGGTGAGGAAACCAGCCGATTTGTGCGGTTGGTCGCGCAAGTCGATCGCTGCATTGAAGCGCGCAAGCCGCAACGCACAAAATACCGCGAACACCATCGCGCACAGCCAGCCGACGCGCGGCGCATCCTTTAGTGACCACAGGTAGAGGATCACCGCTGGCGATACCCCGAAGGAAATCGCGTCGGATAGCGAATCGAGTTCCGCACCGAACCGGCTTTCGCCGCGCACCAACCGCGCGACCGTGCCGTCGAGGCCGTCGAGCACGCTCGCGATCATGATCATCGTCACCGCCGCCTCCCAGTCGGACGAGATCGCATAGCGGATGCCGGTCAGCCCGAAGCACAGCGCCAAAGCGGTGACGGCGTTGGGTGCGACCGCACGCAGCGGCAGGCCGCGTCGTGAGCGGCGGAGCGGGCGACGCATTTTAACGAACTGCTCTGGCGGTTACGGTCACTGCGAAATCCCGGTCGCGACGATGCCGCCGACGCGGCCCAGCACGGTCTCGCCGGCGATGCTGCGCTGGCCGAGTGCGACCTGGCAGGCGCAATCCTCGGGCAGATACACATCGACACGGCTACCGAAGCGGATCAGGCCAATCCGCTGCCCCCGCGCGACCATGTCGCCGGTCTTGACGAACGGCACGATCCGGCGCGCGACCAGCCCGGCGATCTGGGTGAAACCGATGCGACGGCCGTCGCGATCCTCGACGACGATATGCTGGCGTTCGTTCTCCTCGCTCGCCTTGTCGAGATCGGCGTTCAGGAACTTGCCCGAGATATAGACGACCTGTCGGATCGTCCCTGCGATCGGCGTGCGATTGATGTGGACGTCGAACACCGACATAAAGATCGACACGCGCACCAGCGGCAATACGCCCAGTTCGCCCGCGATCTCGCGCGGCACGGGCACGCGCTCGATCATCGTGATGAGGCCGTCGGCGGGTGCGACCACCAGCCCCTCGGCCTGTGGCGTCACGCGGATCGGGTCGCGGAAGAACAGGGCGACCCACCCGGTCACGGCGATCATCGGCCAGGTCAGGATCGGCACCAAAAGCCACATCGCGAAGGTGATCGCTGCCGCGATCAGCACATATTTGCGCCCCTCGGGGTGCATGTCGGCGAAGCGCCATTTGACGGTGGAGGTGGTGATTTCGGGTTTTTCGAGAGACGGCATGGCCGCAGACCTACGCCGCCGCGCCGGCCAACACAATCACCGCCGCATCATCCGGCGGTGGTTGATCCGGCGCGGGCTTGCTCCTAGACGCTTGCCCAAACTCCTCCTGCACAAGAGAGACAAAATGGCGAAGATCAAGGTGAAGACGCCCGTCGTGGAGATCGACGGCGACGAGATGACGCGGATCATCTGGCAGTGGATTCGCGAGCGACTCATCCTCCCCTATCTCGACATCGATCTCGAATATTACGACCTCGGCGTGCAGAAGCGCGACGAGACCAACGACCAGATCACCATCGACAGCGCCAAGGCGATCCAGAAATACGGCGTCGGCGTGAAGTGCGCGACGATCACCCCCGATGAGGCGCGGGTCGAGGAATTCGGCCTCAAGCAGATGTGGAAGTCGCCCAACGGCACGATCCGCAACATCCTTGGCGGCACGATCTTCCGCGAGCCGATCGTGATCTCGAACGTGCCGCGGCTGATTCCGGGTTGGACCAAGCCGATCGTCGTCGGCCGTCACGCTTTCGGCGATCAGTATCGCGCGACCGATTTCCTCGTTCCCGGCCCCGGCAAGCTGCGTCTCGTGTTTGACGGCGCCGACGGCACCAAGATCGACCGCGAAGTGTTTGATTTCCCGTCGCCGGGCGTCGCGCTGGCGATGTACAATCTCGACGATTCGATCCGCGATTTCGCGCGCGCCTCGATGCACTATGGCCTGAACCTCAAGTGGCCGGTGTACCTGTCGACCAAGAACACCATCCTCAAGGCCTATGACGGCCGCTTCAAGGATCTGTTCGCCGAGGTTTTCGAGAACGAGTTCAAGGACCAGTTCAAGGAAGCCGGCATCACCTACGAGCATCGCCTGATCGACGACATGGTCGCATCGGCGCTCAAGTGGAACGGCGAGTTCGTGTGGGCCTGCAAGAACTATGATGGCGACGTGCAGTCGGATCAGGTCGCGCAAGGGTTCGGTTCGCTCGGCCTGATGACCTCGGTGCTGCTGACGCCGGACGGCAAGACCGTCGAGGCTGAAGCCGCGCACGGCACCGTCACGCGCCACTTCCGCATGCACGAACAGGGCAAGGCGACCTCGACCAACCCGATCGCATCGATCTTCGCGTGGACCCGCGGCCTGATCTATCGCGGCAAGTTCGACGGCACCCCCGAGGTGACCAAGTTCGCGGAGACGCTCGAGAAGGTCTGCATCGAGACCGTCGAGAGTGGCAAGATGACCAAGGATCTCGCGCTGCTGATCGGCCCGAACCAGGCGTGGATGACGACCGAGCAGTTCTTCGAGGCAGTGCGCGTCAATCTCGAAGCCAAGATGGGCGACGTTCTCGCCGCGTGAGTCTGGATGTGACCGCTCGCTCGCCATGAGCGAGCGGTCAGCCACATTCGCGACCTGACAATATTGTCATGTCGGCCACAGTCACCGGCTGACAAACCCCCGCTTCTCTGGCTAGATGCCGATCATGGCATTGGCGCTCGACAATAACGGACTGAGCGATACGCTCGTCATCCTCGGGGCGGCGGGCCTCGTGATTCCCACCTTCGCGCGATTCCGGATCAGTCCGGTGATCGGGTTCATCCTGGTCGGCGTGCTGGTCGGGCCGGCTGGCCTCGGTTCGTTGGTGGGGAGCTACCCGTGGCTCTACTACATCACCATCTCCGACGCGCATTCGATCGAGCCATTCGCCGAGTTCGGCATCATCCTGCTGCTTTTCTCGATCGGGTTGGAGCTGTCGTTCAAGCGGCTCTGGGCGATGCGCGCGCAAGTGTTCGGCACGGGCGCCGCCGAACTGATCGGCTCGGGCCTCATCATCGGAGTCGCGCTGCATCTTCTCGGACAGGAATGGCCGGGCGCGATCGGCCTCGGTTTCGCGCTGACGCTATCCTCCACCGCCTTGGTCCTGCCGATCGCTGGCACGACCAGCGCGGTCGGTCGCTCGGCGTTCGCGATGCTGCTGTTCGAGGATCTCGCGCTGGTGCCGATCATCTTCGTGCTCGCTGCCTTCTCGCCCAACGCGACCGGTGGCGACTGGGCGTTCGTGGGGGTCCTCGGACGCGGACTGATAACCGTGGTCGTCATGTACCTGGGCGGCCGGTTCATCCTGCCGCGGCTGTTCGCCCAGGCGGCGCGCACCAAAAGCCCCGAACTGTTCCTCGCCGCGTCCCTGCTGATCGTGATCGCGGCGAGCCTCGCCACCGCGGCGGCTGGGCTGTCGCCGATCGTCGGCGCGCTGCTCGCCGGTCTGCTGATCGCCGAGACCGATTATCACAGTGAGGTCGAAGTGATGACCGCGCCGTTCAAGGGCCTCGCGCTCGGCGTGTTCCTGCTCACCGTCGGCATGAGCCTCGATCTGCGCCAGATCGCCGACAATTGGAGCGCGTTGCTGCTCGGCATCCTCGGCGTGATCGTCGTCAAGACCGTGGTGACGTTCGCGTTGCTCAAGCTCGGCGGGGTCAAATCGGGCATCGCCGCTGAAACCGGCGTGCTGATGTCGAGTCCGTCGGAGACGACGTTGATCGTGCTCGGCACAGCCGCGCAGGCAGCGCTGATCGCGCCCTCCACCGCCGCTTACTGGCAGACCGTAACGGCGATCGGTCTCACGATCACGCCGCTGCTCGCCTGGGCGGGGCGGCGCGTGGCGGCGCGGATCGAACGGCGCGGTGGTGGCGACGATACGCTCGACCTGAGAATCCCGAACGACGGGCCGGGCACGGTCATCATCGGCTTCGGGCGGGTCGGACGGATGGTGGCGGACATGCTCGCGACGCACAACCAGCCCTATGTCGCGGTCGAGGCCGATATCGATACGGTAACGGCGGCGCGGCGAGACGGCTATCCGCTGATCTTCGGTGACGTGTCGCGACCCGAACTGGTCGATCGGCTCAATCTCGGGCGGGCGAAGGCGCTGATCCTGACGATGGATGATCCGGTGCTGACGGTACAGGTGACGCGGCGGGTGCGCGGTTGGGTGCCCAATCTCACGATCATCGCCCGTGCGCGCGATGTCGACCATGCCGCCGAACTGTACCGCGCCGGCGTGACCGATGCGGTGCCCGAGACGCTGGAAAGCTCACTGCAACTCTCCGAAGCGGTGCTGACCGATCTCGGCGTTGCCGTCGGCCCGGTGATCGCCTCTATCCACGAAAAGCGCGACGAACTGCGGCAGGGGATCAAGCAGGCCGCGGATCTGGAGCGGACACCGCGGATCAGACGGGTGCGCGTGAACGAGGGGTGATCCCCTCGCCCATCTCGCATCAGCCGATCCGCATCGACAACTCGACGTCGCTGCCGAACGGCACTGAGAGGTAGCCGCCATCATCGGCACGAACCCGCGCCAGATAGTCCGGGCACATATCGGCATTGTCGGCGATGAGCAGCGCACCGGGGCGTAGCCGGCTTTCGAGCAGATCGAGGATGTCGCCATACAGCGCCTTGGCGCCGTCGAGCAGCACGAGATCGATCGTCTCAGGCAGATCCGACGCAAGCGTGTCGAGCGCATCGCCGGCGCGCAAGTCGACCAGATCGAGCACACCGCCAGCGTCGAGATTCTCGGTCGCGCGCGCGATCTTGGCCGGCTCGAACTCGGTGGTGATGAGCCGCCCGCCGGCATTGTCGCGCAGCGCCGCCGCGAGATGGAGCGTGGAGATGCCGAACGAGGTGCCGAACTCGACGATCGCCTTGGCGCCGAGCGCACGGGCGAGCATGTAGAGTAGCACCCCGGTTTCGCGCGATACGGCGAGCGGCGAATCCTTCATGTAACTGTACAGGTCGATATAGTCGGTCTTGCTGCGAAGCATCGCCGCGCGCTGCGCGGTCGAGAGGTCAGCGAGCGCTGGCGGAAGCACGCCCTCGCTACGGTCGGTCTCCGCGAACAACGCGGCGAGCAGCGGCGCGATCGGGGCGGTGGTCAAGGTGGTCACTGGCAGTCTCCGTGAGGGGAACGGCGCGCGGTATTGCGCGCCTCACGAAAATACGAGTAATCCGTCGCATTCCCTATTCGCATCCTGGAAGGCGCGATGACCGAGCACGAGAAACCCAGGATTTCCGCGCGAAAAGCCCCGCGACAGGCGCGATCGGCGCAGTTGGTCGCGGACATTCTCGAAGCTGCCGCTCGCGTTCTGGCGGAGGACGGTGCGCACCGCTTCACCACTGCAAGAGTCGCGGAGCGGGCCGGCGTCAGCATCGGTTCGCTCTATCAATATTTTCCCAACAAGGCGGCGATCCTGTTCCGGTTGCAGAGCGACGAATGGTCAGAGACCGGCGCTTTGATGCGTGGCATTCTCGAGGATCGTTCGGCGCCGCCGCGCGACCGGCTCCGTCGGCTGGTTCACGCCTTCGTGCGATCCGAATGCGAGGAGGCCGAGATGCGGATCGCGCTCGCCGACGCCGCGCCATATTATCGTGACGCGCCCGAAGCGGCGGTGCCGCGGGTGCGCGGGAGCGCGATCCTGCGCGCCTTCATGGTCGAGGCGCTGCCCGGCTGCGGCGAGGATACGCGCGAGATCGCGGGCAATCTGGTGATGATGACACTCGCCGATGTCGGCAAGCGCCTCTCCGAAGATACCGCGCTGGCCGCCCAGGTTGAGGCCTATTCGGATTCGCTCGCGGATATGTTCGAGACCTATCTGGAGCGGCTGAACCGAGGCTGATTGAGGCTATTTCCGCCCGAACAGCTTCTCGATGTCGCCATGCGCGAGCTTGATCCAGGTCGGACGACCGTGGTTGCACTGGCCCGAATGCGGCGTCACCTCCATTTCGCGAAGCAATGCGTTCATCTCGGCAACCGACAGCACGCGGCCGGCGCGCACCGAGCCGTGGCACGCCATCGTCGCCGCGACATGATCGAGCCGTTCCTTGAGGCTCAGCGCCTCGTCGAACGCGGCGAGTTCGTCGGCGATGTCAGTGACGAGGCCAACGACATCGCCCTGCCCGAGCAGCGCCGGTACGCCGCGCACCAGCATCGCGCGCGGGCCGAAGCGATCGAGATCGAGGCCGAATTCGGCGAGCTCGGCGGCGCGAGCTTCGAGCCGGTCGCAGGCGGGTTCGTCGAGTTCAACCACTTCGGCGAGCAGCAGCGCCTGCGACGCGACCCCACCGCCCGCCATTGCCTTGCGCATGCGCTCGAGCACCAGTCGCTCGTGCGCGGCGTGCTGGTCGACTAGCACCAGCCCGTCCTCGGCCTCGGCAACGATATAGGTACGTGCGACCTGCCCACGCGCGACGCCGAGCGGATAGCGTTCGGTTTGCGGGGGGGGCTGGTAGGCGGGCTCGGCGCGGGCCTGCGGTGGCGGGGCGGCGAACGATGGGCGGCGGTCGTAGACGGCGTGCGATACGGGCAACGCCGCTTCGTACCGCCCCTCTCCCCGGCCCGCATCGTCGCCCTCGAGTCTTTCCGGGGGAAAGACTTGCGGCGATGCGCCCCATAAATGGGGTGCGGGAGAAGGTGGCGCGATGATCTCGGATTTCCACAGCTCCAGCGCTGCCGCATCGGGCCGCTGCACGCTGCGGTGGCCGGCTTCGTCGAGCGCGCGGCGTAGGCCGCTGACGATCAGGCCGCGCACCAGCGCGGGTTCGCGGAAGCGCACCTCGGTCTTGGCGGGGTGCACATTCACATCGACGAGATCGCCCGGCACCTGGAGGAACAGGGCCACCACCGCATGGCGGTCGCGGGCGAGCAGCTCGGCATACGCGCCGCGCACCGCGCCGGTCAGCAGTCGGTCCTTCACCGGGCGGCCATTGACGAACAGATATTGATGGTCGGCGATGCCACGGTTGAAGGTCGGCAGCCCGGCGATCCCGCCGAGCACGATGCCCTCGCGTTCCAGATCGACACCGATGCCGTTCTCGATCAGCCCGCGATCGGTGAGCGCGGCCACGCGGTCCGGCAAGGTCTCGCCAGCGGCGACGGTCAGCACGCGACGCCCGTCATGCTCAACGTTGAACGCGATGTCGGGCCGGGCCATCGCGAGCCGCTTCACCACGTCCAGGCTGGCGGCATATTCCGACCGCGCCGAACGCAGGAACTTGCGCCGCGCCGGTACGCGCTCGAACAAAGCCTCAACGCGAACGCGCGTGCCGGGGGGAATCGCCGCCGGCCCCTCACCCGTCACCACGCCGTTATCGACGATTCGCGACCAGCCTTCCGCGCCGGGCACCCTGCTTTCGAGCGAAAGCCGCGCGACGCTCGCAATTGAGGGCAACGCCTCGCCGCGAAAACCCAACGTCGCAACGGCTTCGATAGCCTCGTCCGGCAGCTTCGAGGTCGCATGTCGCTCAAGCGCGAGCGCCATGTCGGCGTGCGTCATGCCGCAGCCATCGTCGGTAACTTCGACGAGGTCTGTACCGCCTGCGACGAGCCGAATGGAAATACGCGATGCATCGGCATCTATCGCGTTTTCGACCAGCTCCTTGAGCGCGCTGGCAGGGCGTTCGACAACCTCCCCGGCAGCGATTCGATTGACCAGATGTTCAGGTAAGCGCCGTATTGACATGAGTCATGCTCTAGCCCAAGCGCAGCCATCCCGCGACCCGCATTCATCTCACGCGATCAGGGCGATAGCTCTGGCGCACCGGCCATGAAGACGACGCTGGGAGTTGTGCGAATTGCCGCGACCTTGCTCTAGGGACGGCTTAGGACGGAACGATCAATGGCCTTCTTCTCGCGTTTCTTCAAATTCATGTCGCACGACATGGCGATCGATCTCGGGACCGCGAACACCGTCGTCTATTTGCGCGGGCGCGGTATCGTCCTCAACGAACCGTCGGTGGTCGCCGTCGAGACTCTCAACGGCGTCAAGCGCGTGAAGGCGGTCGGCGACGACGCCAAGCTGATGATGGGCAAGACTCCCGATAGCATCCAGGCGATTCGTCCGCTGCGCGACGGCGTGATCGCCGACATCGACGTCGCCGAGCAGATGATCAAGCATTTCATCCACAAGGTTCACGGTGGTCAGCGGCGCTTCATGCGTTGGCCGCAGATCGTGATCTGCGTGCCGTCGGGCTCGACCTCGGTAGAGCGCCGCGCGATCCGCGATGCCGCCTCCAATGCCGGCGCATCGCAAGTCTGGCTGATCGAGGAGCCGATGGCGGCCGCGATCGGCGCGGACATGCCCGTCACCGAGCCGATCGGCTCGATGGTGGTCGACATCGGCGGCGGCACGACCGAAGTCGCCGTCCTGTCGCTGCGTGGCCTCGCCTATACCACTTCGGTTCGCGTCGGCGGCGACAAGATGGACGAAGCGATCGTCTCCTACGTGCGCCGCAATCACAATCTGCTGATCGGCGATGCGACGGCGGAACGGATCAAGCAGGAAGTCGGCGTCGCCAAGCCGCCGGCGGACGGCATTGGTCTGACGATCCACATCAAGGGCCGCGATCTTGTCAACGGCGTGCCCAAGGAAATCCAGATCAATCAGGGCCAGATCGCCGAGGCGCTCAGCGAGCCGGTCGGCACGATCGTCGAGGGCGTCCGAATCGCGCTCGAGAATACCGCGCCCGAACTGGCGGCGGACATCGTCGATCAGGGCATCGTTCTCACCGGCGGCGGCGCGCTGCTAAAGGGTATCGATGAGGTGCTGCGCGATGAGACAGGCCTGCCCGTCACCGTCGCCGACGATCCGCTGATCTGCGTTGCGCTCGGCACCGGCCGCGCGCTCGAAGATCCGGTGTTCCGCGGCGTCTTGCACAGCGCCTGACGATTTTCGGATAGCGGTGTCGCTACGTGCGATACCGCTACCCAAGATCACCGGCCCTGTGTACGGGGCGTCAGGCTTCCAATTGCCCCGGGCGGGCTTCGAACGAGGGATTGATGGCGCCGTCGAATAACCGGCGTCCGGGGTTTTCGCGCCGGGCGCAATATGGCGTTTTCGCAACCTATGTGTTCGCTGTGGCGGGTGCGCTGGTCGGCGCGATCCTGCTTGCTTTGTCCTATTTCGATCCGAACACGTTCGGCGCGGCGCGCACCGCGATCGCGGAAGTGAGCGCGCCCGTGTCTTCGGCGTTCGCCTTCGTCGGCCGCTCGGTCGGCTCGGTGCCGGACGGCTTGGGCAGCTATATCGCGGTCCATGACCAGAATGCCGCCCTGCGCAAGCAGATCGCCGATGAACGCGCGATCACGATGCGGGCACGGGCGATCAACTATGAAAATCGCCGTCTGAAGGGGCTGCTCGCGCTACGTGAGCGGGTTGGCGTACCGGTCACGACCGCGCGGTTGGTGAGTTCCTCGCCAGCAAGCACGCGGCGTTTCGCGACGCTCAATGCCGGTGCCTGGCAGGGCGTAGAACATGGTCAGCCCGTGCTCGGCCCAGAAGGATTGATCGGCCAGGTGCTCGAATCCGGCCCGAACACCGCGCGCGTGCTGCTGCTGACCGATCCCGAAAGCTCGATACCGGTGCGGCGCACCCGCGACGGCTTGCCCGCACTCGCGCAGGGGCGCGGCGACGGTCTGGTCGATATCCGCTCGGTCAGCAACGCCGCGGCCACCTTCTCGCCGGGTGAAGTCTTTGTCACCTCCGGCGCCGGCGGGGTCTATCCCCCCAACATTCCGGTGGCGCGGGTGCTGCGCCACGGCCGTGACATCGTGGTCGCCGAAGCTGCGGCGCGGCCGAGCACGCTCGATTTCGCGCTGGTCCAGCGTGCCTATCTACCGCCCCCCGCGCCAGCCCCGACCCCAACGCCGACGCCGACCCCCAAGGTGAAGAAGCCGTGAGATCCCCGCGTCGCCGCGGTCCCTTCGACGAGACCCCGGATTCGCGCGTCGGCCGGCTGTTGCCCGCGCTGTCGGTGATGGCTGGCTCCTGCGTCACCATCTGGCCGACGATCGCCTCCTTCCCCTTTTTGCCGCCAGTCGGGCTGCTGATGCTGCTCGCGTGGCGACTGATCCGGCGGGAGGCGATCCCGGTCTGGGCACCCCTCGCGCTCGGCATGTTCGATGATCTGTTGAGCGGCCAGCCGTTCGGGTTGGGCATCACCACCTGGACGCTGTGCTTCTTCATGATCGATATGATCGACGAGCGGCTGGTGTTCCGGGATTTTTGGCAGAATTGGCTGATCGCGGCGGGCGGCACCGCCTTCTACCTGATTTGCGGTCGCTTGGTTGCGGTGCCGTTCGGCACCCATGTCGATACCGTCCTGCTGCTCCAGGTGCTCACCTCGGTGTTGTTGTTTCCGGTTATTTCGTTGCTTTGCGCCTGGCTCGATCGGGATTACGAACCGGCATGAGCCGCCCACCGCGTATCCTCACCGAAGCTACGCAAACCTATAGCTTTTCACGCCGCGCGCTGATGCTGGGCGCGGCGCAGGGTGGCGTGGCATTGGTGCTGGCCGGCCGCATGACCTGGCTCGCGATCGCCGAGAATGCGCATTACAGCCTGCTGTCCGAAAGCAACCGGGTCAACATGACGTTGGTGCCGCCGCGCCGCGGCTGGATCGTCGATCGTCACGGCGCGCCGATCGCCAACAATCGTACCGATTTCCGCGTCGATCTGATTCCCGATCTGCTCGAGGACAAGGACAAGATCCTTGTCGAGTTGCAGCGTTTGCTCAACCTCCCGCCTGAGGAAGTGGCCCGGATCGCAACCGATCTGAAACACGCCGCCGGCTTTCAACCGGTACAGGTCGCCGACAATCTCGATTGGGAGCGGTTCGCGGCGGTCAGTGTCCATTTACCCGAACTGACCGGCGTCGCGCCAACGCGCGGTTTCGCGCGCAGCTATCCATTGGGAGCGGCGGTAGCGCACCTCACCGGCTATGTCGGGGCTGGGTCTGCGGAGCAATATCTCAAGACCAAAGATCCTTTGTTGCTCGTTCCGGGTTTTAAACTCGGTAAGGATGGTCTTGAAAAGACGCTGGAAAACCAGTTGCGCGGCCAGCCCGGCGCCAAGCGCGTAGAGGTCACCGCACGCGGCAAGCTTGTGCGTGAACTCGCCACCCGCCCTGACACGCCCGGCCGGACGACCCGGCTGACGATCGACGCGGGCCTGCAGGAATATACTGCGCGGCGGCTTGGCACCAACTCGGGCTCTGCGGTGGTGATCGACTGCCTGACCGGCGAGATGCTCGCGATGGTTTCGATGCCGGCTTACGATCCGAACAGCTTCTCCGACGGGATCAGCCATCTTGAATGGAAGATGCTGTCGGATAACGACCATGTTCCGTTGATGAACAAGGTATTGCAGGGGCTCTACCCGCCAGGTTCGACGGTCAAGCCGATGAACGGTCTGGCGCTGCTCGCCGCCGGCGTTGATCCGGGGATGCGCGTCAATTGCTCGGGCGCGCTGCGCGTCGGCAACGGCGTGTTCCACTGCCACAAGAAGCGTGGGCACGGGCCGCTCGATCTCAAGAATGCGATCATGCAGAGCTGCGACATCTATTTCTATGAGATGGCGCGCCGCGTGGGCTATGACGCGATCGCGCCGGTCGCGCGCGCGATGGGGCTTGGCCAGAAATTCGACTTGCCATTTGGCAGCCAGCGTTATGGCACCGTGCCAGATCCGGCGTGGAAGTTACGGAAATACAAGGAGCAATGGACCGTCGCCGATTCGCTCAACGCGTCGATCGGCCAAGGCTATGTGCTCGCCAACCCGCTTCAGCTCGCGGTGATGGCATCGCGGCTCGCATCGGGCAAGATTCTCTACCCAAGCATCCTGGCCGGCCATTCCCCCGCCCCCGCAGATTTGTCGATCTCCGACGAGCATTTCGCGGTGGTGCGCGATGCGATGTTCGGCGTGGTCAACGCCGGCGGCACCGGTGGCGCGGCGCGTATGCAGATCCCAGGCGTTGCGCTTGCCGGCAAGACCGGGACCGCGCAGGTTCGGCGCATTTCGATGGCGGAGCGCAGTTCGGGCGTGCTCAAGAACGCCTCGCTGCCGTTCAAGCTGCGCGACCATGCGCTGTTCATCGGCTTCGCCCCGGCCGACAAGCCCCGCTATGCCACCGCGGTCGTGCTCGAACATGGCGGGCACACCGTGCGCAATCTCGATACGCCGGGGATCGGCCGCGACATCATGACGTATCTGTTCGACCGCGACAAAGCGATGGCGACCCTCGCCGAGTTGGAGCCGACCTGGGGCGGCGACATCCGCACCCGTATGGCCGCCGAGGCGACCGCCTACCGCGCGGCTGCCAATGCCCCGCCGCCGGCGGTTGCGGTGCAGACCGAACTCAACGCCACCGCGCCGACCGAGGCGCCCGCCGTAAACGCCGCCAGCGCAGCCGATATTTCCGCAGCGGAGTCGGTCGCACGCACCAGTGCCGCCGGCAACAGCATCGCCGCCGACGGGACCACGGAGCGCGACCAATGAGCGCACGCGACTACGTCCCCAAACCGATTTCGCAACTCCCGTGGCTCATCATCCTGCTGACGCTGGCGATCGGCGGCTTCGATCTGCTCGTGCTGTATTCGGCGTCCGGCGGCAGCATCCGGCCCTGGGCGCTATCGCAGGGCATTCGCTTCTTCGTGTTCCTGCTGGGCGCCATCGTGTTGTCGCGCGTACCCGTCTCCGCGTTCGGCAAGGCGGCCCTGCCGGCTTATGGTGTGTTGGTCGTGCTGCTGGTGCTGGTCGAGTTGATCGGCGCTGTCCGGGGCGGCGGTCAGCGCTGGCTCGATCTCGGCATCATCCGCCTGCAACCTTCCGAACTGATGAAGCTGGCGATCGTGCTGGCGGTCGCCAAATTCTACGATGGTCTTCCGGCTGGAGAAACGCGACGGTTTAGCGCGATCTGGCCGGCCGCGGCGCTGATCCTGCTGCCCGCCGCGCTGGTCATGAAGCAGCCCGATCTCGGCACTGCCCTGATGATCATGGCGAGTGGAATCACCGTGATGTTCCTGGCGGGCGTGCCGCTACGCCTGTTCATCGGCGGCGGGCTGGCGGTGGGCGCCGCAGTGCCGCTCGCGGTCAACTTCGTGCTGCACGGCTATCAGCGCAACCGCATCCTCGTGTTCCTCGATCCCGAAAGTGATCCGCTCGGTATCGGCTATCACATCAGCCAGTCGAAGATTGCGATCGGATCCGGCGGGATTTTCGGCAAAGGCTTCCTCAACGGCACCCAAAGCCATCTCGACTATCTGCCCGAAGGCCACACGGATTTCGCGCTGGCGACGATGATGGAGGAATGGGGTCTGGTCGGCGGCGTGCTGCTGATCGCGGCGTTCTTCACGATCATCTACTGGGGCATGAACGTCGCGCAGCATGCAGAAAGCCGTTTCGCCCGCCTGACCGCGGCAGGACTGGCAACGACGCTGTTCTTCTACGTGTCGATCAACATGGCGATGGTAATGGGCCTCGCCCCCGTGGTCGGCGTGCCGCTGCCGCTGATCAGCTTCGGCGGCTCCGCGCAGATGACGGTGATGCTGTGTCTGGGGGTGTTGATGTCGATCGATCGGCAAAATCGCAAAACTGTGCGCTGGTAGCGAAAAAGGGGTTGCATCCCGCCGCGCGGATGGTAACAGCGCACCTCCCGACGCGGTGGTGCTGCCAAGCAGCTCTCGCTGCTACAGGAATGGACGCATAGCTCAGTTGGTAGAGCAGCTGACTCTTAATCAGCGGGTCCTTGGTTCGAGCCCAAGTGCGTCCACCATTTTTTGTTTGATTTCAAAGCGTTACCTGCAAGGTTCAGGTTTGGTGGCGCGCTGCGGCAGGCCCCATAAGTTTCTCGTAAGACCCGGAGCTAGCGAGCGGTTCTCTCGGCGACCTGCGCCTTGACCTCGTTAGTTCGGCGTTCTGTTTCGCTCAGCCCGGCTAGAGCGAGCGCTAGTGTTGCATGGGTGCCGTCCTCAAACTCTCGAAGTGCGCAATCCTCAAGCGCGCTACGGTACTCCCGCTATTTTTGGTGAGCGACTTCAAAAACTTCATACTCATGCTCGCCTATTACGAGGCGGAGGTCCATTATAGCTTGTTCAAGCAATGCGTCAGCCACAGTGTATGCGGCACCCGTTCGGGCTTTCATTGCTATATTCGACTGAAATGCTTGCGGATCACTAGTATCCTCAGACATCACTTCTACAACTCTGGTAGCTCCAACGCTGCCGACGACGGCAGGATTGCGGACAATTGCTTCTAGTTCCCGGACTTCTTCTATGGTCATACCGTGAGTTCGGAGCTTAGAGGCAAGATCGGCTACGCTATTAAGGTAAGCTGCCTGTTCCTTTTGAGGAGCACCTGTCCACCAGCGGTTTAAAAGGAACGTTAGGCCGCGTCCTATCCATCCGGCGAATCCAGCAATTAAGCCGACGATTGCCACGATAAGTGATGCTTGCGGGATGGTCAGTTTGGATCATCCCCATACGATAACGCATTCGCGGGTTGCTTACGATGCCCCGCACCCGAAGGCGCGGGGCGCCGACAGCGTCAGGAGTGAAAGGAGATACTCCCCGCTGCTGCGGATGTTCGATTAACGAGGGACCGTCCGCTGGTCCTCGGCCCGACTAAGCGCAAACCGGGCACCTACCCTGCCAATGAGCGACGGGGTGGCTTTTCCTATGCTGGTGCGGCGGCGTGCGTACCGTCCCGCAACGCTGTCGCTGTGCGCGGCACCTTACCCCCCGAACCGCGCTCGCAGCGCGGACAACCGCCCCGGCGCTGCGCCTACGCACCTACCGCCCTCCGCATACCCTCGCGATCCCAGCGAAGGAGCGCGCGCAGCACGCCCCCGTTTCCATCGGCACCGAGCATATCGCGCCGGTCGATCAACCCAGCTTCAACTTCAGCCCGCACGAAGTCAGCGAACGCCTCAAACGACCCGTAAGCCCGCACGAAGGGCGAAGTGGGTGCGCGAGCCTGCTCTAGGCGCTGTACTCGCGTTAGCATGGAGCGGACACCTGCCATGGCCTTTACCCCCGCTCGGCTTCCAGAGCCGCTAGCCGCGCCTCGAAAGCGAGCGCCTTCGCCGCAAGCGTGGTCAGCATGTCCTCGACGTCTCGCGGCCAAGCCTCAGCGCGAATCCGCGCTTCACGCTCGGCGGCAGCGCGTTCAACCGAGCGCGCCAACATCAAATCCAGTTGCTCGGTGGTCGGAGCGAAGACTTTGACGTCATTCGGATGCAAGTTGCTCATCATGACTGAATGACTCCCGATTTCAAAAGCAGGTCGAGCGCGTCCGACCGTGCATCACCATCGTTGGTGTTCCGCGCGATGTGCAGAAGCAGTTCGGTGACGTATTTCCGCTCCGCCGGGTCTGACGGCTCGGGTTGTTCGGGAAGCGTGACGTTGAAGAGGTTGCAGAACTCCGCATACGTCAACGGAAGTACTTTGATCTGGCAACGATTGGGGTGCTCGTTGCTGAAAGCGTTGGCTCTGGTGAGCGCGGCTTCGTATTCCGTGATAGCGTCCACGGCAGCGCGACGACCATCGACGAGCGTGACCACAAAGATATCCAGCTTTCCCGGTGCGATCGTCGTAACGCGATAGCGCGGTTCCCAGCTCATATACGACATTGCTACCTTGCCTCCTTGGCTTCGAGTGTGATGATGCGTGCTTCGAGGTCGGCGGCGGCACGCGCGTCTGAGAGCGTCCCAAGTGAAGCGATGATCGTTTGCCCCACATCTGGCGCTAAGACGCCCGCAGCGATGGCGGTGAGCACTGCTTCGATTTGATGCGTGATCGGTGTAAGCGAGGTCTGAAGGCCGCCTTGCGGGCGGGGCTCTCGACGGGCTGATAGCCGCCCTTTGAGCGGGGCGATGATGTCGGACGAGAGCGGGTCAGCGGGCGATGGAGCGAGCAGTCATACGAGCGGTCGTATGAGTAGTCGGATCGAGATTGTCGGCCGGGTGTCAGGGCGGCGGCACTGGACCGTCGAGCAGAAGCTGGCGATCCTGCGCGATGCCTTTGGGCCCGAAGGCTCGGTCCGCGCGGCCATCGAGCGCCATGAGGTCGGCAGCGGCGCGATCTACACCTGGCGCCGCCAGGCGATGTCGGGGGCGCTGACCGGGATCACCAAGCCAGCGGTGCCGAGCTTTGCCGAGGTCCAGATCAGCGAGCCTGCGGTGATGTTGCCGGCGCCGTCGTCGGCCGCGCCGGGTAGCGGGCAGATCGGGATCGAGCTCCCGTCTGGCGTGCGGCTGACAGTTGACGCATCAGTCGATGCCGAGGCGCTATCGCGGGTGATCGGTGTCCTGGCACGATGATCCCGCTTCCCCCGCTGACACGGATATTTCTGGCGTGCGGCGCGACCGATATGCGCAAAGGGTTCGATGGCCTGGCGGTGCTGGTGCAGCAGGCGCTGGAGCAGAGTCCGCATTCCGGCGCGCTGTTCGCGTTCCGGGGCAAGCGCGGCGATCTGGTCAAGCTGCTCTGGTATGATGGCCAGGGGTTGTGCCTGTTCTCCAAGCGCATGGATCGAGGCCGGTTCATCTGGCCGTCGACCCCAACCGGCACGGTAGCGATGACCGCGGCACAACTTTCAATGCTGTTGGAAGGCATCGACTGGCGGCGGCCGGAGCGCACATTCACACCGTCGCTGGCGGGCTAAAAATGCCCGGATTCCTGCGCTTTTTCTGGCTCTGGAACCCACGATCTGATATATATTCGCGGTGTCGGACGCAGCCCTTTCCGCCCCTGATAAAGACGCTCGGATCGCCGAGCTGGAAGCCGCATTGGCGACCGCCCACGCCGATATTACCGCTCGCGATATCCTGATCGATACGTTGCGCGTGCAGCTTGCCCGCCTCAAGCGCATGCAGTTCGGGAAGGCGTCCGAGAAGCTCAACCACGAGATTTCTCAGCTCGAGCTGGCGCTCGAAGAGCTCGAGGCCGAAGCCGCCACGGTGAGCGCGCGGCGCGTCGATCCTGCCACCCTCGATCGGCACGCGCCGGTTCGAGCGCTCCCGGCCCATCTGCCGCGTGAAGAACAGCGGATCGAGCCCGAGCACGGCAACTGCACCTGCCCCGATTGCGGCGGGCTCTTGCGCCCACTGGGTCAGGATAGCGACGAGATGCTCGACGCCGTGCCGGTCCATTGGCGGGTCGTCCGTACCATCCGGCCCAAGTATAGCTGCCGCGCCTGCGAGAAGGTCGTGCAGGCAGCGGCACCCGTAAAGGCTATCGCGCGCGGCAAGGCGACGTTCGGAACGCTCGCCCATGTCGTGGTCGCCAAGTTCGACCATCACCTGCCACTCTACCGCCAGGCGGAGATGATGGCCGCGCAGGGCATCGATATCGATCGCTCGACGCTCGCCGGCTGGGCCGGTCAGGCATCAGCATTGCTCGATCCGATCGTCAGCCGCATCCGCGAGGTCGGGCTCACCGCAACCAAGATCCATACCGACGACACGCCCGTGCCGATGCTCGATCCCGGGCGCGGCAAGACCGCGACCGGCAGGATCTGGGCCTATGTCGTCGACGATCGCGCCTCGGGCGCCACCACGCCGCCGCTGGTCTGGTATAAGTTCACTCAGGATCGCACCGGCAGTCATCCCCAACAGCAGCTCGCCAGCTTTACCGGGTTCCTGCAGGCCGACGGCTATGCCGGTTACGACAAGCTCTACAGCACCAACCGCGTCACCGAGGTCGCCTGCTGGGCGCATTTCCGGCGCAAGATTTTCGATATCCACGCGACCAAGCCGACGTCGCTCACCACCGACCTGCTGGCCCGTATCACCAACCTCTATCGGATCGAGGACGAGATCCGCGGCCACCCGCCAGACGTTCGTCGACGAGGCCGGCTGGAACGAACCGCACCCTTGGTCGAGGCGTTGCGCATCGCGCTCGACGACGCCTTGCGACGCCTCTCGCCAAAGTCCGAGATGGCCAAGGCGATCGCCTATGGCCGCAAGCGCTGGACCGCGCTCACGCGGTTCCTCGACGACGGCCGGCTGGAGATCGACAACAACATCGCCGAACGTGCGATCCGCAGCATCGCGATCGGCCGCAAGAACTGGCTGTTCGCCGGATCGAAGGCTGGCGGCGAACGCGCTGCCGCGATCTACACGGTCATCGAGACCTGCAAGCTCAACGGTGTCGAGCCGCAGGCCTATATAGCCGACGTCATCGCCAAAATCGCCGGCAACTGGCCTGCCGCGCGCTGGGACGAACTCATGCCGTGGAACTGGCGCCCAGACTTTCAGGCGATCGCCGAAGCCGCATAAGCAATGTCGCAATTCGCCATACACGACCACTAAAAGCAGGTGTGGCCGCCCCGTAAGCAACCGTTGACATTCGACATACTGATCGCTTCTTTTGCACGATGGTCGACGCTTCTGATGTTGCCTTTGTTGCGCCTTGGCGCCCCCTTGAACATGACGTCGAGCGGGAGGGTTTGCCGCGCCAGTTGGCAAAGGAGCTGTCGCCGGATCATCCACTTTGGTCTGCAGGGTGCGAAGTGATCGGCCGTGCTGACAGCAACGACGACATTCTGACTGTTTGCAAGGATGGCCGCTTCGCTATCGTTCATCTCACCTGGGGCCAAGGCCCCGGCAACGCCGAATACCCACACACAGTGATTTACAACAGCGCCAACGAGTTAAACGATGCCCTCTGGCGGGACGCCGTTTGGCAAGGCTTCGTGGACGACTTTGATCCGAACGATCCGAGGCTTCAGGTCAGCGCGTGACAGCCGTAGTCCAAGGCAGTTCTTAGCGATCTCCAGCAACGGCCGGACGGTCGCAACCACCAACTATCACCGTTCCGCGGCCTTCAGGCCACGCTTACTGATCGGTGCGGTCGCGTCGAAATCAAACGACACACGCTCTGCCTGTGGCTTGATAGCTGGGGCGATCCGGGCCAGCGCGATGTTGCAGGCTTGGAGGTCGCCCGCCAGCGCAGCGTCAACCACGACACGGGCAATCGCTGGGCCGTCATCCATAAGTGCGCGAGCAATCTTGGTGCGTGCGTCTGGACGCCCCGGCGGTCGCCCGCGCGGATTGCCGCTTTCGCCTCGTTCCCAACGTCCGTTCGCCGGCGCGGGCGTGGGTACGAAGCCCTGAGCTGCACCCGGTTCCGCGAACACCAGATTAGGGCGTGTGGGGATTCACAAACAGGGTTGGATGTGATTCACGCTTTGGATGGATCGAGATATTCTGACGGACGCCCAATGGGCGAAGATCGAGCCCCACTGTCTGGGTAAGCGGAGCGATCCGGGACGTAGTGGAAAGGACAACCGCCTTTTTCTGGAGGCGGTGTTGTGGATCGTTCGCACGGGCAGTCCCTGGCGCGATCTTCCGGAGCGGTTCGGCAACTGGAGCACGGCGTTCCGGCGGTTCCGAGACTGGCGGGAAGCCGATGTTTTCAGGCGCATATTCGATGCGCTGTCGGATGAGCCGGATATGGAATATGCCATGGTCGATGCCACGATGGTCAAGGTCCACCGCCACGGGCAGGGCGCAAAAGGGGGACTCAGAGCCAGGCCATTGGCCGCTCCAAAGGTGGCATGACGACCAAGATCCTGGCGCTCACCGACGCGCTGGGCAATCTGGTGCGGTTCAGACTGATGCCGGGCCAGCGCCACGACAGCGTCGAGGTGCCCCCGCTGATCGACGGCATCGCCTTTGACGGCCTGATCGCCGACAAGGCCTTCGACAGCAACGCGCTCGTCGCCGAACTCAACGATCGTGGCGCATCCGTCGTCATCTCGCAGCACCCCGGGCGCGCGCTCAAGCTCAAAATCGACACCGACATCTACACCTGGCGGCACCTCATCGAGAACTTCTTCTGCAAACTGAAAGAGTTTAAGCGCATCGCCATGCGTGCTTGCAAAACCGACCGCAGCTTCGAGGCCATGATCTACCTTGCCGCTGCCGTCATCAATTCACGATGAATCCCCACACACCCTAGGCTACATTAGCGTGCTTCTCGAAGTCCATGGGGCTGAGATAGCCCAAGGTCGAGTGCCTGCGTGTCGGGTTGTAGAAGCGCTCGATGTAATCGAACACGTCGGCCCGTGCCTGATTGCGCGTTCGGTATGTTTTCCGCGCGATCCGTTCGGTCTTGAGCGAGGAGAAGAAGCTCTCCATCGCCGCATTGTCCCAGACGTTGCCCGACCGGCTCATCGAGCAAGTGACGCCGTTATCGGCCATCAGCCGCTGGAACTGCTCGCTGGTATATTGGCTGGCCCTGGTCCGAGTGATGCAGCAGGGCATCGGGCTTGCCGCGTCGCCAGATCGCCATGATCAGCGCGTCGGTGACCAGTTGCGCCGTCATCGCATCGTTCATCGACCAGCCGACCACGCGGCGTGAGAACAGGTCGATGACGGCCGCAAAATATAGCCACCCCTCCGCCGTCCAGATGTAGGTGAAGTCTGCCACCCACTTCTGGTTCGGCGCATCGGCGGTGAACTGACGATCGAGCACGTTGCCGGCGATCATCGACCGCTGGCCTTCGTCCTTGGGCAGGCCGCGACGCCGGGGGCGAGCCTTGAGACCCTGCGCCCGCATTAGTCGTTCGACGCGGTGCAGCCCACATGACAGGCCTTCGGCCAGAAGATCATGCCAGACACGCCGTGCG
Organism: Sphingomonas panacis; assembly: GCF_001717955.1. NCBI lineage: Bacteria > Pseudomonadati > Pseudomonadota > Alphaproteobacteria > Sphingomonadales > Sphingomonadaceae > Sphingomonas > Sphingomonas panacis. The sequence goes on from NZ_CP014168.1 coordinate 3,421,495, forward strand.
CCATAGGTGCGATAGCTGGAGATGAAGCTTGCGCGGATCCTGGCGCCGAACTCCTCGTCGCTGCGCGAACGCACGCTCGGCGCACGCACCAGCCAGGCGTAAAACCCACTGCGCGAGACCCCGAGCGCCTCACATATCCACGATACCGGCCAGATCCCCCGGTGCTTCGCGATGAAGGCGAACCTCATATCGAGTCCTTCGCGAAGTAGGCCGCCGCTTTTTTTAGGATGTCGCGCTCCGCCTTCATCCGAGCCAACTCGCGGCGCAGCCGCTCAATCTCCTGTTGCTCTGGCTTCAGGTTGCCGTGGCCGGGAAAGGCCGATCCAGGATCGCCTTCCGCTTCGCGGATCCATTTGCGCAGTACGTTGGCGTGCACGTCGAGATCCCGCGCCGCCTGCGCTGCGGAAACGCCCCGCTCCAATACCAGCTTCACCGCCTCGAGCTTGAACTCCCGGCTGAACTTCCGTCGTTGCATCATCACCCTCCGGTTCCAAAAACACCTTATCTTGGTGTCCACGAAACCGGCTGCAGCTCACTCGACCTTGGGCTATCTCAGCCCCATGGACTTCGAGAAGCACGCTAACGTAGCCTAACCTGGTGTCCGCGGAACCGGGTGCAGCTCAGCAAGGCATATAATGCCCTGATTGATCTGCCCGAGCAGGCACCGGACGCCCTACTCGCGGACAAAGGCTACGACGCGGACGCGATCCGCGCCGACCTTGCCGAACGAAAGATCAAAGCCGTAATCCCCGGCCGATCAAACCGCCGCGTGAAAATCGACTATGATCGGACGCTCTACAAACAGCGCAACCGCATCGAACGAATGTTCGGCCAGCTTAAGATCAACCGCGCCATCGCGACCCGATACGATCAACTGGCCAGCAGTTTCCTCGGAATGGTCCATCTCGCTACCGCCAGATACTGGCTCAAATTTGTCCACGCCGCCTAAGAACTCTTTAGCTGCACCACTCTTGATGAGTCGGCCGGACCTTGGATTGTTCAAGCGGCCGCGGCGTGCCCCGGATACTCTTCCTCCTCGACCTGCCTTCCGAACGCCAGCGCATCGAGGCGCTGGTCAATGATCGACCGCGAAGTGGGCGCTCTCTTCTGGAACGCGTGCCGCGCCCTACGCACAGAACTTCGTGAAATACTCTTTCAGGCCCGTGGCGTCCGGGAGCGGGGTTTTCGTCGCTCCGGTCTTCCCGTCGGTCGTCTTCACCGTGAAGGACAATGCCTTGCCAGCGACGACCGCATCGCGGAACGCCGTCGCTTGATCGTCTGCCACGTTGAAACTGGTGCGTGAGAACTGGACTGCACTGAAGGGCTTACCATCAACTTCGATCGCCATGGTGCCGCGATCCTTGCTGTTTGAATCATAAGACACATCGGAAGGCAGATCGATCGACGCAGTCCATTTCTGGTTGTTTGAACTGCCCCAGTTTGCCGGACAGCGCAGCAAGATGCGCGTATTACGGAACGCCATCGGCCCCTCGTTGGGGAGCGAAGCCAACGTCAACGTGGCTGTGCCCTGGAAGCTGTCGCTCCCGCCCGGGCTTGGCGCCGTGATCTGCCAGCGCTTCCCACTCATTATGTCCGAGGCGCCGGCCAGTGCCTCGACTTTCGAGACATCACTTTTATCCTTGAAGCCTAGCGCGGCATAACAAGCCAGTTTCTCCTTGTCGTCCGCGATGGCGACGCAGCTCGCCAACGAATAGCCTTGGGCCGAGAGCGCGCGCGCGGCTGTATCGAATGCCGCTGGAATATCCTGTTGCGGGGCTGTGCCAGACCCGCTGTTGCCACCGCACCCAGCCAGCGTAAGGGCGCTAACGGCTATCATGCCCGCTGCTATGCTCCGCACCGCATATGCTCCGCCCCGCTCACTGCAGTTCAAGATATCCCGCATCAGCACTCTCCCGTCGTCCGATGACCATGCCCGATACTCTGCGCCCTTGCAACGCGAAGCGCCAATCCTTAGGGGTAATAGCGCAGGTGTGAACCGAGCAAAGCAATTTGGCGCTCTAACGGCGCGGCAGCGTAAAGGTCGCATTCGGCAAACGCCGGTGCATCGATGCGCTTCGTTTCGACCGGCTTGCCGTCGCCTAGTCGGTAGGTAATGTTAGTGATCGGCTGGAGCTGTTCGGAATAGATCACGTTCGGCCGGCGGTGCCCGTGAACGGTCCGTTGCGCCCGGCGCAGCCTCATGCCCGCGCCTCGCTTGGCCGGTATCTGACCTTCTACAACGGTCGCCGCCCGCACTCATCGCTTGACCGCAAGACGCCCGATCAGGCTTACTTCAACCAACCGCTTCTCGCAGCGGCATGAAACCGGCAGGCGCTCCACTTAGCAATCGCGCGAGACTGTCCAAACAAACCGAGCCACCTCTATGCGCCCGAGCGCCAACCCATAAACGAACAAGCAGTTATCTGATCCTGTCCACCCAGGATCGCCCGCCTTGACCAGCAGCAATGCCTCTGTCTGGCTGTTTAGGGGCCACTCGGCTACGCCGCATCTCGACGCTCCGCTTGCTTCGTCGAAGGAATATCCCATTGCCGAACCACCGCGTCATCGTCGCCACCGGGTTCAGGATCATCGGCTTGGCGACGGCGCTCCTATCGTCAGCGCTGGCGATCACGGTGGGCATCGCAGCCTGCATAGTCGCGCCATCCGCCACCCAGCCTAGGCCCGACTACCTCAGCGTGACGCAGTACGGACTCATTGGGCTGATCGCGAATGCGGCGAGCGGCGCGGGCGAAATCATGTCGTTGCTGAATGGTATGGCCGCCGCGATTTTCGGGCTGATCGCGGTGCTGGCGCTGATCGCCGCATCGTTCGGCGTGCTTTTATACGCTGTCGGGCGGGGCTTGCGACATCTGCGCCATGGGCGCGATTCATCGCGACCGCCATCACGGTGATCATACTGCTGAACAGCTTCCCGGCCTTATACATTCTGCAAGGGGCGGCCCGGCTCGGTGGCGCCATCGTCCCGATCCTGTCTATTTACGTGCTCTGGGTGCTCAAGACGAGATATGCGGGCTGAAATCTCTACGCTGCAGCGGAGCATCGCCTGCGAGATCATGCCGCATCCGCGGAGAGCAGGCGAACGCGCGAACAGCCGTTCGGCGCCGTCGGAATCGATGTGGCTCTCGCCGCTCCGCCCTTGATTCTCGACGATTTGGATCATGTCGCGGAGGCGAATATCGAGATCCCGCCAGAACACATCGATATCCGTGAATGCACCGGCGACCCGATCGATACGATCCCCGCCACGCCGGGGAGCTACCGCGTGAGAGCGTGTTTCGCGGGCCGCGACACATTGAGCAAGGATGGGCTGGACGGTGACGATCGTTATCAGATCACGCTTAGGCCGGCACCCCCGGCTCCGGTCGCGATGGTCAAAGAAGATATCGAGCCGGGCTGGCCCGGGACAATCAACGGCCGGACGCCGCCGTAAGAGACACCCTCATCGTACGTGCGGATGTGCCTCTTGCGACGCCGATACCGCGCGAAACAGCGAGGCAAGCTGCCGTCGTGCGGCTTGCGTGGCATCATAATCGTCCCCGCTTATTGCTAGGTCGGCGCACTTGCTGATCGCGCCATGCCCGCTGGCGTCGTCGTCGCACCGCTTTGTCCAGACCGCGGCGCGCGCGGCATCGCGACGATAGAGCGCGCGCGCCTCATCGCAGACCGTCTTGGCGCCGTCGGTGCAGCCCTGCGCAAATGCGATGTAAGCGAGATAATCCGCCTTAGCTTCATCGCGCTGCGAACGACCGCGCAATTCGAGCACGGTCTTGCCGAGGAAGTGGCATCCTTCTGGATCGATGAGGATCTCGTCATTGTGCAGGAAGCAGGCCCGCGCGAGCGCACCAAATGCCTCATCAAGATTGCGCGAAGCCCCGGTCCCGGTGAAATACATCCACCCCAAGTATTTGCAGGCATAAGGCCCCTGCCCGGAATCGTCGCCATCGCAAGTTCGTGCGAACCGTTGCTTCGCGCGAGCGAAATCGCGGAGTTGCCGACTGTGGAGGTAGAGCTTGCCCGCCTCGTAGCAGCCCATGGTGCCGATGCGGGCGTCGCAAGACATGTCGAAATGTTCGAGCGCGCCGCGCAGATCGCCGCGCCGCGCCGCGCCGACACCGCGGCTCCAGCATGTGTCGACATTGTTCTCCGCCTTGCAGGCCGGCGCGTCCGCGGCGCGGATCGGCGGCTCGATCGGATAGTTGGGAAAAGTTACGCCGTCAGACGTCCGCTCGCGGCCGGCGTTGCGCATGCGCGCCAACAGGCGGTCTGGATTTCTCCCGATGCTGGCCGGAACGCAGGACAGCTTTTCGAGCGGTTTGCCCACCCGGCTCACGATCAACAGCCCGAACGGACGAAGCTCAGACGGGTCTGGCTGCGCACCGCTCCTGAACCCCGCTGCTAAGCGGTACACGGTGTCGCCATCCGCGAAGGTCGCGATCTCGTCGATCGTATCGCCCGCACCGTCCTCACGCCGATAATCGAGATCGGCCAGCGAACTGGACAAAGTGAGTTTTGGCGTCTGCCCGGCGCGGCCATCGCGATAGATCGCCCGGGTGCCCCTGAGCGAAACGGACGCGACACGGTCCTGCCCCTCGAACCGGCAGGTCAGAACGGTTTCCTCGGCCTGCCATTGCGCCGCGACCGGCGCCCCGGCCCAGAGGCAGGCCAAGATCATGGCTGCGCACAGCAATATCAGGCCATCAACTATGCGCGTCATCATCGTGCTGTACGCCTCTCATGGTTTGCTAGCCGGAGCCTCCGCATCCTTCGTCGGTGGCCGGGCGAGCGCGAGGGCTTTTTCGGCCTCTGAGGCGGAGGCCGTTTCCGGGTCTAGCGCCAGCGTGCGTTCCAGCAAGGCGACCGCGCGGGCATCGTCGCGTTCGCGGCCGTTCCCGGTCTGGTATGCCCGACCCAGCGAAAAGCAGCTCTCGGGCTCGCCGAGGGCGCAGGCTTTATCGAACAATTCAAGCGCGCGCTGGCGGTCCTTTGCGCCGCCCCGCCCGTCGTCCACCATCAGGCCGAGATTGCCGCATGCGGTCGAATTCTGCGCGGCGCAGGAGGACTCGAACAAGGTCACCGCTCGTTTGTAATCGCGCGAGACGCCCAGACCATCGCGATACAGCACGCCGAGGTTGTAGCAGGCGTGCTGGTCGCCGCCGTCACAGGCCTTCCGGAACAGCCGTGCCGCACGGACCTGGTTGCGCCTGACGCCCCGGCCGAGCGAGTAGGACGCCCCGAGGTTGGCGCAGCCGCCCCATCCGCCCTTGTCACGAGCATCTTTGAACAGGACGCGGGCTCGAACGGCATCCTCGGGGACGCCCTTCCCGGCGGCGTAGGCAAGGCCAAGGTTGGAGCATGCGGTCGCCTCGCCGCCCCGACAGGCAAAAGCGTAATAAGACAGGCCGCGTGTCAGGTCTGCCTCCACGCCGTCCCCTTCGGCATAGGCATATCCGGCCATCGTGCAGCCCCGCATGCTGCCGAACTGGCACGCCTGGGCAAAGAGCCGCAGCGCTGCGGCCGCATCTTTCGGTGCGCCATCGCCTTCGAGGAGTTGATAGGCGAGCGCGGTACACGCTTCGGCATCATCCGCCTCGCAAGTCGGATCGAGCCGCGCCACGCCGCCGGCCGACGCCTCCTGCTCCTGGCCCACCCCGACGGGCATGTCAGCTGCGGCGTCCTGCGCGGCAGCGGGATCGCCGAGCGCAACGCATGCCAGCAACGAAAGGAGCAAGCTGCGGGAAAGCGCGGTCTTCGCTAGAGCCGGCTCCTGACGCTGCGGGACTCGGCGGCCAAAGAACATGCAGCAGCCTAGATCAGGCGTGGACGATTGTCATGTTCGCCCCGGCGTGTTGCGGGACTGTGGAAAAGTGCCGGGCCGGAGAGCGCGGCCAGCGTCCGCCGCCAGAGCCGCTGCTGGTACGGTCGGGAGGATGAGGCGCGCCGTTGCCACGCCGGGAGCAACGTGACCCGGGCAGTGCGATGCGACCACGGCTCGCCTCGCCTTCAGAGACTACCGACGAGCCCGTTCGGATCGAATTCGAGGCCATCCCCAATCTCGTCAATCGTGAGAAGCGGCCGGACAGGAACCGTCGACCACCGCGTCTTCACATCACCGTCGCCGACCGAGCCTGCGCCGATCTTCACCCGGCGGGTCACGTAGTTGATGCTGAGGGTTTTCATCTCGCCGTTATTGCGCTGTACGTTCGTATAATCATATCCGATCAACCGCAGTGCGCCCTGTTGCCAGCGGAACGTGTACGTGATGGAGCCCATGCTCCAACCGCCCGCGCTCATGAACCGACCAAGCCGGACCCGGAGCGTACCACGCATGACATCCATTCCGCCGCCAATGACGCCCTCGGAATCGAACCCGTCCTCGGCGCAGGCATTGTCGCGGCGCGGGACAAGGCTGTGGTTCTGCGTCGCGAGGCGATAGCCGCCACCGCGCTGCGCCAGGGCGACCGCGAGGATGCGCGGGTTGGTATCGAGGGTGTCGCCACACAAAGGACCGTTGGGCACGATATTGCTTGGGTCCCGCTGGTGAACGGCAAACGCCAGGTCCGGCAGCCCGTCACCATCGAGGTCACCCGTGTCCTGTATCTCGAGCTTCCAGCCGCCGGGCACGAAGCCCTTCGCGTCGCGCGCGGTCTCGGCGAGGATCGGATAGCTGACCGGCGGCAGATCGTCGCGCTGTGCGGCGGCCGACAGCGAAACCAGGGTAGCGGAAAGAGCAGCTATCATGCCGCGCTTCTGCCGCGCCGCGGTGCCGGGGGCAACGCGATTGTCTGCATGTGTAACAATCGACGGTGATACGGGGCCTTACCTGCCCCGAGCCGCCTACCTTTGAGAAATCGTACACATAAGTTGCACGATTTTCCTTCACGCTGTCGGTCATTCACAAGCCAAGCGGCGTCGGCCGCTATCGGTGAGAGCAGACTTGGCGCGTCACAAATCGCGTTGGAGCGCGCGTGGGTCCAATCCGTTGCGAGACGCGACACCTCGCTTGACGTCCTTCACTGCCCCTGCACTGGCGTCACGGGAGTTTTGCGATTTGCGAACACGTTGCTGGACGGCCACCCCCCACCCAGCGCGCGGATCAGACGAATGCTCGCCTGCAGCCGCCGGGTGTCCAGATCCAGCGCTGCGCGCCGCGCCTGAAGCGCCGTCGTCTGGGCGGTGAACACCTCCAGGTAGGTGACGGCGCCCTTGCTGTAGCGGTTGAGCGAAAGCCGCTCCGTCATCGCCGCCTGCCGCACGGCCTCGTCCTGGGCCGCAGCCTCATCACCAAGGTGGTGGAGCAAAGCCAGATTGTCCTCGACCTGCTGGAACGCCGTCAGGACGGTGGCGCGATAGTCCGCCCCCGCGCTCGCCCAACGCGCGCGCGCGACGGCGAGTTCGGCGCGCCTGCGTCCGCCGTCGAACAGGGTGAGCACCGCGCTCGGCCCGATCGACCAGATTTCGTTGGGTGCCGAGAACAGCCCCGGCAGTCCGGTATTCTGGAACCCGCCGCTCGCCCCCAATCGGATCGCGGGGAAGAACGCCGCCTTGGCGACGCCGATCCCGGCATTGGCGGCGGCGACGCGGCGTTCGGCAGCCGCCACGTCGGGGCGGCGTTCGATCAGCGTGGCGGGCAGCCCGAGCGGCACGGCGGGCACATCGAAATCGGTGGCGACCGGCGCGATGGTGAAATTCGATGCAGGCGTGCCGACCAGACTCGCGATCGCATGTTCGGTCAGCGCGCGTGCCCCCGCGACATCGGCGAGCTGCGCACGCGCTTCGGCGAGTTGCGCACCCGAGCGGCTCGTCTCGATTCCGCTGACGATTCCGGCCTGGAAGCGGCGCGCGATCAGGTGATCGGCCTTGGCGAAGGCATCCACGGTTTGCGTCAGCAAAACGGCCTGCCGATCATAGCCGCGCAGCGCCATGAAATCGTTGGCGAGTTCGGCCTGCAAGCTCAGCCGGATCGCGGCGAGATCGTCGCCCGAGGCCTGCACCTCCGCCTTGCCCGCCGCGACGGTGTTGCGAACGCGGCCCCACAGATCGAGTTCATAGCCCAGGCTCGCCTCGACCGTGTCGGCGCTGTAGACGTCGGGCTGGTTCGCACCGCGTAAGGGGCGATTGTCGGATTGGCGATTGCGGGTGATGCTGGCATCGGCTCCCAATTGCGGCAGCAGCGCGGCGCGGCTTTGGCCGAGGTAGCCGCGCGCCGCATCATAGCGGGCAAGCGCGCCGGCATAGGTCGGGTTGTCGGTCGCGATCTTCCGTTCGAGCGCGTCGAGCGTCGGGTCGCGGAACACCCCCCACCAGTCGCCGCGCGCTGCCGTGTCGGCGGGGGTGGCGGGCTGCCAGGGTCCGGCCTCCTTGAACGCCGTGACCGCTGGCGTGACCGGCGGATGATAGGCTGGCGCGAACGAGCACCCGGCGGTGGTGGCCAGGAGCGCCAGTGCGGGCCACGCGCGCTTAGCCATGCTTGGCATCCTCGACGCGCACCAATTCGCCGTTCGCCAAGGAATCCGGCGGGTTGTCGACGATCTTCTGCGCCGCCGACAGGCCCGAGGTCACTTCGACGGTCTGCCCGAGATCGCGACCGATCGTGATCGCGCGCAGGTGGACATGATGATCCGCGCCGACCGTTGCGATCTGCGTGCCCTGCGCGCGGAAGATCAGCGCGCTCGACGGGATCTGCACCGTCCCGCTTTGGCCGCGCACATCGAAGCGGACCTGCGCGTAGCCGCCGGGCTTGAGCGCGCCATCGGCATTGTCGGCGATCAACTGGACCTGAAAGGTGCCGGTCTGCTGGTTGATCGCGCCGGAATTGCCGATGACATGCGCGCTGAAGCTGCGCGCGGGGTAATCGGGGGTTGTCAGCGTCGCGCTCAGCCCCGGCGTCATCCCGGCGGAATAATTCTGCGGCACGCTGACATAGATACGGATCTTGCGCGTGTCGGCGACCGAGAACATCGGCTGCTGCGCCGATGCGCCCGGGCCGACCAGATCGCCGATGTCGGAGTTGCGCGAGGTCACGGTTCCCGCGAACGGCGCACGCACCGTCGAGAATGCCTTTTGCGCGAGCAGCCGGCCAAGATCGGCGCGCGCGGCCTGTACCGCCGCATTGCGCACCGCGAGGTCTCCGTTCTTCTCGTCCGCTTCCTGTTTCGACACCGAATTGTCGGTCAGCAGATCGTTCCAGCGTGCCGCCGTGCTGCGCGCGAGGCTGGCATGCGCCTGCGCACTGACCAGGGCGGCGCGCGCGGAGACGATCTGCTGGTCGAGTTCGGGCGTGTCGATCTTGCCGAGAGGCGTTCCCGCGCCAACGACCGCGCCGATATCCTTGTACCACGCGCTGACGTAGCCGCCGACGCGCGCGTACAGTTTGGCGGCGTTCCACGCCTGCATCGTGCCGGGCAAGGTCAGCGCGTCGCTCGCCGACGATCCTTTCACGGCGACAAGATGGACGGTCGGCACCGAGCGCGCGTCCGACCAGCTCTGCGCCTCATGCGTGTCGCCCCGGCGCACCAGCGCGCCTGCGGCGACGATGCCGACCGCCGTCACCACGGCGACGATACCGGCGGTTTTGAGGCCTTTCGGCGCCGGGGCCTGAACGGGTTCAGCCTGCATGAGCGAGAGTTCCAGATACAAGAGGGGCGGAAGCGGCGCGCCGCTGTTTGCGGTGCGCGATCGAGAAGACGACGGGAACGAAGACGAGCGTGGCGAGCGTCGCGCAGATCAGCCCGCCGATCACGGCGCGACCGAGCGGCGCGTTCTGCTCGCCGCCTTCGCCGAGACCGAGCGCCATCGGCGCCATGCCGATGATCATGGCGAGGGCGGTCATCAGCACCGGGCGGAAGCGGGTTGCACCCGCCTCTGCTGCGGCAAGGAGCGCATCGCCTGTTGCCGCGAGACGTTCGCGCGCGAAGCTAACTACCAGTACCGAGTTCGCGGTCGCCACGCCCATGCACATGATCGCGCCGGTGAGTGCCGGCACAGAGAGTGGCGTATGGGTCGCGAACAGCATCCAGACGATCCCGGCGAGCGCGGCGGGCAAAGCGGAGATGATGACGGTTGGATCAACCCAGCTCTGGAAGTTGACGACAATCAGCAAGTAGATCAGCACAATCGCGCCGATCAGGCCGAAGATCAGGCCCGAAAAGGCGGTGTTCATCGTCTCGACCTGGCCACGCAGCTTCACGCTCGACCCCTTGGGCAACGTACCCTTGGCGTCGTCGAGCACCTTCTGGATGTCGGCGGCAACCGCACCGAGATCGCGGCCCTGCGTGGTCGCATAGACGTCGTATGACGGCTGCACCGCGTAATGCGTCACCACCGCCGGCGACGGCTCGCGGTGGAGCGTGCCGAGCGCGCCGAGAAGCTGGTAAGTCCCGCCAGGGCCGGTGACCGGCAGGTTCTGGAGCGCCGACAGGCTGTCGGTGCGATATTGCGGCGTCTGCACGACGATCGGGTACGAAACGCCGTTCTTCGGGTTGAGCCAGAAGGCGGGCGCGACCTGGAAACTGCCGGCGAGATTGACCGCCATGCTGCGGGTCACGTCGTTTTCGGTGATGCCGACCCGGTCGGCCTGCGCGCGATCCACGTCGAAGCCGAGTTCGGGATAGGCCTCGGTCTGCTGCACGCGCACGTCCGCGATGCCGGGGATATGCTGCATCTTCTCGGCAAGCGCCTGCGCATAGACCTTGCCGCCTTTGATGTCGCTGCCGGTCACCATCACGTCGATCGGTGCGGGCGCGCCGAAGTTCAGGATCTGGCTGATGATGTCGGCGGGCAGGAACGAGAAGACCGAGCCGGGAAACGCATCGGGCAGCACCTTGCGCAAGCGCCGGACATAGCCGGCGGTGGGCTTATGGTCTTCCGACAGCGTGACGAGGATGTCGCCGTCCTGCGGGCCGACGCCGCCGGTGTTGGAATAGGCGCGGTTGATGCCCGACACCGGCATGCCGATATTGTCGACGATCGACACCAGTTCATCCGGCGGGATGACAGAGCGGATGCGATCCTCGACATGGTCGAACATCGCTGCGGTCTCCTCGATCCGCGTGCCGATCGGCGCGCGGACATGGAGGTTGATCTGTCCGGCGTCGATGGTCGGGAAGAAGTTGCGACCGAGCATCGGCACCAGCGCGAACGAGACGAGGACGGCGGCCATGAACGCCGGCACGAACACGCGCCGCCGGGCGAGTGCGAAGTCGAGCAAAGCGACGTAATAGCCGCGCACTGCCTCGAAGCGATGCTCAAATCCGCTTTGGAAGCGCCGGAACACGTTGCGGCTCTCGGGCCGACCAGACATGGCGTCGTGGCTTACCATCACATCGGACGTGTGCTCGGTTGCGTGCTGGCGCAGCAGATAGTTGCCCATCGTCGGGACGAGCGTGCGTGACAGCACGAACGACGCGATCATCGCGAACACCACCGCCATCGCCATCGGTGCGAACAGGAAGCCGGCGACGCCGGGCAGGAAGAACATCGGGAGGAAGGCGATGCAGATGCACAGCAGCGACACGAACGCCGGGCCGACGATCTGTTCGGCGCCGTCGAGGATCGCGGCGCGCACGGGCTTGCCCTGTTCGAGATGCCAGTTGATGTTCTCGATCGTCACCGTCGCGTCATCGACGAGGATGCCGACCGCGAGCGCCAGCCCGCCCAGCGTCATGATGTTGAGCGTCTGCCCCGCCATCGCCAGCCCCGCCACGGCGGCGAGGATGGCGAGCGGGATCGAGGCGGCGATGATGACGGTCGATCGCCACGAGCCGAGGAACAGCAGGATCATCAGCGAGGTGAGCGCGGCCGCGATCACGCCTTCCTTGATGACGCCGGACACCGCCGCCTTCACGAACAGCGACTGGTCCGACAGCGGTTGCACCTTGAGCGAGAGCGGCAGCGTCTCGCGGATCTTCGGCAGCAGCGCCTTTGCCTGATCGACGATCGCGATGGTCGATGCCGCGCCCGACTTCAGCACGGTCATCAGCACCGCGCGGCCACCATCGACGCGCACCACGTTGCGCTGCGGCGGCGATCCGTCGCGGACATGCGCCACGTCCCGCATCGTCACGGTCGCGCCATCCACGGTCTTGATCGGCAGGTCGTTGAGTTGCTCGACCACCTCGGGCGAGTTGTTGAGGCGGACGTTATACTCGTACTGGCCGATCTTGGTGGTGCCCGCCGGAACGATCTGGTTCTGCGCCGCGAGCGCGGCACCGACGTCGCTCGCCGACAGATGCCGGGCCTGAAGCGCGTCGGGGTCGAGATCGATCTGGATCTGGCGCTCCTTGCCGCCATAGGGCGACGGGATCGCGGCACCCTGCACCGAGGCGAGCGCTGGCCGGATGAAGTTCTGGCCAAGATCGTAGATCTTCTGTTCGGACAGATCCTTGGCCGACAGCGCGAGCTGGAGGATCGGCACGGTCGAGGCGTTGTAGTTGAGGATCTGCGGCGGAGTGATGCCCGGCGGCATCTGCTTGAGCACGGTCTGCGAGGCGGCCGTCACCTGCGCCGATGCGGTGCGGATATCCACGTCGGGCTGGAAGAAGATCTTCACGATGCCCACGCCGTTGAGCGACTGGCTCTCGATATGGTCGATATCGTTGACCGTGCTCGAAAGCTGGCGCTCGTAATAATAGACGACGCGACCGGCCATGTCCTCGGGCGGCAGGCCACGATAGGTCCACACCACCGCGATCACCGGGATCTTGATGTCAGGAAAGATGTCGGTCGGGGTGCGTACCCATGCGATCGATCCCGACAACACGATCAGGATGGCGAGAACGACGAACGTATAGGGCTTGCTGAGCGCAAGCTTGACGAGTTGCAGCACGGGAACCCCGATCTTCCGGGTGGAATGACGGGCCCCCATGTATTCCGACTTCGCTGCGGTGCACCTTAAATGAATTTCACCTGGGTGCGTGAATGCGCACGATCAGGCCCGGCGCGGCATCGTCCAGTTCGAGTGCAAAGCCGTGGAGGTGAACGATCGCGGCGACGACGCTCAGGCCGAGACCCGTACCGGGGACGCCAGCCGTATCCACGCCGCGGTAGAAGCGCCGCAGCGCGGCCTGACGATCGTCGGCGCGCAGTCCCGGACCGTCATCGCGCACCGCGATCACCACGGCCTCCGCCTCCAGCGCGAGCGACAGCAGGACATGGCCTCCGGGGCCGCTGAACTTGATCGCGTTGTCGACCAGATTGCTGACCGCTTCGAACAGCAACTGTGGGTCGGCGTGAATGGTCGCGTCAGGACCGGCCGCGAGCGCAAGCGCAACCCCGGCCTCCTCGGCGAGCGGCTCGTACAAGTCGCACACCCCGGCAAGCAAGGGCGCGATCGACACCGCCGCGAACCCCGCCAGACGTCCGCGTGCCTCCAGTTCGGAAATCCGCAGCAATGCGGCGAAGCGTTCCAGCACGAGATCGAGGTCGTCGGTGGCCGAGCGGGCGAGTTCGGTAAGGTCGGGGTCCGCCGCTGCCAATGCGGCAACCTGCTGCAGTTTGCCGCGCACGTGCGCGAGCGGGGTCCGCAGGTCGTGCGCCACCGCATCCGTCACGCCCTTCACCTGCGCGACCACGCGCTCGACTTCCTCGATCATGGTGTTGACGGTGTCCGCGAACAGGTCGAGCTCGTCGCCGCGCCGGCTGACGGGCATCCGCCGGTCCAGCCGACCGGCGGCGATTTCCCGGCTGGTCGCCTGCAGATCACGCACCCGGCGCAGCGGCGCGAGGCTGAGCATGAAGCCCGCGCCGAACACCAGCACCGCTATCGCGAGACCGCTGACGACGAGGATCGTGAGGATACGATGGCGCAGGTCGACGATCGGCGCGATGTCGCGCGCGATCAGGATCGTTTCGCCGGTCGGCGCGCGGATCGCGAGGACGCGAAGCGGGCTGTGCCGGTTTCCGCCGGCCGCGACATTCACCGGATGGTCGAACCGGAAGGTGCCCGCGATCCGCAGATTGCCCGCCACCGGCTCGCCATCGCGCGCTTGCAGGCCGAAATAGGTCAGGCCGCTGGCATTTTGGCGGATCTCGCTGTCGATTCGTCTCGGCAAGGCTTCGGCCGAGACGCTGCGGAGGCGATCGGCCTCCTGCAACAGGATATGGTCGGTTCGCGCCGTCAGTTCCCGTGCGGAAAGCCCGTAGATCAGGCCGAGCAGCGCCACCACGCCGGCGGCGAACACTATCCCGAGCAAGATCGTCAGCCGGAACGTGCTGGTTGCGCGGATCTCGCGCAGGCGCAGACGTTCAAACGGCATCGAGACGATAGCCTTCGCCCTTGACGGTGACGATCGCGGAGGGGCGCCCCGGTTGATCGAGCTTCTTGCGCAACCGCGCGATATGCACGTTGATGAGGTTCGGGCCGGGGTCGAAATAATATCCCCACACCTGTTCGAAGATGATCCGCCGGCTGATCGTGTCGCCCGGGTGCCGCGCCAGAAACTCCAAGAGGCGAAACTCCATGTGGAGCAGCCGCACCGGCTCCCCCGCGACGGTGACGATGCGGCGGATCAAGTCGATCTCGATGGCGCCCACGCTCAGGATCGCGGCCTCGGACGGTTGCAGCCGACGGCGCAGCAGCACCTCGACGCGCATCGCCATTTCCTCGGGGACGAACGGTTTGACGAGATAGTCGTCGCCGCCCGCGCGCAATCCAGCGATCCGTTCGTCGACATCGCTCAGTGCGCTGATCATCAGCACGGGCATCATGATCCGCCGTTCCCGCAAGGCCGCGACCAGCGACAGGCCGTCGAGACCGGGCAGCAAGCGATCGAGCGTGGCGAGGTCGAAAGGCTCGCGGGTCGCGCGTTCCAGCGCGGCTTGGCCGTCCGCGACGTGCACGATCTCATGGTCGTGCACGCGCAGGACATCAATGATCTGCTCGGCAGTTTTTGGATCATCCTCGATCACGATGAGGCGGGCCAAATGGGTATCCTCCAAAATTCGAGAGGGATAGTATCGGGTCGACACACATCCGGCGAGCTATGTCTGCGGTTCAGATGTCGCCATTCTCTGTCGCTGGCGAGCGATCAGCCTGCCGACCTCCAGATCCATCAGCCGCCGCGCGACTCTGCATTCGCGCTCCTTCCCGCCAGCGCCTGCAAGTTCATCGTATCATCGGTGTCTCTGTTGATTGAGTGTTGCAACCCAAAGCTATCCGAAGATCTCCGATGCCGGCCGCGACAGCGCTGGTGGGGAGCGCAACCCGGTTAGCGTCGCTACCGTCGAGCTACACCACCACAAGGGACGCGACCCTGCAGTCGCACATATCCTCGGCTCCCTCCGTTCGCGTGCTGTGGCCAGCAGCCATCTCGCTTCCGGGGGTTCAAGCTGGAGCTTCAGCGCTGCTCTGACAGCGATCGAAGCACCGGAACGTTCCTTGAGCGGATCACCAGCCGCAGGCCTGCTCAACATACCGTCACACGTTGTACATGGCACCGTAACATCATCGAAACCGGAACGTACCGAAGCCGCAACGATCGGGATCTAAGCGCCCCTTTCAGCAGCAGAAGCTGTTTACGGGGAACCATCACATGTCGAGCTATTCACGCCTGTTCCGGGCGACGCTGCCGTTCACTCTGGCGGCATTGGGGTACACGCAGCCAGCCGCAGCACAACTGATTGCGGAGGCGGCGAATCCGGGCGCGCAGACGCCAGACGCGAACACCGCTGCCGCCGACGGCGCGAACGACATCGTGGTGACCGGCTCCTACGCGGACAGCCTTGCGGCGGCGACCGAGACCAAACGCCGGGCAGCGTTCGGCGTCGACGCGATCAACTCGACCGACATCGGCAAATTCCCCGCACAGAACGTAGCGGAGGCGCTCCAACTGGTTCCGGGCGTCGCGATCACCCGTCCGCGCGGTGAGGGACTGTACATCAGCGTTCGAGGGCTCGGGCCGCAGTTTCAGAACACGCTGCTCAACGGGCGCCCGATCGCGATCAACGACCTGATCGAGAATGGCGGCGCCAACGGTCGCCAGTTCCGCTTCGAAATGCTACCGGCCGAATTCGTGTCCCAGATCGACGTCGTGAAGACGCCGACTGCGGACATGAACGAGGGTGCGCTCGGCGGCAACATCGACGTCCACACCTTCCGTCCGCTCGAAGTGGGCACCAAGACCACGCTCAACCTGCGCGGCACCTACACGACGCTGACGGAGAAGGTGAAGCCCAACGCGACCGGCCTCACCAGCTTCAAGAGCGGCGACGGCACCTTCGGCATCCTCGCTGCCGCGCAATATTGGGGTAAATCTGTCCGCAATGATCGTTCGTACAATACCGGCTGGTATCTCGACAAGTTCGCCTCGGCGCTTGGGTCCGGCTTCTACACGCCCGGCCGCACCCGCCCGACCGTGGAGACCGAGGACCGCAAGCGCTTGTCCGGCCTGATCTCGGCGCAGTGGCAGCCAACACCTGAGTTGGAGACGACGCTAGACGTGCTCGCGACTCGGCTGGACGTCGCCTATGACGAGTTCGGGCTGGACATCTATCCCGACGACTCCAGCGTCGCCGGGCACAAACCGGCGATCGTGCCGGGTTCGGTCAAGCGCGATGGCGAAACCGTCGTCGCCGCGACGATCAACGATGTGCGCTTCATGGGTACGCGCGAATACAGCCTCAACCGACATGACCTGATCACGATCGGCCTCAAGCAGGCGTGGAATCCGGAAGGCTGGCATATCGTCGCCAACGCCAACTGGTCTTACGCGCACAGCTTTCATCCGAGCTACGCCGAAGGCACGGTGCGTAGCCGCATCCAGTTTTTCGCACCGCTGAGCTATGACTCGTCCGGCGGCTACAAAGTTGCTCCGACGATCACCACGCCGACCAATGTGCTCAACCCGGCCAACTACACGCTGTATCCCTTCAACATCGCGCCCAAAAACAGCAAGGATTGGGACCGCTACGTGCGGCTCGACGTCGATCATGATATGGACGGCTTCATCACCAAGCTGTCGGCGGGTGGGGAGTACCATTCGCGCAAGCGCGACTACCGACGCCGCGACTTTACCGTGAATCCCGCCGCCAACACGTCGCTCACCGGCTTCGCACCGAACGGGTACGAACAGATTCCGTTCGACAACTTCCTGTCGGGGGTACCGGGCAACTATCCACGCACCTGGATCGTGCCGATCACCAGCGTATTCTATGACAAGTTGTTCACAGATGCGATCGCCAACGCGCCGCTGGCCGCTGGCGATCTCCGCGCCTCCTACGTCGTCACCGAGAAGACAGCGGGCGGCTACGTGCGCGCGGACTATGCCTTTTCGCTCGGCGCGGTTCCAGTCACCGGCAACGTCGGCGTTCGCTATGTCCATACCGACCAGGTGGCGAGCGGCACACTCACGACCGGCAGCGTGGCGACCCCGGCGAGCTTCCCCCAGACCTTCAACGACTGGTTGCCGAGTTTCAACCTGCGCGCCGAACTGACTCACGACCTGGTTGGTCGCCTTGCCGCCAGCCGCGTGCTGACCCGCCCGAACGTGACGCAGAGCGCGCCGCAGATCAGCGTCTCTACCGACCAGCCCACCGCGAGCGGCGGCAACCCGGCGCTGAAGCCGTTCCTCGCGACCCAGTTCGATGCCTCGCTCGAATGGTATTTCAACCGGCAGGGTTCGCTCACCGGCGCGCTGTTCTACAAGGCGATGGACAACTACATAACCGCGCAGAACATCAACGTCGAAATTCCCGGGCGCGGCACGGTGCTGCTCAGCACTCAGGTCAACGGCGGCAATGCCAAGGTCTATGGCGCAGAAGCGGCCTACAATCAGGTGTTCACCTTCCTGCCGGCGCCGTTTGACGGTCTGGGCTTCCAGGCGTCCTACACGCACACCTCGGTACAGGCGAGCTACACGGCCGGCGCGCGCCCGATAAAGGATCAACTGATCGGCTTGTCGAAGAACAGCTTCAACGTCGTCGGCTTCTACGACAAGGGGCCGCTCTCGACCCGGCTGTCCTATACGTGGCGCGATAAATACCTCACCGGCATCGGCAGTACTACGCAGGCGACCACCACGCAGGCGGCGTTCGGATCGCTCGATGGCAACCTCTCGATCCGCGCTACGAGCCACCTGATGTTCAGCGTCGAGGCGATCAACATCGCCAATGCGAACAGCTACAGCTACAATGAGAAGGAACTACAATTCGGCGAGATCAACAATTACGGCCGGACCATCCTGTTCGGTGTGCGGGCGCAGTTCTGATGATCAGATCCGCTCTTCTGGCGCTCGCCGCGGTGGCCCTCGGCGCCGCCGCTCCGCCGCTAAGGATGAACGACATCCAGGTGATCGGCTCGCACAACAGCTTCAAGGCGCGCATCCCGGACGCGGTGATGGCCAGGCTGCGCACGATCGATCCGAAACTGGCCGACGGGCTCGACTATTATCATCTGCCGCTCACAGACCAACTCGATCACGGCGTGCGTCAGATCGAGATCGACATCTTCGCAGATCCCAAAGGCGATCGCTACGCCGAGCCCAAGGGCGAGCTTTGGGCGCGCGCCGCCGGGGAGACCACCGCGTTCGACCGCGCGGCGATGCGGCAGCCTGGGTTCAAGGTGTTCCACATACCCGATATCGACTACATCAGCACCTGCGTGACGTTGCGCCGCTGTCTCGGCGAGGTCGATCGCTGGTCGCGCCGGCACCCCGATCATCTGCCGATTATGATCACCATCAATGCAGCCGACACGCCATCGAACCGGCCGGGCATCACCGATCCGATCCCGCTCGATGATCCTGCACTGCTCGACGCGTTGGACGGCGAGATCCGATCAGCATTCCGCGGCAACCGGCTCATCACGCCGGATGAGGTTCGTGGCAACGCGCCATCGCTGAGTCAGGCGATCCGGCAGCGTGGGTGGCCGAGCCTGTCCAAAGCCCGGGGCCGGGTCTACATCCTGTTCGACGTGCGCAAGGCGGTCTCAAACACGTACCGTCTGGGGCATCCGTCACTCGCCGGTCGTGCGATGTTCGGCTGGTATCCCGAGGATGATGCGGATTCCGCGATACAGATCGTCCAGGATCCGCTGGCCGATAAGACCGAGATTCGGCGATGGGTGCAGCAGGGCCTGATCGTCCGTACCCGCTCCGACGCGAACACCGTCGAGGCGCGCGCCAAAGATCATCGCAAGTCTCTGGCCGCGATGGCGAGCGGCGCCCAGGCCATCAGCACGGACTATTATCCGGGCGCGCCCGATCCACTGCGCACCACCTTCACGGTGACGCTCCCGCGAGGTGAGATGGCGCGCTGCAGCCCAGTCCGTGTTCCGGCGGGGTGTCGGCTCCGGCGGTGAGTCCGGCAGCACTCAAAACCTGGTACGCCTCCGTACCCGGAGTTCGGATCGAACGATCGCCGGCGGCGGAAACGTCGAAACACAGCCACGGTCACCACGCGAGCTCCGGCTTGGTCACCATCAGCCAGAAGATGAGAATGACGCCGATGAACGCCGGCCAGCCGAGCAGGAACCACAACCGCGACAACCGGAAGTAGCGCGACGGCAATTGCTCGCCTAATGGCGTGCGATCGGCGATTCGTCGCATCTCGATTTGGATGACGACGACCGGCAACCAGCAGGCGCCGACCAGCAGGTAAAGTGCGATCGACGCCGCCAGCCAGCCCGTCGTCAGCGGGAAGCCCGCAATGCGCGCCAGCCACACACCGGTTATTGGCTGGACGATGACCGCCGGCGTTGTGAACAGCCAGTCGGCGATTACGACGTTGCGGTTGACGACTCGACGCGCGCCGGCGTCGCCCGATCGGTTCGCCATCCAGCCATGAAAGGCGGTGCCGAGCCCGGTGCCGAACAGCAAGGTCGAGCTGAGGATGTGGACGGTTTTGAGCAGCAGGTAATCAGCCACGACGAGTCTCCAGCGTATGGACGGCGAGCGACAGCCCCAGCACGGCGGCGTTCTTGATGAGCGCGCCGAAGGGATCGGCCCAGAGCTCGGGCACCGTGCCGGCAAGGATCAGGGTATAGACGGTCATCAATCCGATCCCGGCGAGCGCCGCGCCGCGCACGGTGGCGAGCAGCGCCACGCCGATGGCGATGTCCGCCAGCGATCCTGTCCAGAGAGCGGCAATCGCTGGCATGCCGACGAGTCCGACGCGGGCGAGCCATGCGGCGCTCGCCGCCTGCGACGTGAGGACGAGCGGCACGATTCCACCCGCCAGCCATACCAACGCCAGCATCAGCCGTAGGATCGGCACTACCGGGGCAAGCCGGGCTGCGCGAAGGTCCGCCTCGCCCGCCGGGCACCGCGCAAGCGCCTGTTCCAGGGGTGCCGGCCGACATCCGGTCGCCGCAACCAGCGGCGCTAACGGAGCGGTATTGCCGGCCGCGAGCATCGCCATGCCCTCGCGGGTAACCGGCCCCGCCCCGAGCCGTGCGACGGCGGCAAGCACCATCCGCGGCACGGTCACGCCCCATGCGCGCGGGAGACCGAGCCATCGGCGAAAGCACGCGATGAGCGCGTCTGTCGTCATCGGCTCAGGGCCAACAACATCGAGCCGCTCAGCCAACGGCAGCGGCGCGTGCAGCAACCGGAAGACGACCTCGACCAGATCGTCGATGTGGATCGGCTGCACCAGACCTCCGGCTTGCCCCAGACGCGGCGTGACCGGCAGCGCGGCCAGTGCCGCGAAGAGCGCACTGCTCCGCCCGCCGCGACCGATGACCAGCGAAGGGCGCAACACCACCCAGCCCATGTCTCTGCCCGTCGGATCGAGCGCCGCGAGATGATCGTCCGCAGCGGCCTTGCTCCGATGATACGCGCTGGCGGCTTGGGCGTGCGCGCCCAGAGCAGAGACCTGAACGACCCGGCCGACGCCGACTGAACGACAGGCGTCGAACAAGGCGGCAGGTCCGCTTGCATGAACCTGCGGGTAGCCGCGCGCGTCGCCGAACAGTCCAGCGCAGTTGATCACCGCATCGACCCCGGCGAGCCGGCCGTGCCATGCCTCGACGCTGTCCCGCGACAGGTCGCAGGACAGCGCGCTCACGCCGGGAATCAGCCGTTCCAGGCGTGCCGGCACGCGCCCGGCGGCGGTGATGCGGAGGCCTTCCGCCACCAGCCGCCCTGCGAGATGGCGGCCGATGAAGCCGCCGGCCCCGACGATCAGAACGTGCATCGCTCGTCCTCTCACGCGCTTGCGCGGGGCGTGCGGCTCCAGACCGCGAACCCCATGCCGGCGAGCGCCAGCAGCACGCCGAACAGCGCGCTCGTGATCGTGCCCTGAACCAGAGCGGTCGGGCTGGTGGCGATGCTGCGGATCGAGACGAACAGCATCGGTGTGGCCACCATCATCACCGTCGACCACACCGCCCAAAAGCGCGAGCGTTGTTCGGTGCCACAGAGTTCGGCCAGCAGGATCGACAGGGGCCGCCACAGGACGGCGGCGGCGAGGACCGCGATGAGCGCGGTCAGCGCATAGGTCAGCAGCAGGGCTGCGATGGGCAACAGCATGGAAAATCTCCTTCCAAACACCGCGCGACGATCGCCCGGCTCGAAAGACGCATTGCGAATGGCATGCCAGTTGCGAAGATTGGCCAAAATCGGCGCTTTTCCGAGCCGGACAGCGTGCGGAAATGTTAACGCAGTAAACAGAGGGAGCTGCTATGCTGTCAACGATGGATACGGCTGTCGGCCTTTTTTCCTATATCGGCGCGCTGTCGCTGACCGCGCTCGCCAGTGCGCTGCTTGCCATGTTCCTCGCTCTGCGCGCGCGCGCGCTGCCGGGGTCGACGCTGCTTGCCGTCTTCCTGGGCGGTGTCGGGCTTTGGAGCATCGCGCAGGCGCTGCCAGCCATCTTCGGGCTTGAAGCGTCGCCGGTCACGACGACACTTATCGCGCTGTCGCCGCTGCCCGCAGCGGCGTTCGTTCACCTCGTCTTCGCCTTCGCGCTGTGCGGGGCGCTTCGGCCGGTTGCTATCGTCAGCTACGCGATCGCCGCGTTCGCCGCGCTGGTTGGCTTGGTGTTCGGCGTCGGCGAGGTCGTGCCGTGGCGGGGCTTTCCCGGCATGTTCATACCCTCGGCCGTCGGCTGGGGCGTGCTCGCGCTGGCGGCGCTGCTCTCCGTCGCGGGTCATCTGCGCCTCGCACGCGCATGGCGCGAGCATGCAGGGCAGCATCAGCGTCAGACCGGCGCGGTGTTCATATCCAGCCTGATCGGCCTCGTCGCGCTGACCGGGTTCGCCTTCCCCGCGCTCGGCATCAATGCCTATCCGTGGCCCGTCCTGCTCCTGCCGCTATACTCGGTGGTGCTGGTCTACGGTATCCTGCGCCACCGCTTCATGGCAGCGGACCTGTGGGCGCGGCGCGGCCTCGTCTGGCTGCTGCTGGTCGCCGGAGCGGGCGCCGCCAGCGCGCTCATCGCGGCGCTGCCCCTCGCGCTCGCCGGGCGTCCTGCCGGGCTGTTCGCAACCTGGGCGGCGTTGGCCGCGACGCTGGCGCTGGGGCTGATGATCCTTGCGCCGTTGAAGCGGCTTGCTGACCGCGTCGCCTTCCCCGGCGGGCGAGTCAGCGAGGCGGACGTGGCCAACTGGCGCGACCGATTGGCTGCGGCGCCAGATGAAGGAGCCCTTGTCGAGGCGGCGCGCGGCTTGCTGCGCGACCGACTGAACCTCCCTGCCGACGGCCCGACGCTCACCGTCGCGGGTGATGTCGTGGCTTTGGTCGGCTGGGACGATGCCCCGCCCCCCACCCGCCACGTCGCCGAGCGCTTCGCCATCATCGTCGCCGAAAGCGCGCGCCGTCTTGCCGCCGCTCGGCTGCTGGTCGAGGCAGAGCGCGAGGCCCGCCTCGCCGAGATCGGCGCGCTCGCGGCGACGATCGCGCACGACCTGCGCAATCCGCTCGGCATCGTCCAGATGGCCGCGACCGGCGCCCCGGCGGAGGTGCGCGCCGAGATCGGCGAACAGGTCGCGCGGATGAACCACCTCGTCACCGACATCCTCGACTATGCGCGCGCCTGGACGATAGCGCCGCAGCCGCTGCGGGTCGCCGATCTGGTCGCAGCGCTCGGGGTGGAGGCGCAGATACCGGACGACCTGACCCTCGTCGCCGACCGCCAGGCGCTGCTGCGCGTGCTGACGAATCTCGTCGATAATGCGCGCGCGCTCGGCACGCGGGTCGCGGTCTTCGCCGACCGTGAGCCGCTCGTCCTCGACGTCTGCGACGATGGCCCGGGGATCGCGCCGGAGATCGTCGACAGCCTGTTCCGCCCTTTCGTGTCCCGGCGCCCCGGCGGCACCGGGCTGGGCCTCGCGATCGTCCGCCGGATCATGGAGGCGCATGGCGGCACCGTCACACTCGCCCATCGTGAGGGCTGGTCGACCTGTTTCCGCCTGACCTTCGGAGCAAAGCCATGATCCTGCTGGCCGACGATGAACCTGCCTTCCAACGGCTGACCGGTGCCTGGCTTCGCGGCCTCGGCCATCAGGTCGAGGTGGCTGGCGACGGCGATGCCGCGCGCGCCGCCTTTGCGGCCAAGCCTGCGGACCTCGTGCTGCTCGATCTCGCCATGCCGCCGCACCACGATCCGGAGGCCGGACTGGCGCTGATCCCGGCGTTCACGCCAGCGCCTGTGGTGGTGATGACCGGCCATGCCGACCATGCGCTCGCGCTGAAGGCGATAGAGGCGGGCGCATGGGACTTCCTCGCCAAACCGGTCGATCCCGACCTGCTGCGCGTCGTGGTCGCCCGCGCGCTGGAGCGGGCGCGGCTGGCGCGCGAGGTGGCAACGCTCAAGGCGCAGGCGGGCGGCGATGAAGACATGGGCCTGGTGGGCACCTCGCCGGCGATGGCGGCCTTGCGCGCGTTGATCCGCCGCGTCGCGCCGACGCGGCTGCCGGCGCTGGTGCTCGGGCCGAGCGGAACGGGAAAGGAGCTGGTCGCGCGCGCGATCCACGCCGCGTCGCCGCGTGCCACTCGGCCGCTTGTGCCGATCCATTGTGGCGCAGTGCCGGCCGAGCTGCTCGAGAGCGAGCTGTTCGGCCATCTCAAGGGCAGCTTCACCGGTGCCACCACCGATCGTCCCGGCCTGATCGAGACCGCGAACGGTGGAACGCTGTTCCTCGACGAGATCGGCGAGATGCCGGCTGCGATGCAGGTAAAGCTGCTGCGCTTCCTTGCGGACGGCAGCTACCAACCGGTCGGCGCGCGCGCACCCCGCATGGCCGATGTCCGCATCGTGGCGGCTACCCACCGCGATCTCCCCGCCGCGGTGGCGGAGGGCAGCTTCCGCGAGGATCTGTTCTATCGGCTAAAAGGCATCGTCCTGCGCACCCCGTCCCTCGACGAGCGTGCTAGCGACGTGCCGCTACTCTCCAGCATGTTCCTGCGCCGGACGAGCGAGGGCCGCGCGAGCTTCACGCCAGACGCACTCGACTGGGTGGCGGAACGGCGCTGGCCTGGTAACGTCCGCGAGTTGCGCGCAGCCGTCGAGTGCGCAGCCGCGCTCGCTATCCCCGGAGCGGCCGGTTTGATGGTCGGTGCAGCCGACCTCGCCTTTGCAGTCGGTGATCTGCCGTCTGAGCCGGCCTCCTCTGTCTTTAAAACTCTGGACGAAGAGGTCGCGGCCCTCGAACGTCGGCGCATCCTGGAGGCGCTCGGACGCACTGGCCACAACCACACTCATACCGCTCGCGAACTGGGACTATCGCGCGTCGGCCTGCTCAAGAAGATGGACCGCATGGGGCTGCGCTGAGCCAGTTGCGGTCGTTCAGAACGCCGCCCGGGCTCCCAAACGCTAATCGCGATTGGAGCATCCGGCGATCACCTGGCTTTTCCGCTGCCTCTTGGACAGGAAATCGACCGCACCTGCCTTCATCGCGTGCGCCGTCATCGGCATATCGTCATGCCCGGTGACGAAAATGAGCGACACCGTGATGCCTTGCTTTGCCAAATCGCGACTGGAACCCCATGCCTCAGGTCTGCAATGTGCGGATATTTCACCACAGGCAACACACGGGGCACAGCACCCCGATCTCAAGCGCTATCGCCGCCGCATAGCTGCGTCTCCAGCTCGACCGAATGGACCAGAGAGTCCATCGATCCACGCGCAAGCGGATCGCGTTCGATCATCGCGACCGGCGGCGTGTCACAGTCGGCCTGGAGTGATCGGCCTCAGGCAAGGGAGATCTCCGAGCGGGGCAGCGTGCGGATACACCAAATCGGCTCTGCTTCATACAAGCGGGACGAAGCTTCATGGTTTACCGGCACGCTTCCCTGGCCTTTTGGAGCAAAGCGATGACGGCTTCCACGTTCAGCGCGAACGACGCGCGTGCCATCGGTAACTGGCGGGGCGTCGAGATCGCCGTCGCGCCGCGCGACGCCGTGACCGCGCAGGTCGAAATCGCGGCTGCGGGCATGTTCACGCACGAACTGGCGGCGGATGGCCCGGCGGGCGGGCTGCTCGACCTGGACACCGCGATGGGCGGCGCTGTGACTCGGCTGCGAAGCGACGGCATCTTCCGGGCCGCGCCCGGCGAAGTGCTGGCGTTATCGCATGTCGTACCGCCGGTGAAAGCCTCGACCGTTCTGCTGGTCGGAATGGGTGATCCCGCAGCTTGGGAAGCAACCACTTTGCATGGCGCGGTATCCGCTGCGGCGGCGGAGGTGCTGCGCCGTGATGCAGCCTCGGCCTGTTTCGCGCCGAGCCTGCTCGATAGCGGCATCCACACCGTCGATCCCGATGCGGTGGCGGCGCAGATGCTCGGCGGGTTGCTGCGTGGCCTCGCGGCGTCACCGGACACATCACTGAACGTCTGGATATTCTGCACTGGCTTGGCCCATATAGAATCGACACGGGCAGCATTCGCCAAGGCGTTCGCGGCGCTCCCCAGCGCCTGATTTGGCGGCAACATGCTTGCCCAGCCGCGCGAGAGCGACGAACGTGCTGACCTGCCCCTGCAAAAAGGTCCCTTGGTGCCAACTCCCGCCGCGATCCGCATTCTCGTCGTCGACGACCATCCGTTCCTGCGCGAAGGCGTGCGAGCGGTGGTCGAGACCCAGCCCGACATGCGTGTGGTCGGTGAGGCGGAATCGGGCGACGCAGCGATCCGCCTTCATGCAGAGTTGATGCCGGACGTCGTCTTGATGGACCTGCAGATGCCCGGGCTCAGCGGCGATCAGGCCATCACCGCGATCCGTAAACGATCGCCCGGCGCGCGAATCGTCGTACTGACGACATATGACGGCGACGCGCATGCACTCCGCGCGCTTCGTGCCGGTGCGGCCGGCTATCTCCTCAAGAGCAGCCTGCGCAAGGATTTGCTCCAAGCGATCCGCTCGGTTCACGCCGGCGGCAAGCATCTCGACGCACATATCGCGACGGACATCGCGCTCCACGTCGTATCGGAAGCGCCGAGCGAGCGGGAAATCGCCGTCCTGTCGCTGGCGGCGCAGGGCAATTCGAACAAGCAGATCGCCTTTCGGCTCGGCATATCGGAAGACACGGTGAAAGCGCACATGAAGGCGCTGTTCTCGAAGCTCGGGGCCGCCGATCGGACCCATGCCGTCACCATCGCGGCGAAGCGCGGCCTTATCGATCTATAGCGCCCGAGCGCGCCTCTTCCGAAAGACATCATCGCGGGCGGTTAACGGCTGGCGAAATGGTCGAGCGACTGCCGGCGAGGCGCGCGCCGACGCTGGAACGTCGGTGCGCCTCGTAACTCCGCACAACCTCCGGGCCTTTGCGCGCCCAGCGGATCGCGTGCCGATGCGCTGAAATACCCGAAAGCGGGTGTCGCGGTCCCCCCTTTCGAGATCGTCGCAGGGCTGATTGCCGGTACAGTCGCCCTCATGTTCGAAACCGGCCCCAAACCGCGACCGAAGCGCGACTCAACTCGACCGGAGCGAGCCTTGTTCGGTGGAGCTACCCGATGCTGACCGCGCTGCCGCAACCCAGCGCGCGTCCGCATCCCACGGCTTTGGGAACCATGCCGCATTGCCCGAGAGAATTGCTCGCGCATGCCCGCCGCACCCTTGAACATGACCCCGAGGCCGCGCGCGCGTACCTGGATCGGCTCGAGGCTCTCCTCACCGTCAATGACCCGGCCGTTGACAGCATCCTCCTGCCGGCGATGCCGCCGGACGTACTGGACCGCAGAATGATCAAGGGCGGACTGGCGTCATGGCAGATACGCCGCGTCGCCGAGCATGTCGAAGCGTGGCTGGCTGGCCCTGTGACGGTGGAAACGCTGGCTGAGATCGTCCGGCTCAGCACCGGGCATTTCTGTCGCGCGTTCAAGGTCAGCGTCGGCGAGACCCCGCATAACTTTCTGATACGGCGACGGGTACGGCGCGCGCAGTCGTTGATGCTGCGCACCCGCGATCCGCTCAGTCAGATCGCCATCACGTGCGGCCTTACCGACCAGGCCCACCTCACCCGCCTGTTCCGGCGACGGGTCGGCGAGACGCCGCTCAATTGGCGGCGCAATTGGGCGCATCTGTCATCCTCATCAGTCGCGCACGTCTAGCGCAGCGCCCGCTCCGCATCATTCCTCAACCTCGAAAGATCGCCAGATGTCCATCACCGCCACCGCGACGCCCGGGAAATCGCTGCTGTCGCCGCACGACCACATTCTGATCCTGATCGACTTCCAATCGCAGATGGCGTTTGCGACCAAATCGATCGGCGCCGAACTGTTGCGGAACAACGCCGCGCTGGTCAGCCGCGCGGCCAAGTCTTTCGCCGTGCCGACGGTCCTGACCACGGTGGCGGAGAAGAGCTTCTCCGGCCCGATGTTCGACGAGATCGTCGAAGCGTTCGACGGGCAGCCGATGCTCGATCGCACGAGCATGAACACCTGGGAGGACACCGCAGTCATCGCCGAGGTCAACCGATTGGCGAAAGACCGGATCGTCTTTGCGGGCCTGTGGACCAGCGTCTGCATCGTCGGGCCGGTCGCGTCGGCGATCGATCAGGGCTTCGACTGCTATTTCATCGCAGATGCCTGCGGCGACATTTCGATCGAAGCGCACGACCGCGCCGTCCAGCGCATGATCCAGCTCGGCGCGAAGCCGATGACGTCGCTTCAGTACCTGCTCGAACTCCAGCGCGACTGGGCGCGGACGGAAACCTACGAGTCCACCACCGGCATCGCGACGAAATGGGGCGGCGCCTACGGGCTCGGCGTCACCTACGCCAAGACGATGTTTGGTGCGTCCGAGGGCGGACACGCCTGAATTCAGTTGAACCATCTTCACGGAAGGAACGTCTCGATGAGCTTTGTCACGACGCAGGATGGCGCCGATATCTTTTACAAGGACTGGGGTTCCAAAGAGGCCCAACCGATCATGTTCCACCACGGCTGGCCGCTGTCGTCCGACGATTGGGACGGGCAGATGTTGTTCTTCCTCAACAACGGCTACCGCGTCGTCGCACATGACCGCCGCGGACATGGCCGCTCGTCGCAGATCGGCACCGGCCACGACATGGATCATTATGCATCCGACGCGGCGGCGGTTGCCGATCATCTCGATCTGCGCAACGCCGTTCATATCGGCCACTCGACCGGTGGCGGCGAAGTCGCGCGCTACGTGGCGAGACATGGCCAGCCGAATGGCCGCGTCGCCAAGGCGGTATTGGTCAGCTCGGTCCCGCCGATCATGGTCAAGGCGCCGAACAATCCGGATGGCCTTCCCATCGAATTTCTCGACGGCATCCGTCAGGCGCTGGCGGACAATCGCGCCGCGATGTTTCGGGATTTCGCCGCCGGCCCGTTCTACGGCTTCAACCGCCCGGGCGCCAAGGTGATCGAGGCAGTGGTCGACAATTGGTGGCGTCAGGGCATGATGGGCAGCGCACAGGCCCATTACGCCGGCATCAAAGCCTTTTCGGAGACCGACCAGACGGAGGATCTGAAAGCGATCACGGTGCCGACGCTCGTGCTGCAGGGCGATGACGATCAGGTGGTGCCGTACAAGAACGCGGCGGTGAAGCAGGCCGAGCTGCTGCCGAACGCCACGCTCAAGATCTATCCTGGCTATCCGCACGGCATGCTGACGGTGAACGGCGATGTCATCAACCCCGATTTGCTCGCCTTCGTGCGCGGTTGATCCACGCTTATGCGCGAGGAGCCTCGCAATGAAGCCCTACCTCCTGTCACTCGGCGCCGGCCTCCTGGTCGGCATCGTCTACAGCCTTCTTAACGTCAAATCCCCGGCGCCGCCGGTGATCGCACTGATCGGTCTGCTCGGCATTCTGCTGGGCGAGCAGATCGTGCCTGTCGTCAAGCGAGTCATCGGTGGTCAGCCCGCGGCGCAGGCGGTGAGCGCCGCTTGCACCGAACCTGTCCTCGGCCGGCTGCCCGGCGATCCCGATACCCAGCGAAAAGCATGACCATGACCGATCTGATCCTCGTCAACGCCAAGATCGCGACACTCGACCGGGAAAACCCGCAGGCCCAGGCGGTCGCGATCCGCGACGGCAAGTTCCTCGCCGTCGGCACCGAGCAGGACGTGCGCGCCGCCGCGCCTCAGGCGCAGGTGATCGACGCGAAGGGTCGGCGCGTCATTCCCGGGTTGATCGACAGCCACATGCACATCATCCGTGGCGGGCTGAACTACAACATGGAGCTGCGCTGGGACGGTGTGCCAAGCCTCTCCGAAGCGATGGCGATGCTCAAGCGCCAGGTCGACAACACGCCCGCGCCGCAGTGGGTGCGGGTCGTCGGCGGCTTCACGGAACATCAATTCGCCGAGAAGCGGCTGCCGACGATCGCCGAACTGAATGCGGTCGCGCCGGACACGCCCGTCTTCATCCTCCACCTCTACGACCGCGCCTTGCTCAACGCCGCCGCGCTGCGGGCGGTAGGCTATACCAAGGACACACCCAATCCGCCGGGTGGCGAGATCGTGCGCGACGCGGCCGGCAACCCGACCGGCCTGCTGCTCGCGCAGCCCAATGCGACGATCCTCTACGCGACTCTCGCCAAGGGGCCGAAGCTGCCGCCGGAGTACCAGCTCAACTCGACCCGGCATTTCATGCGCGAGATGAATTCGCTCGGCGTGACCGGCGTGATCGACGCGGGCGGCGGATTCCAGAACTATCCGGACGACTATGCAATCATCGAGAAGCTGCACGACGACGGGCAACTGACCGTGCGGATCAGCTACAATCTGTTCACGCAGAAACCCAAGGAGGAGCTTGCCGACTTCGCCGGCTGGGTGAAACAGGTCACGCCGGGCCAGGGTGACGACAGCTACCGGCATAACGGCGCGGGCGAGATGCTCGTGTATTCGGCGGCGGATTTCGAAGACTTCCGAGTGGAGCGCCCCGACATGCCGCCGAGCATGGAGAGCGATCTCGAGCCGGTCATCCGCCTGCTCGCCGAACACAAATGGCCGTGGCGGCTTCACGCCACCTACGACCAGACGGTCGGCCGCGCTCTCGACGTGTACGAGAAGGTGTCGCGCGACATCCCCTTCGACGGCATCCATTGGTTTTTCGACCATTGCGAGACGATCAGCGACCGCAACATTGATCGGATCGCAGCCTTGGGCGGCGGCATCGCCGTCCAGCACCGCATGGCTTATCAGGGAGAGTATTTCGTCGAACGCTACGGCGCCCGCGCTGCCGAGCGCACACCGCCCATCGCTAAGATGCTGGCGGCCGGGCTGCCGGTGGGCGGTGGCACCGACGCCACTCGCGTCGCGAGCTACAACCCGTGGGTGTCACTCAACTGGCTGGTGACGGGCAAGACGGTGGGCGGCCTGTCGCTCTATCCCGGCGCCAACCGCGTCAGCCGCGAGAAGGCGCTCGCGATGTGGACTCACGAGAACACGTGGTTCTCGAATGAGGTCGGCAAGAAGGGCCAGATCAAGGCCGGGCAACTCGCCGATCTGGCGGTCCTCTCCGGCGATTATTTCAGCGTGCCGGAGTCCGACATTCCACACCTGCGCTCGGTGCTCACCCTGCTTGGCGGCACGGTGGTACATGGCGAGGGCGACTATGCCGATCTCGCGCCCAGACTGCCCCGCCCCATGCCCGACTGGTCGCCGGTCGCGACGTTCGGCGGCTATCACCGCACGCCGGAAGCGAATGCGAAGCTGGCGCACGCCTGCGGCTGCGCCTCGGCATGCAACGTTCACGGGCACGATCACGCCGCGGCGCTCGGTGCGTCCGCCCCAACCGCCGACGTGCAGACCTTCTGGGGGGCGCTCGGCTGCGGTTGCTGGGCGGTCTGACTCACAACCGACGAGGAGAATGACGATGAAACGCACCACATTCCTGCTCGCGCTCGCCTTGCTCGGCGCTGCGCCCGCCGCCCCCGTCCTCGCGCGCGACGTGCCAGCAGCCGGCTACGCCGTCGGCCCGCAATATGACACGACTCACGTCTATGTCGCGCCGGACGATTTCGACCGCTTTGTGCAAAGCCTGCTCGCCACCTTCGGCGGCACCGCCACCAAGAAGGGCGCCTTTCAAGTAACGCCGACCAGCAGCAAGACGTGGTCCCAACTCGTATTGACGCCTGCGGGTTCGCTGTCCGTGTTCGGTTTCACCACGCCGGTGCCATATGGCTTCGGCGAGGAGCGCAACGGTTATCTCGTTACCGATATGGACGCGGCGGTGGATGCCGCGGTCAAGAGCGGGGCCGCGCGCCTCGTGACCACCTTTCCCGATCCGATCGGGCGCGATGCCGTGGTGCAGTGGCCGGGCGGCGTGAACATGCAGCTCTACTGGCACACCGCCAAGCCAAACTATCCTGCGCTCGCAACCGTGCCGGAAAACCGGATCTACCTGACGGCCGATAGCGCCGACCGGTTTGTCGAGCATTGGACACGCTTCTCGCATGCGACAATAGTGTCGGACGACAAAGTCGCGCCGGGCGTCGAGATCGGCCAGCCTAACGCCACCTACCGCCGAATCCGCCTGACTTCGGGCTATGGCCGGATGACGGTGATGGTGTCGAATGGCCAGTTGCCCTGGCCTTACGGCCGCGACATGACCGGCTATGAGGTTGCCGATCTCGCGGCCACGCTGTCCAAGGCGAACGCGGCCGGTGTCGAGACACTCGTTCCCGCCCACGTCGAACCGGGGCGGCAGTCCGCGATCGTCCGCTTCCCCGGCGGCTATATCGCCGAAATTCACGCGGCAACGGCCTCGTGAGCGACGGTCAGCCGACCTTTGTCGATGCCATCCTCTGCTGGCCCGCGACATGGTTCGTCGCGCGGCTGGCGTTGGTCAGCGCCTATCTGATCGGTGGTGTCACCAAGCTGGGCGATTGGCCCTCGGCAATCGCCGAACAGGTGCATTTCGGCGTTCATCCGCCGGAGATCACCGCCGCGCTGACCATCTTCATCGAGGTCGTCGGGTCCGCTTTGCTCCTGTCCGGGCGGCTGG
Source organism: Sphingomonas panacis (assembly GCF_001717955.1). Taxonomy (NCBI): domain Bacteria; kingdom Pseudomonadati; phylum Pseudomonadota; class Alphaproteobacteria; order Sphingomonadales; family Sphingomonadaceae; genus Sphingomonas; species Sphingomonas panacis. The sequence continues at coordinate 3,453,859 of NZ_CP014168.1, forward strand.
TGTGGCTCGCGGCGGGGGCGCTGGGGATTTTCACGCTGTTGACGGCTTTCATCGCGAGTCCGTTCTGGGCCATGCAGGGTCAGGCCCGCTTCATCGCGATCAACGACTTCTTCGAACATCTCGGGCTGGTGGCTGCGTTCGTCATGGCGGCGATGATCGCCGGCAAGCGACACGCGCGTGCGTAGGACCGTCCCGATCGGACTCGGCATCGTGCTGGGCGCACCCGCTGCCGCCCAGTCCGCGCCGGAAGCGTGGAAACCTCCGACGCTGACGATCACCCGGTACGACGAGGACTGGTCCAATCTCGCCGATCCGGCGGAGCGCACCGGGAACTGGACAGAACGCTTCAAATACGTGCCCCTCGGCAACGATGCCTATGCGACGACCGGGTTCGAATTGCGCGTTCGCAACGAGAAGTATCACGACAATCTTTGGGGAGGCGGACCGGCGCCGAACGATGGCTATGTGTGGGTGCGTGCTATCCCGCACGTCGACCTGCATCTTGGACGCCTCCGTGCGTTCGTCCAGCCGATCGCTGCTTACGCGATCGGAGTGCGCCCCACCGCTTCGCCGGTCGACCAGACCCGCACCGATCTGCTTCAGGGCTTCGCGGACGTCCGGTTGGGCGACGCGAAGACGGGCGATACCGACGGGGCCGGGGTAACTCTGCGTGCGGGACGCCAGATGCTGTCGCTCGGCACCGAACGACTGATCGGCACGCGCTACGGCCCCAACGTCCCGCTCGCATTTGACGGGTTTCGCGCGCTCGCGTCGCTGAACGGCGCGATCGTGAGCCTGCTCGCGGTGCGTCCGGTCCAGCCTGGGCCCGGCACATTCGATGATCGTCGGTCGCACACCAAATCATTGTGGGGGGCGTATGCGACGATCCCGGTCGGCCCTGCGGGATTCGATCTATATTATCTCGGCTATCGCAATTCCGCCGCGACCTTCGGCGCCCGGACCGGGCGCGAGTTGCGCCACAGCGTCGGCGTCCGCTGGTTCGGCGACCTGCGCACCTGGCACTGGAATGTCGAGGGTGTGGCCCAGTTCGGCCGCTTCGCCGGCGAGCCGATCGGCGCCTGGACATTGGGAACGGAATTGGGCCGGCGCTTCCCCGCCACCCGCTTCAGCCCCGATCTGGTGATGCGGGTGAACTATGCCAGCGGCGACCGCAATCCCGACGATCGACGGCTCGGAACGTTCAACGCGCTGTTCCCAAAGGGGAAATATTTCGGCGAGCTCTCGCCCGTCGGCCCGTACAATCTGATCAACGTCAACCCGCAAGCATCGGCGTCTTTAGGCGGGGGCGTGTCCGCGACATTGGCCGGTATGGCGTATTGGCGCGCCTCCCGGGGAGATGGCGTCTATGATATTCCCGGTAACCTGATCCGCGCGCCGGGGACAGTTCGTGCCCGCTTTGTCGGCAAGGAGGCGGAAGCTGTGATCGCGTGGCAAGCCACCGCCCAATGGGAAGTGTCCGCGTCGCTCTCCGCCTTCGTGCCGGGTGGGTTTATTCGCGCCACCGGATCGGCGCGAACGATCACAATGCTCGGCCTCGAAAGCAACTTCCGGTTCTGAAAGGATATCGACCTTGGCGAACAGCCCCGCCCCATTGCCGCCACTGCTCATCTTCCTTTCCGCCACCACGGGGCTCGTCGACGCGGCAAGCGTATTGGGACTGGGCAAGGTGTTCACCGCCAACATGACCGGCAACGTCGTGTTCCTGGGCTTCGCAGCGGCTGACCTTCCCGGTTTCAACGCCCCCATATACCTGCTCGCCATCGCGACATTCATGGCGGGCGCGGTGGTGGCCGGACGCACTGGCCGGCGCTTCGTCGGCAAGCCGCTTCGCCAATGGCTGCTGATCTCGGCGCTGGTCGAGGCCTCGCTGCTTGCACTTGGTGCCATCGTCGCGATCGGCTTTGATATCGCCGCGCAGCCGCCATTGCGTGTCGCAGCGATCGTCAGCCTGACCGCGATCGCGATGGGTTTTCGCAACGCCACCGTGCGCCAACTGAAAGTCCCGGACCTCACCACGACCGTGCTGACGATGACGATCACGGGACTCGCGGCCGATTCAACGCTCGCCGGCGGCGGCAACATCAATTGGAAGCGGCGCGGCGCGAGCATCCTCGGCCTGCTCGCCGGCGCGACCGTGGGCGCCGTACTGCTAAAGCACGTCGGGCTGGCCGCGCCGCTGGCTCTCGCGGCCGCGTTGATCCTGTCCGCCACGCTCATCGCCGCGCGTCACGCCGATACTGCCCGCCCGCTGGCGGCATGAGTGTGCCCTTCGGCAGACCCTGAGCGGCGCCAGTACGCACGGCTCAGCACGTGCGACGGCCATCCACAGCACTTGCAGACGTTCCGGTTGTCGGTGCGCGGCCCAGGTTTATCCTTCGCCCCACCGGGTACGAACCCTTAGAGTCGTTCCGGTTGCTCACCCTCAAGTGCATCGCATCCATCACTGATCTCCAAAAATCAGCCGCGAATCCTATTTCAGATCGCTTGAGGATCTCAAAACCTTAAACCGTCACCACGGCGCGGCGCTCAGTCGTAGATCGGTCGCAACTCGTTATCGAGGTAATATCGCGTCATCGCCATCGAAGCGAGCATGTCAGGCGAGCCGTCGTATTCGATTGACATCCAGCCCTTGAACTCGTGCTGCTTGAGCAGGCGATAGAGACCTTTCAGATCAAGCTCGCCCTGCCCCGGCTCCCAGAACCAGCGTGTGCCGTCATCGGTGATCTCCGGGTCCTGCGCATAGCGGACGCTGTCCGGCAGTCTTGCCGAAGCGGTATCCTTAAGGTGAAACGTGCTGATCCGGTCGTGATAGTCCTCGTAGAACTTCAGCGGATCCTCGCCCAGAATCGCTATCTGGGCGGTGTCGATGCAGTAATGAACCAGCTTCGGGTCAGTCGACTCGATCAGTTCGCGGTGGTTCGGCAGATTGATCGCGCAGAAGAACTCGTTGTGCAGGCCGATCTTTACGCCATGATCGGTCGCATAGCGGCCGATCTCGTTCATAACCTTGGCGCATTGCTGTACCTCTTCCCGGCTGAGCGGCCCCGTCCCGTAATAATTCTGCGTCGGGCAGGTGTTCATGTAGGTGCCGCCGAATTGCACGATCGTATCGACCGCCTCGCGCCCGGCGCGAACGGCCTCGTCGAAATGATCCTGCTGATGGGAGGCGTGCGCGCCGTGGAACATCCCGATCACGCTCACGCCGCGATCCTTCGCGAACTGCGTGAAGTTCTCCGGCGAGCCGAACAGCGGTAAGATGTCCGCCAAATCCCACGGCGCGATTTCGATTCCCTCGAAGCCGAGTGCAGATTGGTATTTCAGGATATTATCCCAGTCGGAATAATAGGCACTATTTGTCTTGTCTTCGTAGTAGAACTCGCGAAAATTTGCGATCCTCTGGTACGGGATGGATTTCCAGTGGCACATATTGGCATAGCGAATATTGGGCATCGCGGAGTCTCCGTCCGTCTTATTTCGGAAATTGGTTGAGCAAGGCGCGGGTTCTCAGCAGCGCACGAAACGGATCTCTCGTCTGGCGAGCGCTACAGGTGACCGGTCCTCGATATTTCAGCGTGTCGAGCAGGGCAGCGATTTTCACCAGATCGACCGACCCGGTCCCCGGATCGCGGAAAACCTGCGTCGCATGATCGCGCGGGAACTCGGGGTTGGGCGTTTTCCAGACCTCTTGCGTATCGACGAAGCTGGTATCGGTCAGATGCACGCAGCCGATCCGGGCAATCTGCGCCTCGAGGAAGTCCGTCGGCGAGATGCCAGCGACGGCCAGGCTGGCCATGTCGAGGTCCAGCTTCACAGCGTCGGGCAGGGCATCGGCCAGCGCCAAGATCCGCTCGCCGCCGAACAGGCTCCAATACTCGTTGCGAAGCACGAGCGTGACCCCGAGTTCTCCCGCCTTGGCGGCAAGCCCTCCAAGCAGCGCGATTGTGCGCTCTGCAAAGGCCTCCTTCATGATCTCCAGGTCGGGATGGTACTGCGCGATCCGCCCATAATAAGGCGAAGGGCTGATGGCGAAATATTCGGCCCCCATGTCCGCTGCATGGGCTAACCCCTCGTTCGCGAAATGGCCCGTCGCCCCGAAGTAGAAATCCAGATTGTCGTTGCGCATGAACAGGTTGGGATCGAAGGTTATGCCGGTAACATGGTGTATGCCACTTGCGCTCAGCAGCGCGCGATATTTGGCCGCGCTGCCGTATTTGGTGTTCACGCAATAGCGGTTGAACGGCACGCCGCTGCGCCCCCCGAACTGCCAAACCGGCTCATAGGGAATCTCGACCCCCGAGAAACCGGACGCGGCGATCAGCGTGTAAAGCTCTTCCCAGAAATACCGGCTTTCGTACCGGTTCCGGTTGGGTTCCTGGTGATGGCGATTGATCAGATCGAGGCTTATCGCGATCGCGTCTGTCTTCATGGTTAAACGCAGGCTCCTCGGGCGACCGCGTCGGAAAAGCGCGGCCTCGTTCTTGGTTGGCGATCGCTACGAGATGTGACGACGCTCAGGCGGTCAGGCTCGTGACCGGACATTGAGCAACGTGCTACCCCAAAACAATTCATTAAAACAAGAACTATCATACTAATATGTCGGCGCCGGGCTTAACGCACTCGCCGCCAACCCGGAAGTCTGGGCGAAGACCGCGTTCATCCTCAACTACGACGAGAATGACGGACTGTTCGATCACGTGCCGCCGCCGGTGCCACCTGAGGGTACCGCCCGCGAATTCATCGGCGGCCTGCCGATTGGGTGGCAGCTTCCGGGTGCCGTGCATTGTCGTCTTGTCGTGGACGGTGGGCGGCTGGGTTTGCAGCCGTTCGACCACCCTCGGTGTTGCAGTTCCTCGAACAGGTGACCGGCGTCATCGAACCGAACATCACGCCGTGGCGGCGTACCGCCTTCGGCGACCTGACTGCGGCGTTTCGCTTTGATCAGCCTCCGTCGCGTTCACCCGTTTGCCGGAGACGACCACGATGCTCCAACTCGCCCATCGCAACATCGCGACCCTGCCCGCCCCGGAGATGCCAGGCGCGGATCAACAGCAGCCGGCGCAGGAGAAAGGCAGCCGCAAGCGGGTCTGACAGCGTGGCGCGGCGACTCGCCCGTACCTGCCACGCCCCTTTCCGATAACCGTGTCCGGCGTCAGGGCAAAATGCCGGCTGCGGCGGCCGCCTTAAGCCATCCCGGATATTCGCTCATCAGCTTGTCGTAGAGTTCGGTGTCGGTGTCGCTGTCTGCGCTCGGCACCGAAAAGAAGTCGCAATTATCGACTTTGCGCCCTTTGAGATCGTCGAGCTTCTCAAGGAATTTGAACCCGCTGGATCGCAGGCCGCTACCGCCGATACCCATGAACTGCCAGAATATGCCCTGCGACGACGCTTCGCGGATCTGCTTCTCGGTGAGCGAGCGGTCCATCGTATCGCCATCGGTGACGAACATCACATAGACGGGAACGCGGCCGAAGTCGGGCTGCGAGGCGAAATCCTGCCGGATCATCTTGATGGTCGCGCCATAATGCGTGGATCCTTCAAGATCGTGCGTGCGGAGCATGTTGGGAACGAAATCCTGATAGGTGTCGATGTCCGCAGTGCCGATCCGGTAGGCCCCCGTCCCGAAGGCATAAACCTCGATCGAACCGTCATCATCCATGTTGAGGCCGAGTGCGAGGACACGCTGGACGAGCCGATCGACCTCGCCGCTTTGATACCGGTCGTACATCGATCCCGAAATATCGAGCACCAGCACAACCTTGGCGGTTGCCCCGGACAGCGATTTCTTCTCGAGGCTGACCGCTGCGGCCTTGGCGAGACTGACGAGCTTCGGATCGCGCTTTTCGAGGCTGACGATTCGCTGCTTGCGCAGATCGACCTTCGAGGGCGCGGGCACCGGTGCCGCGCTCGCAGCGGGTTCATCGGCAACGTCGATGCCGAAATGGCGGGACAGCGGCGCGAGGCCGCCATTGAAGCCTTGCGCGATGGCGCGGAACTTCCAGTCGCCGCCGCGCCGATAGAATTCGCCGATGATGACCGCGGCCTCGCTCATGCCAGCCGTGTCCTGACTGAAAGCGACGACGCCGGGTGCTTCAAGATCGATGCGCTTGAGATCGGCAACGGTGCCCTGCTCGGGAACCGCGCAAATTGCGATGCGCTCGATATCGGCGGCGATCTTCGAAAGGTCGATCGTGAAGTTCGCGCCGCTCAGCGAAACCGACCCATCCCGGGTGGCGGGCTGGTTGAAGAAAATCATGTCCTCGTCACCGCGCACCTTGCCGGTACCGTCGAGGATGTAGGCCGACACGTCGGCGCTACCGCCGGCAAAGAGGACGCTCGGTTGGATGATGGTGGCCGGCACGATGGTGTTGGCCCCTTTGGTGACGCGCTGCATATCTATCTTCTCCACGAGCGCCGAATTGGCGTAATCACTGACGCGGCGCCGTGTCGACGCCCTTTCGCTTAACCCAGAGCTCGCGCCTCCGCTCCATCACGATCAAAGTGTCGGTAAAGCACTGTGCCTGAAAGGCCCAGCGCGTCGTCGAAGTTGCCACGCCCGGAGGCTAAGCCGGACCAACGCCATCGGCCGATACGAGATTGTCGGCCACGAGCGTGCCGATCACCCGCACGCGCTTTTCGACGAAGTCGACCGGCACGCGACGCAGTTCCAGTGCGTAACGACCACCGAGGTCGCGGCGAAGATAGAAGCCGCTGCCGTCGCGAATCAGCGTACCGGTTTCGTCGATGCGGCTTCCGATGGGGTCCATTCGCTCGCGATACCGATTGATCGCGTCAGACCGCAAGGCATCGTGGGGCGCGATGATCGCCTGTCTGACGTCGTGACGGCGATGCGATCCCACTGCGCATGCAGAATGTCGCACATCACGCCACCGGCGGGAATTGCGTCGGGACTCGTCAATTTACGGGCGTCAGCCACCCCATGAGGGTTTTGGCCAGCGTGAGGCACGACAATCATCTCCATATCCTGTATAAGGGCGTCGTGCATAAGCTCGCCACGCTTTTCCTCGGCTTCCTTCTCGCCATCTCGGCCAGCGGACAGACGACGGCGCATGCGATCGACTCCTTCGCTCCGGTCGGGACGGTCCAGATGGACGATGCCGGCCATTGGGCCGGCGACGGCGACGAAGTGCCGGCGGATGCCGACACAAGATATCCTCATCATCATGCAGCCTGCCACGATCATAGCGTAGGCGTTCCGGCCACAGCCGAGCGCTTGCCGCTCAGTGAGCACGTTGCCCAGCCGCTTGTGGGCAATCGCGCACCGAAACTCGCCACAGCCGACCCGGCCGAGCTCCTTCGTCCACCCCGAGCCTGACGCAGACATCCCGCCGCCGGCTCTATCCGCGCGGCTGATCCCTTACGTCAGGAGCATACCACCATGCATCGCGTGATCGCGGCCGTTCTGGCCGTGACCGCTTGCGCCTCGACGGCGCAAGCACAAACATCCGGTAGTCCGCCGGACGGGCCAGTCCTTACCCTCACCCAAGCGCTCGAACTCGCTCACGCCAATGCGCCGTCGTTGGACGCAGCCAACGCGGGGGTTCGCGCCGCCGACGCCGGGCAGCGTGTCGCCGGCTTGCGCCCCAACCCGACCGTGAGTGCGGACATTGAAAATGTCGGAGGCTCCCGGGCATACAATATCATTGAAGCTCCCAAACAGACGGTCGGCATCGGTCTACCGCTCGAACTTGGCGGCAAGCGTCCGGCCCGGATCGCGGTGGCGGTATCGCAGCGTGGGCGGGCCGGCATCGACCAGGCTATTGCCGAGGCGGACCTTCGGGAGAGCGTCACCGATGCCTATGTTGAGACCGTCTCCGCCGAGCGCCGCCTCGGCGCCGCGCGCCAACAGGCTCGCATCGCCGGTGAAACGGCGCATGCCGCCCAAGTGAGGGTCGAGGCCGGCAAGGCTTCGCCGTTGGAGCAGCAGCGTGCCGACGTCCTGCGAATCGCGGCCGAAGCGGACGTCCAGAAGTCGCAGCGCCTCGCAACGCTGGCGCGGGCGAATCTCGAACGTAGGCTAGGCCAGCCCGTTTCCGGTCGGCTTGATCAAGACTGGTTCGACCGCATTGATGCCTATGGTCCGCCGCAGCCACGGGATGGAATGACGAGTCTATCGGTCGCGGCAGCTACAGCGGACCGCCGCACTGCGGAGGCACAACTTCGGCTTGCCCGCTCTCAGCGTATTCCTGACGTCACCGTCAGCACCGGGGTGCGAAGGCTTCCCGCCACCAATAGCGTCGCGGCGGTGTTCGGGGTCTCGGTTCCCCTGCCGCTCTTCAACGGCGGATCGGCCGCGATTGCGCAGAGGACAGCGGAACGCGACAAGGTGGACGCCGAGCGCCGTTCCGCGATGCTCGACGCCGAGCAACAGGTTGCGCAGGCGCAGGCGGACCTCGCGAACGCACAGGCGGCCGCGTCGAACGCTATCGGTCCAGCGCTCGTTGCCGCTCAGGAAGCCACCCGGATTGCGCGTATCGGGTACCGCGAAGGCAAATTCGGTCAGCTCGACCTGCTCGATGCAGAACGCACTCTTGCGCAAACACGGACCGCCGCGATCGACGCGCTCACCGTGTATCACCTCGCGCGCACACGGCTTGAGCGTCTCGCTGCAACCGCGCCCTCGCCCAAGGACGACGATCGATGAATCCTACCTTGCTGCGCGCCCTCGTGCCCGCCACCATCGCGCTGGCTGTGGGCGGCTGCGGCCGCTCGCCCAAGGCCAGCGACACGTCGGCAACGGAGGACCGTGGCGAAAAGAAAGCCGCTCCGGGAGATCCGCAGATCGCTGTTCTGTCCGGCCAGCAAATCTCCGATGCCGGCATCGAAGTGACCCGGCCCACCGTAGGCGGCGTCGCCGGCGCCATCGAGTTGCCGGCAACGATCGAGGGCGACCCGCAAGGCGTGCAGGTCGTGTCCGCGCCGATCGGTGGGCGCCTCGTGTCGCTGACCCGAAATCTCGGCCAGGCGGTCGGTCGTGGCGACACGCTGGCGGTGATCGAGAGCCGGGAGGCCGCTTCGCTGAACGCCGAAGTCGAAGCGGCCCGGGCGCGAGCCGCGCTTGCCAGCACGAACCTTCGGCGCGAGCAGCGCCTGTTCGCCGAGCGGGTGTCGCCGGAGCAGGATATCGTTGCCGCGCGCACGGCTGCAATAGAGGCGAACATAGCGCTACGCCTTGCTCGCCAGCGGCTTTCCGCCACCGGCGGCAATGGTGGTGCGCTCAACCGGATTGCCGTCCGCGCGCCGATCGCGGGCGAGGTCATTGCCCGGTCGGCGACACTCGGCCAGCAGATTCCGGCTGATGCCGAGCTGTTCCGTGTCGCCAATCTCGCCAAGGTCTCGGTGACGATGTCGCTGGTTCCGGCTGACGCGGGGCGGGTAAGGCCAGGTGCCAGGATTGAGGTGACGTCCGCAGGCCGGCACCAGGAAGGTCGCGTGACCTTGGTGTCCCCAATCCTTGACGAGACCACGCGCCTGGTGCCGGTGATCGCAAGCATCGACAATGCGGGTGGGACGTGGCGCGTGGGCGAGAATGTCAGCGTCTCGGTCCTGCTCCCCGCCGCAGGCAATCGCAGCGTCGCGGTGCCGTCCGCCGCCGTGCAGATGATCAGCGGCAGGCCCTATGTTTTCGTGCGGACGGCCACCGGTTTCAAGGCGACGCCGGTGACCCTCGGGCGCACCAACGGGGGATCGATCACAGTCACGTCGGGCCTCACCGGCGATGAACGCATCGCGTCCACGAATTCGTTCACGCTCAAGTCCGAACTCGGCAAGAGCGAAGCCAGGGACGAGGACTGAACCATGCTGGGTCGCATCGTCACCTTTGCCGTCGAGAAGCGTTGGCTCGTCCTGTTTCTGACCATCGCAGCGGCATTCGCCGGCGCCTTCGCCATTCAGCGCCTTCCTATCGACGCCGTCCCCGACATCACCAACAACCAGGTCCAGATCAACGTCGTTGCCCCGGCGCTGTCCCCCGACCAGATCGAGAAGCAGGTCGCCTTCACGGTCGAGACCGCGCTCGCGGGCATCCCGGGGCTCGAATATACCCGCTCGCTTAGCCGCAACGGATTCGCGCAGGTCACCGCCGTTTTCGATGAGAGCACCGACGTCTATTTCGCGCGGCAGCAGGTCGCCGAGCGATTGCGGACGGCTCAGGAGAGCCTGCCCGATGGCGTACATCCAGAAATGGGGCCGATTGCGACCGGGCTCGGCGATATCTTCATGTGGACGGTCGAGTTTCGCGAACTCGGCAAGGACAGCCATCTGCTCGGAGAGCCGGGCCTCCAGAAGGACGGCAGCTACATCACGCCTGAGGGCGATCACCTCGTCAGCGAGGCGGACAAGGCTACCTATCTGCGCACGGTCCAGGACTGGATCGTCACGCCACAGCTCAAGGGCACGCCCGGCCTCGCCGGCATCGACAGCCTTGGCGGATACACCAAGCAGTACCTGGTCGTGCCCGACATCCAGCGCATGGCCGCCATGCACATTACGCTGCAGGATCTCGCGACCGCGCTCGAGCGCAATAACACCAGCGTGGGCGCAGGTGTCGTCGATCGCAACGGCGAGGGCCTCGCGGTTCGGGCCGATGGGCGCATCCGCAATGTCGATGAACTGGCGCGCACCGTGATCGCCACGCGTGAGAGCGTGCCGGTCCTGCTCAGCCAGATCGCCGTCGTCCGTACTGGTCAGGCTTTACGGATGGGGTCCGCTTCGGAGAACGGACATGAAGTCGTCGTCGGCACCGCGGTGATGCGGATCGGCGAGAATAGCCGAACAGTCTCTACAGGCGTGGGCCAGCGGCTGATCGAAATCGGGCGGGCGCTGCCGATCGACGTCGTGGTCAAGCCAGTGCTCAACCGCACGGAACTCGTGAACGCGACGATCACGACCGTCGCGCGCAATCTCGCCGAGGGTGCGGTGCTTGTCGTCGTCGTGCTCTTCGTTCTGCTCGGCAATTTCCGGGCCGCGCTGATCGCGGCGCTCGTGATCCCGATCACGATGCTGCTGACCACTATCGGCATGCTCAAGGCCGGCGTGTCCGCGAACCTGATGAGTCTCGGCGCGCTGGACTTCGGCCTGATCGTCGATGGCGCGGTGATCATCGTCGAAAATGCCCTGCGCCGTCTCGGGGATGCGCAGCACGGCCGCGAAGGCCCAATGCCTCTCGAGGATCGGCTCGCCATCGTGGCGGCTTCGGCCCGCGAGATGATCCGCCCCTCGGTATATGGTCAGGCGATCATCATCCTCGTTTATGCGCCGCTGCTCACCTTCACCGGCGTCGAGGGCAAGATGTTCGAGCCGATGGCGCTCACCGTCATCATCGCGCTGGTCGTCGCCTTTATCCTCTCGATGACGTTCGTTCCGGCCGCGACTGCGGTGTGGCTCAGCAAGTCTGTCGATAAGGAGGAGAGCCGCGTCCTCACGTGGTTGCGCCGCCGCTATGAACCGGGGCTCGACGTCGCGATGCGACGCCCAAGCGTGACGCTCGGCAGCGCACTCGGCGCGCTTGCGGTTGCAGGCGTCGCCTTCACGACGCTGGGGCAGGAGTTTCTCCCCCAGCTCGACGAGGGGAATATCCTCGTACAAGCGGTTCGCATTCCGGGCACGTCCGTCGATCAAAGCCAGGCCATGCAGTTCCAGGTTGAGAAGGTGCTCTCCCGCCAGCCCGAAGTTCGCTTCGCCTTTTCGCGCACCGGCACATCCGAGATCGCCAGTGATCCGATGCCGCCCAACGCGACAGACACTTTCGTCATCCTTAGACCCAGGGCCGAATGGCCGGACCCGTCATTGAGCAAAGAGGCGCTGGTCAGGCGGATGGAGACGCGCCTCTCTACGCTGCCCGGCAATGCCTACGAGATCACTCAACCGATCCAGATGCGCTTCAATGAGCTGATCGCGGGCGTGCGCGGCGACATCGCGGTGAAGGTGTTCGGTGACGATTTCGGCGGCATGAACGCGGCGGCTGCTCATATCGCCGACATATTGCGCAAGACAGGCGGCGCGGTCGATGTCCGCGTCGAGCAGACCGAGGGCTTGCCGATGCTCGACATTAGGCCGAATCGCATGGCGATGTCGCGGATCGGGGGCACCGCCGGCGATGTGCAGGACACCGTCGCAGCGGCTATTGGCGGTCGCGAGGCGGGCGTGATCTTTGAGGGAGATCGCCGCTTCCCGGTCGTGATCCGCCTGTCCGAGGCATCGCGGTCGGACCTGACCCAGGTGGCCCAGATGCCCGTCCCGACGTCCGCCGGTGGATTCGTGCCGCTCTCGACGGTGGCAGACATCAATGTCGTCGATGGTCCGAACCAGATCAGCCGCGAGAACGGAAAACGCCGCGTGGTGGTCCAGGCCAACGTCCGTGATCGGGACGTCGCCGGCGTGGTCGCCGACGCCAGAGCCGCCATTGATGCTCAGGTAAAGATGCCGCCCGGCACGTACATCGAATGGGGTGGGCAGTTCGAGAACCTCGAGTCCGCGCGCGACCGCCTCGCGCTGGTTGTGCCGATATGCTTCGTCGTCATCCTGTTGCTGCTGTACGGCGCGCTCGGCTCCGTGCGTGACGCGATCATCGTGTTTACTGGGGTGCCGCTGGCGCTGGTCGGCGGGGTACTCGGGCTGTTCCTGCGCGGCATGCCCTTTTCGGTTTCGGCAGCGGTCGGGTTCATCGCTCTGTCCGGCATCTCCGTCCTCAACGGCTTGGTGATGGTGACCTCGATCCATGACCTGCTGGCGAAGGGAATGGATCGCGCTCGCGCTGCGCATGAGGGAGCGCTCGCGAGGTTCCGCCCTGTCGCCATGACCGCGCTGGTCGCGAGCCTTGGCTTCGTTCCGATGGCACTCGGTCATGGTGCCGGCGCCGAGGTGCAGAAGCCGTTGGCGACGGTCGTGATCGGTGGCCTGATCACGGCGACATTGCTAACCCTGTTCGCCCTACCCACGCTCTACGCGCGCTTCGGGGATGGCACGCGTCGCGGGAGCCGGTCCGATCCGACAGCCCCTCTTCATTGAGAACACACATAAGCGGCCATGATGGGCGACGTGCGTGACTCTGCTCGAGGAGCACGGCGCAGACGGCGCGGTAATGGCCGCCTTTATCTGGCGCGCTTCCCAACCCCGCGGAACCGGGTGGTATGAACGACATGCAAATGCATGCCGTGCGCTACACGCTGATACCGGCAGATGACGGCGCATCGACGTGGGCCACGCCGTCATGGGCGAACCGTTCGAGCGCCGCGACGCCCACCGGGGACGTTGCTTGCCACGGTACGAAAAACAGCCGCTTCGCCATGCTCTGCTCCATGTGGCCAATCCGCGGCGCGAGCGATCCATCGCACGAGCTTCAGATCCCTTTTTTGCCTGCCGCATGCTGATGCGCGCGGAAGACAGTGGAGTCGATCAGGACGTATTCGAAATCCGGCTCTTCATGGCGGCGAAAAGATGATCCCGCACGCCGTCTTTGGACCAGCGCGAAAATCGAACAAAGGCGCTGTTCCACTTGCTGAAGATCACCGGCAGATCGCGCCACGGCGAACCCGTCTGAGCTAGCCAAAAGACCGCCTCCCTAAACAGGCGATTATCAGCCGGCCGCTTCCAATGATGATCCTGCAACATCAGGCGAACGTCGCTCATCGCTGACGAGACTTACTTCGCCTTCGCGAGCATTGGCGCCATACGCTTGGCGGCCAAAGGTGGAAGTTTGACGCTGTTTGCCACCGCAGCGTTTGGCGACGGCCCAGCCCCCACCTTGATCAACGCAACCATTCCCATCGCGAAGTGCGGTTTGCATTTGATGCCATAAAGACCGGCTTTCGTGACTTTGATATCGACCGCTTTATTCACCGACCCTATAATCGGTGGCACGCCGGCTGGCCACATGGCGTCGATAGTCTGCGCGTTGTGGCTCGGATCCGTGGGAACAAAGCGCACCGTGTCCCCGGGCGATGCCTGAATGAAGGCCGGTTCGAAGACCATCATACCGGCGGCTCCAGCGGTTTTCATCTTCACCTCTAATGTCCTGGAAAAACCTGGAGCGGCCAACATTAGAGGAAAAAGAGAATAAATAATAAAGCGGTACGACATTAAATACCTCGTGTTCGGTACGTTCTGGCAACCGATATCAAGCGGATCTCATGAGCAGATTGAATATTGCACGCAGCGAGATCTAGACCCCGGCCATGCAAAGGTATTTCACCTCGAGATATTCGGAGATGCCATGTGACGCCCCCTCTCGCCCTATGCCGGATTGCTTGATTCCTCCGAAAGGCGAGACCTCGTTCGAAATCAACCCGGTGTTGATGCCGACCATCCCGCATTCGAGGGCCTCGGCGACACGCCACACCCGGCCGATATCCCGACTGTAAAAATACCCGGCCAGCCCGAACTCGCTAGCATTGGCAAGCCGCAGCGCCTCCTCTTCCTCGTCGAAAGCGAAGATGGATGCTACCGGTCCGAACGTTTCCTCATGCGCGACGAGCATATCTGCGGAACAGTCCACCAGCACCGTCGGTTCGAAGAAAGTCCCGCCCAGAGTATGCCGTTTGCCGCCCAACGCGAGTTTTGCGCCTTTCGCCAGCGCGTCGGCTACATGCTCTTCGACCTTGCTCACCGCTGCAGCGTCGATCAGCGGACCTTGTGTTACACCAGCATCGGTTCCGCGCCCGACACGCAAGCCTGCGGCAGCCTTCGCCAATTTCGCCACGAATTCGTCCAAGACGCTGCGCTGAACATATATCCGGTTCACACAAACACACGTTTGGCCGCTGTTGCGATATTTCGACAGCATCGCACCTTCGACGGCGGCGTCGATGTCCGCGTCATCGAACACGATAAAGGGGGCATTCCCTCCAAGTTCCATCGACATCTTTTTCACCGTTGCAGCGCCCTGTTGAAGCAACAGGCGGCCAACCTCGGTCGATCCGGTAAAGCTGATCTTGCGCACCGTGGGGTTGGACGTCAGTTCGCCGCCGATATCACGTGCGCGTCCCGTCACGACGTTGAATACACCATCCGGGATACCACTGCGCTGCGCGAGCGCGGCCAGCGCCAATGCCGTCAACGGCGTCTGCATCGCCGGTTTCAGCACCATCGTGCACCCTGCCGCCAGTGCTGGTCCCGCCTTGCGCGTGATCATGGCTGCCGGGAAATTCCAGGGTGTGATTGCGGCTGTCACACCGATCGGCTGCTGGATCACGACGATCCGCGCGTCGGCGCGCGGGCTTGGGATGACCTCGCCATAGGTTCTTTTCCCTTCTTCTGCGAACCATTCGATGAAGCTGGCGGCATAGGTGATTTCACTACGAGCTTCGGCGATCGGCTTACCTTGCTCACTGCTCAGAATGAGCGCCAGGTCTTCGGTGGCGTCGACAATTGCCTCGAACCACCGCCGCAATATCGCTGATCGCTGTGCCGCCGTGCGGCTGCGCCATTCGGGCAGCGCCCTGTCTGCGGTCTCGATGGCTTGCCGCGTTTCGCGGGCCGCGAAGTTCGGCACCGCGGCGATCTTCTCGCCGCTCGCCGGATCTGTGACATCAACTTCGGGCACCCCAATCCAGGTGCCGCCGATGAAGCATTGATCCTTCAGGAGCGACGGATCCCTTAATGACAAACCCACGGAAAACTCCTTTTCAAAACATGAGCGGTACTGGCTGCGCGATCAGCGCCTTGCGTGCGCCGAGATAGCGCGCCTCGATGGACACTGTGCAGGACATTCGTATTCCCGGAACGCGAGCCTCGCCCAGTATCACCGACCGGCATCCGGCGAATCCCACTTCTAATAATGCGTCCCTGCGATGGATTGATGATTGCCGAGAAGGCGCGCGCGCCGAACATGCCAAAATAGAGATGGTGAAGCTCCCACCCTGACGTTCATCCGATTGCGACCGAGCTCTCCAGCAACCGCCTCAACCATCGCCTTGCGTCGAGTGACGGCCTCCCCCGCTTGACGAACGCCGACAGGCAACAAAGTTCCCGGTCTTTCGGGCTTCTCAGCTACTCCGCCGCCTCGGCGTAGATGTCCCATTGCGGCGCACGCGGAGCAGGTAGACCGGTTTCATCTTCGCACTGTCGGCGCAGAGTTTCGATGTCGGGGCCAAAGTCAAACACCGAGACTTCGCCACGCTCATTGCGCAGTTGGTCGCGAAGCGCTCGGGTGGCCGGGTCATTGACGGTGCCGTCAACTGCGATCACCACGCCATAGGCCTTCGCGCCCTCGATCGTTACCAGCCCCTGCTCGATCTCCTTGGCCACCAGAGCCGGATCGCGATCGAAGGGATCACCCCAGCCGCCACCGCCCCAGGTGATGAAGTGCAGCACATCGTTCGCCTCGACCTCCAGGTCCTCAATCTTGTTGCCGACGATGGTCTGCGAACCATCGGGTTTCTCCAAGATCTTGCGCGCTCGCGCTCCCGGCGCGCCGCCGTTGACGCCCCAGGGAGGCACGAACCAGCGGTCGTCGTGGATCGCGATCTTGCCATTTTCGAGGAACCGATACGACATCAGGATGCCGTTGCCGCCGCGATGCAATCCGGCACCGCCAGAGTCCGCGACGGTTTCGTAGCGCTCGATCACCAGCGGGAAGTATCGTTCGAGGAACTCGTTGGGTACGTTGGTGAAGTTGGGGAACAGCGAGTGACCATCCGGTCCGTCACCCAACGGGCGGCCGGGAATGCCGCCAAAACCGATCTGGAACAATTGGAAGTATTCGCCGGCCTTGTCGAACCCGGAATAGAACAAATGCGGGCTGGACGAGAAACCCGCCGCCGTGAGGAACTCAGGCGTCTTCTGGCCGAGCAGACCGCCCAGAATGTCGAACATGCGGCCCAGCGCGTGGGTGCGGCCGGACAGCGCCGCCGGGAAGCGCGGCTTGAGCAGCGAGCCTTCCGGAATGCGAACATCGATCAGGTCGTAATACCCGTCGTTAAACAATATCTGCGGGTCGAATACCATGATCATGTAGATTCCGAAGAACATGCGCATCATGTTTTCATTCAGAAAAAAGTTGATCGAGGCCTTAGATTGCGGGTCTGTGCCGTCAAAATCCAGGACCACCCGGCCATTCTCGCGCCACATCGTGCATTTGATCTTGTATGGTCCGTACCCCATACCGTCGTCGCAGATATAATCCTCGAAGCTTACCTTCTCTTCGCTGATGGCAGTGTCGATCAGCTGGCTCATCGCCTTGTGGTTGCGCGCCAGCAGTTCTTCGCAAGCGGAGACGAACACATCGTCGCCGAAGCGGCCGGCCATCTCGATCACCCGGCGCGAGGCCACGCGGCACGAGGCGATCAGCGCATTGAGATCGGCCTTGCACCAATCCGGCGTGCGGACCTGATGCATGATGAGCTTGATGACGTCTTCGTTGTAAACGCCTTGCTTGTAGATCTTTACCGGCGGGATGCGGACCCCCTCCTGGAAGATCGAGGTCGCGACGATCGGCATCGAGCCGGCGACCATGCCGCCGATGTCGGACTGGTGGCCGAACATCGAGGTATAGGCGATCAGACGTCCGTCCTTGAACACCGGCAGCAGCACCAGCCAGTCGTTGCTGTGGCTGACCGCGCCGCCGACCGAATATGGATCGGACAGCATGATGAGATCGCCCTCTTCCACGGTGCCTTCATAGCCGTCGAGGAACGGGCCGATGTATGACCCGAACTGGCCGACGATCATACGCCCCTTGTGGTCGGCGATCAGCGGAAAGGCGTCACCCTGCTCGCGAATGCCCGGCGACATCGCCGTGCGCACCAGCGTGGCGTCCATCTCGACGCGGGCATTGCGCAGCGCATTCTCGATGATGTCTAGGGTAACGGGGTCGATGACCTTCTTCTCGAAGGCCGCTTCGTTGGTCTGGATGATCCGTGCGGGCATCTTGGCGTCCTTCGATCAGGCGTCGGCGAGAGTGATGAGGATGTTGCCCACGCCATCGACGGTGGCCACGCAATCGGCTTCGATCAGCGTGGTGGAATCCATTTCGATGACGATGGCCGGCCCCGTGATAACGTCCTTGGCCTTCAGCTTGGCGCGATCGTAGATCACCGCTGGCTGCATGCGGCCGTCCATGTAGAGCTGGTGGTCGCGCACTTTGGCTTCAGATGGATCGCCGTTGCCTTCGGGCAAGCGCGCTGCCGGCAGATCGAGCGCCTGGCCCAGCGCCACCGCACGCAAGTTCACGATCTCGTGCTCGCTATCCATGTTGAAGGTGAACAGGCGGCGATGTTCGTCGTCGAAGCGCTCGGTCAGGGCGGCGATACCCTTCTCGCCGAGCTGGTCGATGGTAACTTCCATCGGAACTTCGAACGCCTGTCCCGAATAGCGCACGTCGACTTCGAACACGACGTCGATGTCGCTCTCGGCCACGCCCTCTGCACGGAGTTCCTCGCGGATCTGCTGCTCCATTTCGGCCAGCACGGCGAGCAGCGCATCCGCCGTAGTCTTCGACGCTAGGGTCGAGAACGAGCGCGCGGTCTCGGTTCGCATCCGCGTCGTCGCATCGCCGAGCGCGCACAGCACGCCGGGGGAGACGGGCGAGACCGCCGGCCAGCTCCCCATCAGGCGCGCGACCGCGTTTACGTGGAGCGGGCCAGCGCCGCCAAAGCCCATCAGCGCGAAGTCGCGCGGGTCATAGCCTTGCTGAACCGAGATCATGCGCAGCGCGCCGAACATGTTCTCGTTGACAATGTCGATGATGCCGCGCGCGGCAGCGTACAGGTCGATCTTGAGCGCATCGGCAATGCCCTGCACGGCCTTGATCGAGCCCTCGCGGTCGAGCTTGAAGGTGCCGCCGAGCAGCGCTTCGGGCAGGTAGCCCAGCACCACGTTGGCGTCGGTCACGGTAGGCAGGGTGCCGCCCTTGCCGTAAGCCACCGGACCCGGCACCGCGCCGGCAGACTGCGGACCGACCCGCAGCGCACCGGTCAACTCAGGCACATAGGCGATCGATCCGCCACCCGCGCCCACCGTCT
Organism: Sphingomonas panacis; assembly: GCF_001717955.1. Taxonomy (NCBI): domain Bacteria; kingdom Pseudomonadati; phylum Pseudomonadota; class Alphaproteobacteria; order Sphingomonadales; family Sphingomonadaceae; genus Sphingomonas; species Sphingomonas panacis. Next base: position 3,472,857 of record NZ_CP014168.1, read on the forward strand.
TCACGTCCAGCGCGGAGGCGCGCACCGCAAGATGGCCGACTTCGGTTGTGCGTACGCGGCGCGCTTCCAGGTTTTCGATCAGCGCGACATCGGTCGAAGTACCGCCGACGTCGAGCGTCAGTATGTTGCGGATGCCACTGTTCTTACCGACCCAGATCGCTCCGGTGACGCCGCCTGCCGGACCCGACATCAGCAGCGAGACCGGATGCTCTTCCGACTTCTCGGACGTCATCAACCCGCCGTCCGAACGCAACAGCGACAGCTTGCCGGCCATCCCTGCATTTCGGAGCTGATTGCGCAAGCTACGCACATAGCGTCCCACCGCGGGGCGGACGGCCGCATTGGCAACAGTCGTCAGGGTTCGTTCGTACTCCTGCATTTCGGGCAGGACGATGTGGCTGAGCGAGACCGGAATGTCCGGCATGATCTCAGCCGCGAGCTCACCGACGCGCGCCTCATGCACGCCGTTCAGGTACGCGTTCATCAAGCTGACCGTCAGCGCCTCGACGCCCTGCGCCTTTAGCTTGCGCAATGCCGCGCGAATGTCTTCGTCGTCGATCGGGCGCAGTTCCTCCCCTCGCGCTGTCATGCGCCCCTTGATCTCGACGGTGTCTTCCAGCGCGGCCATCGGCGCGGGCTTGGGCCAGACGATCCAGCCGGCGAGCCCGCCCGGCACGAAGCTGCGGGCGATCTGCATGACCTGGCGATATCCCTGCGTCACGATCAAGCCGACGCGGGCGCCCTTGCCCTCCAGTACGGCGTTGGTGGCAACCGTCGTGCCGTGCAGGAACACCTCGATGTCGGCGGGGATGATACCTGCCTTCTCGCACACCGCGTTCAGTCCGTTGAGGATACCCTCGGAACTGTCGTGCGGAGTAGACGGCGTCTTGTGGCGCCAGAAGGCACCGGTATCTTCCTTGAACAGCAACAGGTCGGTGAACGTACCACCGACATCAACACCTAGCCGATAAGCCATGGGCGATCCTTGCGAATGACTGAAATGGAAGAGGAAATGGTCGCGCCGCCTTGGTTCATGACGTGAGTCAGTGTCACGGGCGCAGGTCCACGATGACCTTGCCGATCGACTGGCCGGAAAGGAGGCGCTCAATTCCGTCGAAAATGCCTTCCAACCCGGTGAACTTACGATCGTCGAAACGGACCTTGAGATCACCGGAACTGTAAGCCGAGAACACGCGCTCGCGTGCTGCCGGCCATTGTTCGGTCAGCAGTCCGTTCATAAAGCCGCGCACCGAGGCGCCCTTGTAATAGAGGCTATGCGCGATCCGCGGTTGCGTCACGATCTCGGGCCGGCCCTCGAGGTCTGCCGCCGCGCCGCCGACCACCACGCGCCCATGCGGCGCCACGTTCTTGAGAAACGCGTCAAAGATCGTGCCGCTTACCGTATCGATCGCTACGTCCAGCTTGTCCGGGTATTCGACCGCGAGAATATCGGTCACGGACTCCGAGCGATAGTCGATCACCCGAGCCGCGCCGAGATCGCGCGCGAACGCGGCCTTGTCGGAACCACCACAGACGGCAACGACGTGGCAGCCACGCTGCGCCGCAAGCTGCACCATGAAGTGGCCCAGCCCGCCCGCCGCGGCCGAAATGGCGACCGTTTCGCCGTCCTCCACCGCGCCGATATACTCGAGCGCCATCGCAGCCGAGACGCCGGTCGAGGCCAGCGCCAGCCACTCGGGTGCGAGTTCCGGCACCTTCACGAAATGGCCCTGATCGGCCAGATTCCATTCACGATACCCGCCGGGAAAGCGCGTCGTTACGACGGCATCCCCAACCGCGAAGTCTGCCACACCCTCGCCGACGGCTACGATGACGCCTATGGCCTCGACCCCGGTCAGCGTCGGCAGGCCGATCTTCACGTAGTCCACCGCATTGCGGGCAATCTGCGTGTCGAAGATGCCGTTGATGCCACAATAATGATTACGCACCAGCACCTGGCCGGGAGCCGGGTCGGTCAGATCGAGCGTCACGATTTCCGTCGCGGCGCGGAAACTTTCGGCGAAACGCTGAAGCTGGATCGCGCGATACGTGCCGCTCATGCGTCGCCCCCTGCCGGGAAACCGAGCACGCCGGGGTTGATCATGCCATCGGGGTCCATGATCGCCTTAATTCCGTCGAGCAGCGCTTTGGACATGGTGTCCCGGCTCTCCCGGTAGGGATAGGTGCGCCCGATCTGGAAATGTCCGGTGCCGTATCGCTCAAAAATCGCCACCACCGCGTTGCGGAGAGATGTGACCAGTGCGGTCGCTTCCTCGTTCTGCGGGCGCTGCTGCAAGCGGCCGAGGTGCGCCGGCTCGACGGCGGACTCATGAACCGGACGCCAACCCTGGGGCCAGAAGAACACCGGCTCCAGCACGATCGCATTGCTTGCCATGGTAGTGAACAGGAATCCGGTGTGGATGCCGTGCGCGTCCATCTCCGCCTTTCGCTCGGCATAGAGCATCTGGATCTCATCGAAGATCTGCCGCGAAGTCGACAACGAGCAAACGCCATGGATCGGCACCCAGGCTTCGCCGGTCGGGCCGACCATCGAGTTGAGCGCCGGGAACGGCATTGCGCGAATGACTTTGGCGATGCTGTTCTCGATCTCGGCCCCACCAAACTGCGTCGCGATCTTGCGCACTGCCGCCATGTCGTGGTCGACCGCCGCCTTCGAACGGCCCTCGCAAATTACGTGGAGCGGGTAGTCGGTGGGCGCGATGAAGTTGCGTCCCCCCATGGCGATCTTGGCCGCGGCCAGGATGCCTTTGCCGAAGTTCTTCTCCTTGGCAACGACCGCGCTCAGCGTTTTCACGTCGGCGGTGAGAGAGGCGCGTTTCATGCGCACCATGGTCAGCCCCGGATCGAAAGCGCATGTCTCGGCCGCAAGGCCCTGGCGTGCGACTTCGGCCATCGCCTCCAGCAGCGTCTCGCCGCTCGGGAACGAGAACGAGGCATGATCCTCGAATGCGGGCATCGTGATGAGGCGCAGGGTGATCTCGGCCTTGATCCCCAGCGTGCCGCAATCGCCGCAGAAGATGCCGGTCAGATCAGGGCCGAAGTGGCGATAGAACGGCGTCTCACCGCCCGGCCCCCGCGCGCCGGTGCGGATCACCGATCCGTCGGAAGCGACCACCGTCAGCGCGACGACGCTCTCGCTGGAAGTGCCATAATGGCCTGCACCGAACATGGCATTGAGTTGCGAAATCCCCCCGCCAACGGTGGAACTGAGGCCCGACATCGGCCCCCAGAACGGCGTTCGCAGGCCCAGCGGCGCAAGCGCTTCGTTCATGCCCTTCCACGTCACGCCTGCTTGTACGGTAACGGTCATGTCTTCACGGCTGATCCGCACGATTTTGTCCATGCGCGACATGTCGAGCGAGACCGTTCGGTCCGTTGCGGGCACATACCCCCCGGTGTAGCTCATGCCGGCACCACGCGGTGCTATAGCATAGCCGGCAGCGCGAGTGGCAGCGACCACGGCGGCAAGCTCTTCGACCGAGCCGGGTGCTGCGATGAGAGCGACAACCGGGCCCACCGGGTTCCAGATATCCTCGCTATGCAGCCGTCGGGATGCCTCGTCGGAGCGAATGTTGTCGTCCCCCACGATTACCGCCAACCAGCCCTGCAGGTTATCCGTTCTCGATAGCTCTGTCGGCAGTTCGTGCTGTTGCATGATTCACCCTGAAGTTGTGGCGACGCGAATATGTACTATAGTTATGACATATAAATCGGTCGTTGCAAGCGCTTCGAAATGAGATCGACTCCCGCTTCGGTCAGGTTACGCTGGCTCTCGCTGCGCTCTGGCCAGCAAGGCGACCCAGCACCACTGCGGTGGTGAGGCCCATGGCGGGCAGATAGCCCCATGAGGACGGTCCAGACACTGATCGCGCCGAGCCGCCGCCCGCGAAAAGGTTTGCGAATGGCGTGCCATCGTCCCGCAAAACGCGCGCGGCCCCATCGATCTGCAGGCCACCCTGCGTATGGTAAAGCGCGCCGGTGACCTTGAGTGCCCGGTATGGCTCGGAAGGTGGACGATCGCTCGACCATGACCGACCGAAATGGTCCCTTGCTCCCGCCTGGGCTGCGCGCTGCGCCCCTTCGATTGCTTCGTGAAGCCGCGATGACTCGGTGCCGGTCAGCACGGCGAGCGCATCGAGGTCATCCGCGATCTTTGGCGCGTTCAGGGCCATGAGCTGCGCCAGTTCCGGGATTGCCGCACAGCGCTCCTCGATTCGAGTGTCGTAGATCACCCAACCCAAGCCATCGGGTTGCCGTGCCAGCGGGTGAACCATCCCGGCGATGTCGGCCGATTCGTCGGTAAAGCGTTCGCCCAATTTGTTGACGATGACTCCGCCTTCGATCAGTACCGGTGGCGGAACCGAAATGCCCTGCGGATCGGTAAGCATGGCATAGCCCTGGTAACTGCCCATATCGGCCAATACCGCGCCCAGCCGCTGCGCCACGACGATCGCCTCGCCCTGGCTACCCTCGTGCCCATTGTACTTGAGCGTCGCCGTTTCCGGCATGTACCGATTGGTCATTTCGCGGTTGGCGCCAAAGCCGCCGCACGCCAGGATCAGCGCGTCGCAACCGATCTTTTCGATTGCTCCGTCCGCCCGCTCGATCGCCACGCCGAGTATCCGGTCGTCGCGCGCGTAGATATCGACCAGCCTGGCCTCCATCAGCACGTCGATCCCGGCATCGCTCATGCGCCGGTGCAGCAGCTGCACCATCTCGGCACCGCTGTTGCCTGGCCAGCCGTGGAGCCGCTGGCGGCTGTTGCCGTAGGAGGCGCGAAACCGCAGGTCGAGTTCCCAAGGCAACCCGTGCGCCTCGCGCAGCCACTCCAGCGTCGCCCCGCTGTGATCGGCTAGGGCGCGGGCAATCACCGGGTCGGTTTGCCCTCGTGCTTTTTCGATAATATCGGCGAAGAAGAGATCGGCATTGTCCTCAATGCCATGCTCGCGCTGCGACTGCGTGCCCGCCGCGCAGAACAGGCCTTGCGACATGCCAGTGGAGCCGCCGGGGCGGTCATCCCGCTCGATCACCAAGGGCGTCACGCCTGCATCGAACGCGGCGAGCGCCGCCACCGCACCGCAGGCGCCGGCCCCGGCAATCAGCACCGGAACCGAGAAGTCGAACTCTTCCGCTTCGCTCACGAACGCGCGCCGAGTTCGCTGCCGACCGCCTCCGAAGCGATGTCGCCAACCGCCTGGTTGGCTTCGTTGCGCTGCTGCACGATGCGCAGCACGCGGGCGATGTACTCCTGGTTCGACAGGGCACGCTCGATCGCGGCGGAAGGATCGGGCGCATACGTCTCGATCTCGGACCGGCTGAGCACGCCCTTGCCTTCCAGCAGGCGCTCCAGCGTATCGATCCGTTGCCGGGCGACGGCGAGCTCCTGCACGGCGGCCATTGTGATGGCGAGCACCGCCTCCACTTCTTCGTCCAGGAAATACGGGCGCTTGCCGGCGGCTTTGGCGCCGGCTTCGGCCAATGCGTCGTTCACGCTCATCAGATGCTCGCCCCAATAACGTGCCAGGCCGCCTTGCGACCATAGTCCTCGGTCTCGTCGTCAGCGGCGTCGGGAAACAGGTCCTTGTCGACGACGGCCGTCACGCCCCCGTGGATCAGCGTGTCGGCCCCGAACCCGGCAGCGACCATGTGCTGGTCGAGGTCGAGTTCGTGCATGCGGCTCCAGAACGGCTCATTGTTGTAGAACGCATCCCAATCACGCATCGTCTGCTCGAATAGCGGCATGTCCGGCGTGTATTGCGGCTGCTCGACATGCAGGACGATGCCACCCGGCTTCAGCAAGCGGCGAGTCTCGCGCAGAATGTTGTCGAGCGCTGTGCTTGACAGTTCGTGCAGGAACATCGTGGTCTGAATCCAGTCGAAGCTAGCATCCGGGAAGATCGCCAGATCCTCGCCGCTAGCCTGCACGAAGCTGACGTTCTCGACGCCCAACGACTTGGCGCGCGCCAAACCATAGCGAAGCACCGGAGCGCCAAGATCGACGATGGTCATCTCCGCTTCCGGATAGGCCTGCGCGATCGGCAAACCGGAATGGCCGACGGTGCCGCCGATCTCCAGGATCGTGGCGGGCTTGAAGTCGGGGTAGTTGCGCTTCATCCACTTGACCACGGCGTGCCCGCCGCCATCGGCGAACTTACCGAGCAGGCCCGCCGTGGTGACAAAGTTGCCGTGATCGTAGTTGGCTGCGTTGGCAACGTCGCCGGGAAACGCCTCGGTGTAGTAACTGCCAGGCATGCAGTGGTGATCCACCGCCGAGACATAGCGTGGGATCGCCACATTCGGGTTCAGCTTCAGGCGCTCGTCACCGTCCGTCAGTTCCGCAACCTTCTGCGCCAAGGCCTCGCGCTGCCGTATCGCGGTCCAGCGGCCCGCCTGTTGGCGTTGCTCCATCGTCATGCGACGGATCGCCGACCACAGACAAAAGCTGCCGTCCTCGAGCAGAGCGCGCCGTGCCTCGTGCCGGTCGGCGATTGGGCGGCCGTGCACCTTGGTGAAGGCGGGCGCGACCTCGTTTTCGTACGCCGCCTTCACGCCTGGAACAACGCGGGCCGAAAGGTGACGGTTCATTTGCGCCAGGAAGTTGATCCGCTCGATCTCGTCATGGCTGGTCTGCGGGAACACCGCGTGACGGCCAACCACGCGGTAATCGGGTGGGCCGTCATAAGGCTGGGCGGAAGGCAAATTGGAGAGTGTCATATCGAGATGCCGCTTTCCTTAGGTTTGGTATATCTTTATAACAATATGACACCACAGTTCCTGAATGCCAAGAGGATGAAGCAGGTATGACTCGGATTATCGTATTGGTGAACCTCAAGCCCGGTAAGAGCGCCGCGGATTACGAGCGTTGGGCGCTGACCACCGACCTGCCCACGGTCAACGCGCTCAAGTCGATCGATGGCTTCACCCTGTTCCAGTCCACCGGTCTGCTCGGAAGTGACGCCAAGCCGCCGTACGACTATGTCGAAATTCTCGATATCAACGACATGGACCTGTTCGGCCAGGAGGCGTCGACCGAAACGATGGGCCGCATCGCCGCCGAGTTCAACGAGTGGTCGACGCCGACCTTCATTCTCACCCGTCAAGTTACCGGAGAGCCTGCATGAGCGGGCCGCTCGCTGGCAGGACTGCCGTCATCACCGGTTCGGGCCGCAAGGGCGGCTTGGGTGAGGCAATCGCGCTGCGCCTCGCCGAGGACGGCGCCAACATCGTGCTGTCCGACATCGGCGCCTCGCGCGACGCGGCCACCCCCGACAGCATGATCGGCCTGTCGTCGGAGATGGAAGAGATCGCAGCCGCCATCCGGGCCAAGGGCGTCGCGGTCTCGGCAAAATCCTGTGACATGCGCCGCCGGGATGAAGTGCAAGCACTAGCCGATCACGCGGTCGCCACGCATGGCAGCCTCGACATCTGGGTCAACAATGCCGGCATCGGCTACATCGTCAAGCCGCTGCTGGATGTCTCGGAAGACGAGTGGTCCGCGGTGATCGACGTCAACCTGAGCGGCGCGTTCTTTGGCATGCAGGCCGCCGCCCAGCGCATGGTGGCGCAAGGTCGCGGCGGACGGATCGTCAACATTGCGAGTCAGGCGGCTAAGAGCGGCTTTCCGAATATGCAGGCCTACACCGCGTCCAAACATGGGTTGGTCGGTCTGGTCCGCTCCGCCGCGACGGAACTGGGCGCTCACGGGATCACCGTGAACAACGTCTGCCCAAATCATGTGACGACGGGGCTCGGCGCCTGGCAAAACCAATATTTCGCCGAAAAGCAGGGCAAGACGATCGAGCAGTACATGGCAGACATGGCCGGTCGCATTCCGATGGGCCGTCCGGGCCTGCCGGAGGATACCGCCAACGCTGTCGCGTTCCTGTGCCAGGACGGCGCGTGCTACATCACCGCGGAGTCGATGAACGTGTCGGGCGGCGAAGAGCCGCATTGACGCGATGAGCCCTTCCCCGTGCGGGAGGGGCTCACTCGATCACGGAGGCCAGCGCGAGCGCGACATCGTCCAGTTCGTCGAAGCGTTCGATCAGGTCGATCAGACCGGTGTGCGCCTGCGCCCGCCCGCCGAATGCCAGACAGCGCCGCGCTTTAGCCAAGTGCTCCTCCCGGCTCAACGGCCACTCCGGTGAGCCGAACTGGCGTGACACCGCTTCGCTGACGATCGTGCCATCCACCAGCGCCGCGGTTCCGATTGCGGGGACGAAAGCGGCCGGATCGCCATTGTCGTCGATTTCAACCACGATCCGCTCGGCGAGGGCCAGCAGTTCGGGATCTGACAGGCGTTCGGGCGCGAAATCCTCCAGATCAATCGTGCCGCGCGTCAGCACAACCGCTCCAAGCCAGGCAAAGCACAGCCGCGCATAGGCAACGCTCATGCCCGCGAACGGTCTGCGCCCGACGAGGCGGTGGATCAGCGGTGGCGCGCGATAGGTGAAGGATTGGAGTTTGTCGGCCGTCAGGCCGTCCCGTTCCATCAGGCTGCGCAATGCGATGATCGCGCCGTGCGCCGCGCGCCCGGTGGGGAACGGCTTCCAGCTCACTTCCTCGATCCGGTGACGTGCGCCGAGCTCAGCTAAGACTGGCTCCAGTTCCGCCTCATCCTCGAACAGCGAGAAATACCCGAACGGACCATCGATTGAGCCCTGCGGTCCCTCGAATCCGGCGCGGGCCAAGTCGGCGGCTTCAATCGCGGAGCGGGCGGCGCCAGCGACCTGGATGGCGAGCGCGGGCTTGCCCTCGACATGCGCCTGCATCGTGCCGCTGGCGAACGCGAGGCCATAACCGAATGCGTTGCCCGCCACGCCGGGAGACAGGCGCCGCATACGGCTCAGCCCGCCGATCGACCCGAAAACACCCGCCGTAGCCGGGCGAAAGAACTTGAGCGGCGATTTGACCGCCACCCCGAGGGTCGCCACGATATCGACACCGGCAACGATGCCGGCCAGAAAATCGGCACCACTCACCGGCGCACGGTCGGCTTCGGCGAGGAGCACCGCAAGCACGCTAGCCATCGGATGCGCGACGGCGGGCTCGTGCACGCAGTCATATTCCTGCGCGTGGATCTGGTAAGCGTTGGCGAAGGCCGCGTTAGGCGTGGTAAGCCGCTCACCGGGCCGGCCAAGCACCAACCCGTTGCCGCCCTGCCCGCTCCAGATCCGAGCGGCGCCAAACGCCGCGTCGGCGAGCGCGGCATTGCGGCCTGCGATACCGACCGCAATGCTGTCGTGCAGGAAGTTGCGCGCCGCGCGCTTGGCGCCCGGCGGAAGATCCGTCCACGACACGCTCAACGCATGGGCGACGAGCCGGTCCGAGGCGTGTCTCATCGAAGCGAGATCATGACCTTGCCAACATGCTCCGCCGCCGCGAAGTAGGCATAAGCGGCAGGCGCCTCGTCGAATGGAAAGGTCTTGTTGACGATGGCCTCGATATTGTTCGCCTCGACCGCGCGGACCAGCTTCAGCAGCATTTCGCGGCTACCGTTAGCAATGCCCTTGAGCGTCAGGTTCTTGCCGATGATGGTGCCGTAGCCCGGTACCGACATGCCCTGCCCGGCCGTGACGCCGATGATGACGATGCGACCGTTTACCGCCGCAGCGGCAATCGACTGCCCCAGCGTGCCCTGACCACCCGTCTCCACCACGATATCCGCGCCGGAGTTGCCGGTCTGCGCCATCAGTTCGGCCGCCCACTCGGGGTGCGTCTTGTAGTTGATAGTGATATCGGCACCGAGCTGGCGCGCCAGCCCCAGCTTCTCGTCGCTGGACGAGGTGATCGCGACCCGCGCGCCGTTAGCCTTCGCGATCTTGAGAGCATAGATCGCCACGCCGCCAGTGCCGAGACACAGTACGAGGTCGCCGGCCTTGACCTTGCCAACTTCCACCAGCGCATTCCAGGCCGTGAGCCCGGCCGACGGCAGGGCCGCCGCGCTTTCGTCGGAAATTGCCTCAGGAACGCGAATTAGGGCGGTCGCTGGCAGCACCACCTTCTCGGCCAGCCAGCCATCGTTCGTCACCCCGACATCAAACCCGAAGGCGTGATAGCCGAAGTCACCACCGGCCCAGTTCACAAAGTGCGGGCTGATCACGCGATCCCCAGGCTTTACGGTGGTGACACCTTCACCAACGGCGACGATGTCTCCCACGCCCTCGGACACGGGCACGCGCCCGGTCGGCTTCTTGGCGCCATACGCCCCCCGAATGATCTGTAGATCGCGATTATTGAGGCTGATGAGGCGCGGCGCGATCACGGCTTGACCGGGGCCGGCAACGGGGTCCGGCCGGGCCGTTGCGGTCAGCGATTCGAGGCCATTCTGCTCGCCAATCTCAAATGCTTTCACGAAGATACTCCGCTTGCTCAGCCCAGCCACGCGGCCCAGCTGACGGTTCATTTGTATCTTCTATATATCAATTAAAAGCCTTGTCACGCCCCTCAGCTTACATCCGGCACCAAAGTGGGCGTGACGGTGCTGCCCAGATGCTGAAGATCGAGCCGGATGGTGAACTTGTCCGCTCGATAATGTGCGAACGTCAGCAGGAAAGGTGTCTTTGCGCCGTCGTAGCTGGTGCGCGTGATCCGTAGCAGCGCGGCACGCGCCTCAATCTCCAGCGCTTGCGAGATCACGCCGTCCGCCTGCATCGCGCTGATCGTCTGCTCGGCGTGCTCCGCCTTGTGCCCCGCTTCTTCCAGAATCTTGAGGATCGGTGCGCGGGCCAGCGCCTTGGCCGTGATGACGTCCGCCAGGGCGGCCGGAACGTAACTGACGATATAGCCTAGCGGTGACCCTTCCAAGCTACGCACCCTCACCGCACGCACGACCTTCTCGTCCGGACCCACTTTCAAAGCGGCGGCGACCGCGAGCGGCGGCGACTCGGTTGCCACCTCGATCACATTGACCGTGGTCCTGCGACCGAAGGCGAGCAGCGAGTCCACCGCCTGGTCGATATTGGCTTCCATCGGCTTGGTAGGAGACTCGAAGATGACCCGGGTTCCCAACCGCCGCTTACGCTCCACAAAGTGCTGCTGCGCAAGTTCAGTCAATACTCTCCGCGCCGTGATGCGCGACACCGAGTAGATGTCGGAAAGCTCCTGCTCGGTCGGAAGCGCGCTGTGGAAGGGACGCTGACCGCTCAGGATCTCGTCTCGAAGTTGAAGGTAAATCTGGTGGTAGAGCGGTACCGCCGCGTCCCGATCAATCACTATTATTTCCTCTGGCGTCTTATGAACGGACGCCAATCGTTCCAGAATGGCTGTTGCTTAGTTCAGCGTTTGCCAGTCGGCGTCAAGCGCCTGCGCCTCCAGATTGCGTCGACTTGTCCGATGGTTGGTAGTGTATCGCCGTTCAAACGGAAAAGGGGGCCGCCCGCGGCAGCCCCCTTGGTTACGAACAGAAAGTCGAAGGATTTAAAAGTTAAACCAAACCCGCCCGGTGAAGCGACGCGGATCGCCCGGGAACAGCGAGATGAAGTTCGCGGTGATCGTTTCCTGCTTGGTGAGGTTGCTCACGCCGAACGAGCTACCCCATTTGCCATCGGCATGATCGTAGGTGAGGTTCAGATCGACGAAATCCTCGGTCGGTGCGAATGCGGTATTGAGCGCAGCCACCGCGTAAGGCGAGTTGTGACGATACGCGCCGCTGAAGCCGACATCGCCGCCCAGCGCGTTCACCGGCACCTTGTAGGTTGCGCCGCCAGCAACCTGGAACTTGGGCACACGGAGGGGTATGGTCGAGGTTTGGATCTGCGAGGCATCCGGAACTCCCGGCGTCAGCACTGTCGAAAGATACTTGCCGCGGTTGATCGAGCCATTGACGAAGATAGAGAACCGCTTCGTAGGCGCGTACATCGTCTCCCATTCGAAGCCATACGTCCTCAGCGTGCCTGCGTTGCGGGCAAGCTGCGACACGATAGTCGATGGCGGAACAATGATGCCGGAGGTAACCTGCAGGTCAGTGGTCTTGGCCAGATAGACCGTACCGTTCAGGCGCAGCTTGCGCCCGAACAGGTCGGACTTGAAGCCACCTTCGTAGGACCAGGTCTTTTCCGGCCTGAAGGGAAGCACCTGGAAGGGAACGCTGTTAGTGCCATTCCAGCCGCCCGACTTGAAGCCGTTGGTGGCGGAGGCAAAGACGATCGTGTTGGGATTGACCTTGTACGACAGTGCCACGCGCGGCGTCACGCGCTTCTGGGTTTGGCTGAGCGGGATGCCGGCGGCGCGCACATCGTCGCTGGTATAGCCTGCCGCGCCGTGATTCCAGGCAGGGTTGAGGAAACGATCCGATGAGAAGAAGTCGAGGTTCTTCTTTTCATACGTGTAGCGAGCACCGAGCGTCGCGGTGAGGTTATCGACCAGCTCGTAGTCAGCTTGCAGATAGACGGCCGCAGTCTCGACCTTCTGCTTGAACCGAACGTCCACACCATAGTCCACGCCGTTGGCACGGGTGGTAGCGAGAACGTAGGAAGTCGTGCCTCCCGAAAACTGCGCCGTCTGCAACGCGTTGTTTTCCTGGAGGTAATAGATGCCGGTGACGTATTTCAGGCGGCCATCCATCAACTCGCTCGACCACTTCAGCTCCCCCGAGAACTGATCGTTCTTGATCCTGTCCGCCAGGATGAACCCGGCGTACTTGTTTACGGTGCCCGAGCTGTAATTGTTAATGTACCCTTGGTCTTGTTTGCGATAGCCGAAGATGCCCTGTAGCGTACCAGCATCCGTTGCCCACGAAACATTCGCCGACGCCGCGTAGTTTTCGGAATTCAAGCACAAGCCATTCCCGGTCGACAGCAGAATATTGACCGGATCGCCCTTACAGCTGGTTGTCCGCATGTTGGTGGCCGCTTCGTAAAACACGGGCGTCGTCGACGTGCGGAACCTGCTCGACGCGATCGGCAGGGTGCGGACACCGAAATACGTACCGGTGTTCTTGGTGTATTCGCCAGACAGATCAACCGTCAGCTCACTGGTCGCCAGGATGCGAACGTCGCTGCGGAAACCGTAGCTGGTTTCGCCGTTCAGGTGCTCGCCGGTGGTGATGTTCTTCAGATAGCCGTCGTCCTTGATGTAGAACGCCGACCACTTGGTGAGCAGCTTCTCGGAGACGGGGATATCTACGCTGACTTTCGAGGTCACACGGCCATAGGAGCCGTAAGTGCTTTCGAACTTTGCGCCATAGCGATCAGATGGCTTGCGCATGATGATCGAAACCGCGCCGCCGGTCGTATTGCGGCCAAACAGAGTACCTTGCGGTCCGCGCAGAACCTCGACGCGCTCCGTATCGAAGAAAGCATAGTTATTCGCGTTCTGCCGGGCGACGTAAATATCGTCGACGTAAGTCCCAACCGGCGGATCGAAGGTCGCAGCCGATTGGGTATTGCCCAGACCGCGTAGGAAGTAGGAGTTGGCAGTCGCAAGACCGGCATTGTGCTGCGAAATCATTGACGGCACGTATTTGGAGACCGAGATCGCATCATTGAGGTTCAGGTTGCGGATCGTCGCTTCCGAAAACGCGGTAACCGCAACCGGAATCTCCTGAACGCGCTCGGGACGCCGTTGCGCCGTCACAACGATATCCCCGAGATTGCCGCCATTGTCAGCCGGCACCGCCGCTTTGCCAGCATCCTCCGTCGCTTGCGCGTGGGCAACACCACTTCCCATTGTTGCGATGATCGCCGCCATGGCAAACCGCGAGACACATGTGTTAAGCTTGATGTTCATCAGAATGCCCTTCCCTGAGAATGTCGTCCCACCGCTGCGTTCGGCGCCAACGTCACTTATATGACTTATTGTTATGACATTAGGTCATATGAATCGGGGCATGTGTCAAGTGCGATCGAGCATCCGCCAAATCGGCTCTTAGGATTGTTGCGGATTTGCCGCGTCAGCGGCCGTAAATACCGGGTAGGCGCCGAGCAGAAGCAGCAAGACAGATCCTGTCAGCACGCACGCGACACCGATCAGCAACGCGGTTCCATACGTGCCAGTGCTGTCGAAGGCATAGCCGTACACCACCGGTCCCAAGCCGCCCCCGAACGCGATTACCGTGTAGAAGCAGCCGTAGATCATGCCGTAATTTCGTTGCCCGAAGTATCGGCTGATCAAATACGCCAGCAGGTCAAATTCAAATCCCGCGCCGAAGCCGATGCACAGCACGGCGGCCAGGGCGGCCTGGCCGCTGAGCGTGTCGCCCGCCAACAGCCAGCTGCCCAATGCGGGTACGAGAAGGATGACAAAGGCGCAGGCCGGCGCCCAGATGCGATCCAGCATCCAACCGCCGACAATTCGTCCGGCGATCACCGCAAGGCCAAAGCTGGCGGTGATACGTCCGATCTGCGCCAGTTCGAAGTGGAACGACTTGAGGATATTTTCCAGGTTCGGGGTCGGAGCGGTCAACGCAAAAGCGATCAGGAAAAACGCGGCAGCCAAAATCCAGAACCTGCGACTGCGTAATGCCTGCATCAGAGTGAGGCCATATTCCTCAACCTCGGCGGCCTCGTTCGAGCCGACCGTCGCCGCAAGACCTCGCCTTTCATGGAAGAGCAGCAGGATTATCGGAACGCCAATCAAAATCGGGAGCAACCCGACCGCCACGAACGCCGCGCGCCAGCCATAGTCGGTGATGATCCAGGCGGTGAACGGCTTGATCAAAAAACCAGTGAGTCCCGTTCCGGTACTCGCGAACCCGAGCGCGAGGCCCCGGTTCTTGTCAAACCATCCGTTCACCACGCGCGTCCATGCGGCCGAAAGTGTCCCGGCGCCCAGCACGGACATTACGCCCCATTGTGCGTAATAGAGCAGCAACGAGCCATTGCTCAGCGCCAGGCTCATGAAGCACAGGCCGAACAACAGCAGCGATACGATCGCGACCCGACGCGGGCCCCACCGGTCCACGGCGAATCCTGCCAATGGGCCGGATACCATCACCACTGCGGATTGTACGCCGATGCTGCCCATCATCGCGGCGAAGGACCACCCGAACGCCTTAGACAGCTCCGGCGCGAACATGCCGATGGTGTAAAAAGGCACCGGGCTCAGCCCTACCGCCACCCCGACCATAGCCGCCAGCACGACAAGCCAGCCGCGCGGTGTCTCACGCGGTTGAGAATACGGGTGTCCACCTAAAACCTGGCTCGTCATCAAAGGTCACTCCGGGGGCTGGACAAGCGGTCGGTGTTGCCGCACGATAAGTTATAAGAGTATATCAATTGTCAGGACGCAAGCTCTGATTGGAGTATGCGAGCCGATCGCACGGAGCGTGTTCATGGACGACCGTAGTTCCACCGCCCCTGAACACCCTCAAGAGGTGGCGCGCCGCTATCTCGAGGCAGATGGACGCGCGATCCACTATCGTGTGATCGGCGACGGCCCCGCAGTGATCATGCTGCACGATTCGCCAAGGTCCTCGCGGCTCCATCTGGCAACGATGCATGCCCTTTCTCGCCACTTTCGCGTCTATGCACTCGACACACCAGGTTACGGCAATTCGGAGCCGCTAGGGTCCGCCGATCCGACCATCGCGGACTTCGCCACTGCGCTGGACGCCGTTATCCGAGCGCTGGGGATCGAGGGTGCTCCCATCTATGCCACGCACACCAGCGCCAAAATCGCGCTTGAGTATGCCGCAAGCCGGGCAAATAGCTACGGGGAACACGAGGCTAAGCGCACCGGAACGGCACAAACGGGCTGCCTCATCCTTGATGGGCTATCGATCCCGGTCGCTCGCACCGACCCAGCTTTCATTTCCGCATACATGCGCCCGTTCTTGCTTGATGAAGCCGGGGCGTATCTCGCCGCCGAGTGGACCCGCATGCGCGACATGGTGCGCTGGTTTCCGTGGTTTGCTCCGTCGCCGCAGACGCGCATGCCAACCGCGCAACCGACAGACGCCTGGATCAGCGCGTACATGATCGATTTCCTATCCGCCGGGCCGAACTATTCGTCGGCTTATGCTGCCGCGATGCGGTACGATCCGATGCCCTCGCTCATGCGGGTCACCTCGCCCGTGCTCGTCGCGGCGCGGTCCGATGACGTCCTGTATGCTAGCCTCGATCGAGTGCCGGTGGCGGAGAACACAGCGCTTGCGGTCAAGCGGCTTCCCCCCGATCTCGCCACATGGCTGGCTTGGCTGGAGAACACGCTCGCGTCTGCCGTGGAGAACATGTCTCCAGCGCCGCCGCTGCCGGCGCAGCCGACTACCGGAGCAATCTACGTCGATCTTCCCCACGGCCGGATGCGTGTGCATCGCAGCGGCCCGCCGGGCGATCGGCCGCTTCTGATTCTCTCCGCTCCCACGACGTTGCAGGCACTTGCCTGGCAAGCGGGATCGCCGGATCGTTCCACCCTCGTGCCCGAACTTCCTGGCTTCGGAGAATCCGATCCCCTGCCCTCGCCGACCCTTGAAGCCGCGACGGACGCCCTTGCCGCGATGCTGGAACAGCTTGGCTATGCGCAAGTCGACCTGCTGGCGATCGGCTTCGCCACGCCGCTGGGCTGCACCTTGGCGCGCCGCTATCCCGGCGCGATCGCACGCGTCATACTCGACGGCTGCTACAGCCTTGATGAGCAGGAGGCCCGAACTCTGGCCGAGCAAGTCGCCCCCGTGTTCCCATTCGATCGAGGAGGCGGCCACATCCACCGAACCTGGCACATGCTGCGCGATGGTGAGGCCGCTTGGCCGTGGCACGACGGCAGCGCCGACGCGGCGCGAGGATTGGCGCCGATCCTTGCCGCACGACCGCTGCACGACGCCCTGCTTGGCGTCCTCAAGCAACCGGAGCGGTATGGCGATTGCGCCCGCGCTGCGCTCCAATCGGATGAAGAGGCCCGCTATCCCGCCTTTCCCCAAAACGCGCTCCTCCTGCATCGCCTCGGAGATCGAGGGTATGCGGGAGCGACAAACCTCGCCGCGAGGCTACCGCGAGCGAGCCTGGAAGAGAGGCCGGCCAACCTGACGGACACGGTGCAGATCGTGACCCACTTCCTCTCTAAAGACGCTCACGTCGCGGAGGCGGTGGCATGAAGGCCACCGCACCGATCATAGCGCAGGGGCACATCTGGCCGGCGCGCAAGTACGCCTGGTACATCGTCTCGCTGCTCACGCTGGCCTATGCGCTGGCAATCCTCGATCGGGTGTCGATCGGCCTGCTGATCGTACCCCTCCAGGCCACGCTGCACATCAACGACACCCAATTCGGCCTGTTGCAAGGCATGGCGTTCAGCCTGTTCTACAGCGTTCTGGGGCTGCCGCTGGGCATCTGGTGCGATCGATCGCGGCGCGTGCCACTACTCGCCACCGGCCTGTGCCTGTGGAGCGCGGCGACGATCGGCTGTGCTTTCGCGAATACTTTTGGTCACTTGTTCATAGCCCGCATGCTGGTTGGCGTTGGCGAGGCGGCGCTGGTCCCATGCGCGGCCTCGCTCATCGCGGATTACTTCGATCCCTATGTGCGGCCAAAAGCCTATGGCGTATTCGTGACCGGCAGTTCGCTCGGCACCGCCGCCGCCTTGACGCTGTCGGGCCTGTTCCTCGTCATAGCCGAAGTGTTGATCGCCGATTACGCCGCTTTCGCGGGTATGGCACCCTGGCAGATCGTCTTCATCTTGTGCGGCACGCCGGGTCTGCTGCTGGCTCTCGTCATCATCCTGACGGTGCGCGAACCCAAGCGCCACGGCGCGAGCGCGACGACGCCGCCGATCAGCCTCAGGCCAATCCTGCAACTCCTCCGCGAGCACCCGCGCGCTTTCGTGACCTTGATGGTCGGCACGGTGCTCAACCTCGTATGCGTCTATGCCATCATCGGCTGGTTCCCCGCGCTGTTCATCCGGGTTCACGGCTGGGGGCCGGCGCAGACCGGCTGGCTGCTCGGCGCCGTAGGCATGCCCATCAGTATCTTCGCGGCGATCAACAGCGGCTGGGTGATCTCCTGGCTCACCAAGCGCGGGCACAAGGACGCGCCGATGATCGCGGCGATCTGCTGTGCGCTGTCGATGGTCGTGTTCGGCACCTTCGCCTGCATCGTGCCATCGGCGATTCTGGCGCTGATAGGCTATGGCCTGAACGCCCTGTTCGTGAACTGGAACATCTCGGGCGTGTACTCCGGGATCTCCGCGATCGTGCCCAATGAGTTGCGCGGACAAGTCATGGCATTGCACAACATCCTGTCCGGTTTGCTGGCCCTGACGGCCGGCAACTTTGCGGTCGGGTTCCTCTCCGATACCGTGTTCACCCAACCGAGCGGCATCGCCTGGTCGCTGGGCACGGTCTTTTTCGCCTGCGGCGTGACGTCGATGATCATCCTCATGTCGGGGCGCGCCGCGTTCCGCGCGGCGGCGCAGGCCAACCTTGAAAGGGAAGCTGCATGAACGACACCTCGACGACCGCCCGCGAGGTGCTGCAGGACAGGCTCGCGAACATCCTGGGCCCCGGGGGCTTCCTGAGCGACGACGAGAGCCGCACTCTCCATAGCGCCGACCTGTTCGGCGCAGGCGGCAGGGTCGCCGCCGTCATCCGCCCCGCCTCGATCGAGGAACTGAGCGCCGCGGTCGCGGAGATCGCACATGCCGGGCTCGCCCTGATGCCGCGCGGCGGCGGGCTGACATACGTGCAAGGCTATGTGAGCCAGACAGACGGCGCGATAGCGGTCGACGTGCGCCGGATGAACCGCATTCTGGAGATCGACGAGCAGGATCTGCTGATTACGGTCGAGGCTGGCGTCACCTGGATGCAGATCTACGACGCCCTCAAGCCACGCGGGCTGCGCCTACCGTTCTTCGGCACGTTTTCCGGGCGCGGCGCGACGGTCGGCGGCGGACTGTCGAACGGAGCGCTGTTCCTCGGCACAGCGCGCTATGGTACCTCCGCGGAGATCGTGCTGGGCATGCAGGTCGTGCTCGCGGACGGCTCGATCCTGCATACCGGACAGACCGCGATCCAAACCGCCAGGCGTTCGTTCACGCGCACCTTCGGGCCGGATACAACCGGACTGTTCACGCACGACGCCGGAGCACTGGGCATCAAGGGCGTCGTGACTTTGCGTATGATGCGCGCGCCCGCGCACACCGATTATCTCTCGTTCGGCTTTCAAGATCGCGACGCGGCCGTCGAAGCCTTGTGCGAGATTGGCCGCTCGGAACTGGCCGAAGACTGCTACATGATGGACCCGGACAAGACGCGCGCGGCGCTCTCCGCTCCGAGCGATTGGGTCAAGGACGCCAAGACGCTCATGAAGGTGGTATCGCAGGAAAAGGGCCTGCTGCGCAGCCTGCGTGCCGGAGCGCAGTTGGCGATGGCAGGCCGCGATTTCATCGAGGACGGCTGCTATTCGCTGCACATGGTGCTGGCCGGTCGCACCCGCGAAGCGGTGGAAGGCGACATGGCTTTGGCCCGCGCAATTATCGCGCCCTCTGGGGGCAAGGAACTGCCCAACTCCATCCCCAAGGCGGGGCGGGCCGATCCCTATTCGCAGCTCGACGCGGTCATCGGCGCGACGGGCGATCGCTGGGTCGCGCTCAACGCAAAGGTCGCGCACAGCGATGCGAAGCCGCTCGTCGACGCGGTGGAGAGTCTGATCGCCCGACATCAGTCGGAACTGGATGCGCGCGGGGTGGTGGTGTCGCGCCTGCTCACGGTGATCGGCAACCATGTCTTTAGCTACGAGCCAGTGTTCAACTGGCACGATACCTGGCTTCCGGGCCATCACGCAGCGATCAGTGCGCAAGTGAAGGCGACAGTCGCGGAGCCCGTCGCCAACCCCGAGGCGCGATCCCTGGTGATCGAAGTGCGGAGCGAGATCGTGGAACTGTTCGCGTCGTTCGGCGCACAATCCAACCAGATCGGCCGCACGTATCACTATGCCGACATCCTGCGACCCGAAGCGCGCGCCTTGCTGCAGGGTATCAAGCACGTGATTGACCCTGAAAATCGCGTCAATCCCGGCGCGCTCGGCCTGGGAGCCTGAAGCGATGGCACGTCCGCACATTGAATTCGTCCAGACACAGAACGTCGACTGGCAGGACCAGCGCGACGGCACGCAGATCAAGCGGCTCAATTGGGACGCGCAGGATGATGAGGAAACCTTCCTCATCCGCTACCCGGCCGGTTTCACGCGGGATGATCTCGGACCAGAGGACCGAGCCGAGGAATATTTCGTTCTGGACGGCAGCATCACCATTGGCGGACTGGTGCGCGGATACCACGCCTATGGCTTCACCCCGCGCGGCGAGAGCGCCGGAACGCGCGCGAGCGAAGCCGGAGCCACGATGATCGTGTTCCGGTATGGCCGCAGCGATCCAAACAGCGTGATCGGCGTCTCTGAAGCCCTGGTTGTGGACGCCCTGGACGCGCCCTGGGACATGCGGCCGAGCGATGATCGGATCGCGCACCTTCGGCTTACCCGCAAGGTGCTGCGCCTCGGTCCAAACGACAGCTCTCGCACCTTCCTGCTGCTTGGATTGCCGCACGGCATGCCCGCTCACAAGGAGATGCCGGCGGAAATCCACGATCACTTCGAAGAAATGTTCATGCTGCAAGGCGAGATGTGGACGCCCGAGGGCCTAATCCGACCGGGCGCTTACTTCTATCGCCCGCCCGAGATTGTGCACGGCCCCCACGTATCGGTCGGCGGCTTCTTCCAGATCATGCGGGCGGGTGCGAATTACGTACGCACGACCTGGACGAATCCGGTGCCGCTGCCGATCGGCCAGACTTACGCGCCCAAAATCCCCGACGGCACGCCAGAAAGCTGGACTCGCGAATACAAGGCGCCCCCCGCCTTCTAAGTTCGCGACACCCAAACCCGACCCGGCTTGCTGAAAACAGCGCCCGGGTCGGGCTGAGTGTTAGAGGGGTTCCAAAAGGAAATCCCTCTAAGGTGTCTTAGCGGCGCTCCAGCTCAACCAGCTCGTACCAGGTCTGCATGTAGCCAGCGACGCCGCCTTGCAGGAAGATCGCGTCATCGTCGGCGGTGACCCACACGTCATAGTCGGGGTGACCGCCGGCCATGTCGCCATGTGGATCGGTGAAGCGGTAGTGCGAGGCTTCGAAGGTGCCGGCGGCCACCGTTATCGTTTCGTCCCCGACATAGCCGAGGTAGATGTTCGTCTCCGCGATCAACGGCGGGGTCGCGCCGCGATGATCGGGCGACGGCAGGAACGTGCGGAACTTGCGGTCATGCGCGCCCTTGGTCTTGTCGATCTTCTTGGTGATGTATGCATCGCCCGCGATCGGGTGTGTACCGAAGCCATCAAAGTCACCGCCGACCGGCATTTTTTGCGAGACACGGCCGATCAGCGGGCCGAAACTCTCGCATTCCACCATGTCGGGGGTGATGCGGAACAACCCTGCGCCCATGAACTTGTCGCCGATCATCAGACGCACGAAGCAATCCGTCGGCATGTCGTTGGCATCGAGGCTATAGGTGATGTCACGCAGCACCGTTGGCTCGGGCTCGTCGATCTCGCACAGCGCGCGCAAGGTGCGGCTGCCATCGGTGTGCTTGGTCCAGGTGAAGTATTCGCGGCCGCGTTCATGCCCTTCGCGGCCCGGCTTCTTGGATGTGTAGAGGATCTTGCCGGTTATCGTCTTGTGCACCATTCCGGTCATGCGTGGCTCTCCTTTGAAGTTAGGCCTGAAAGCTTCAGGTTGGTGTCGCGATGCCCAGAAAACTGGCCAGTAGGACCAGGGCCCAGATCGTCAGCACCGAGATTCGGGCACGGCTGTTCACGGCAGCGATGGTCGCGTCGGATTCCGGCGTCGGCCCGGTACTGGTCATCACGCGGATGGCACCGAACAGCGGCACCAGCTGTTTGCGCACGATCAGGCCAAGCGTGACGCAGCAAGCCAGGATGCACAGCTTGAGCGCGATGAAGAAGGGAATTGCGAACGTGCCGACAAGGCCGCCCAGACCGGCCACCGCAAGCGCGGTGAGAACGACATAGCGGACGGTGATGTCCAGCTTCTTGAAGCCGGCGCCGCTGCCATGTTGAAGGTGTACCACCCAAGCGAGCACCAACCAGGCAAGGAAGCCCACGGTGACCGCGGCAACGGCGATGCCCGGTACGTCGAGCCAACCCTTCGCCCAGGCCAGCGCTAAGCCGGTGGGGAGGGCCAGGATCAGAGTCGTGCGTGGCGCCATGTCGATGTTGTTGAGGATCTTGAGCGCCATCATCCGCTCACCGACGGTCCGCTTCGGATCGGTCATGAAAGTGGAGCCATAGAAGGCGCCCAAATCCCCACCGAGCCAGTAGACCGGGATCAGGATGTGCAGCAATGTGAGCAGGGAGAGGCTGATATCCACGCAGGCGCTCCTCAGGCAGCGACGGTCTGAGCGAAGAAGCCCGTGATCTTGGCTTTCCGATCCGCCCCGAAGGTAGGCGCGTCGAAACGTGGCATGCCTTCGAAACGGGCGTTCGGGATCAGCTTCGTCAACTCGGCGGTGATGTCGAACAAGGGATCGTTCTCGCCCGCTATCGCCAGCGCCGGAACCGTGATCAGTGGCAGACGCGGCTTGGCGTCATACTTGAAGGCGGCGCGGTAGTTCAGGTGGTACGTCTCGCTGGCCTTCATGACTTCCAGCGCCCACGCATGCAGGTCCTGCGGGCTGCCTAGGCTACCGTCGCGGCGGTTCGCCCGTACGTGCTTGTACCAGGGAAAGAACAGATACTGGTCGCGGCAGAACTGGAACAGACGCACCAGATAGCTGCCATCCTGATCGGGAACGAACGGGAAGGCGTAATTGGCGAGGATGTCTTCCAGCTCGTCCGGCGTCAGCCAGCTCAACCCGTCGAACACGACCTTGTTGATACGATCGGGCGCGAGAATAGCGAGCTCACCCGCGATCGCGGCGCCGGTGTGCGAGCCGTAAAGATCGACCTTGTCGAGGCCCATCACATCCATGAAGCGCAGTTCTGCCTCGGCAAGCTCCTGGATCGTCGGTTCGCGATCGAACAGCGCGGTACTGTCACCATTGCCGGGCGTATCAGGCGCATAGACGGTCGCACCGTCGGCGAGATCGCGGATCAGACCGAGCAGCTGACGCGAACTTCCCGGCGAGGCGTGGATCGCCAGCAAGGCCGGACCGGATCCCGCTGTGCGATAATGCGTCTGTCCGTGCGGCAGATCGACGAAGCCGCGTTTCACTTCAACCACTTGAGTCATATAATATTGTCCTTGTTGCTGCGAGGCGGCCGGGCTCAGCCCCAGGCGAGCGGCTCCCCTTCGATGACTTCAAGTAGCGCGCCTTCGGGCGTGTGCAGCACACCGACGCGAGCGCCGGCATAAAGCGGCCCGTCGCGCACGACCGGTGGAGACGCCCAGTGGCCTTCCAGCCGCGCGAGATCGGGATGGACGATTGAGACGATCGAGACGCCTGGCGGCAGCGCGCCCAGGTGGCGGGGTCGCGTCGTCGTGCCTTCGGGATACTGATCCGCCTCGAGCAAGACCTGCCCCTGCCACTTGGCGGTGACCAGCGCATGCTTGTCGTCCGCGGGCAAGCCAAACGCGAGCGAGATCATCGAGTAGCGGATCGCTACCTGATCGCTGACTTCCAGCGCCAGCACCTCCGCCATCCACGCCGCCGTCTTCGCAAGATCCGGGCACGCGAGCACGAGGATGAAGGGCCGATCGATCAAAGACTTGGGTCGAGGCAGACCGGCGGACGGATCGTCGACGCGGATCTCGGTGAGATAGACCGTTTCCAGATCCGGCCCGCGCACTTGCATTGGTTTGACGTTGGGAAAGCCATCGAGTGGCTTCGGCGGGCCGATGACTTCGAAGTCGCCGGATGCGACCATACGTTCGTTCACCGCTTCCACGTCCTGCACGCAGATCTCGATCGCGGCCCAACCATAGGTGCGGATCGGAAGATAATCGCCGACAGGATCGCCTTCGATGAAGCGCAGGAACACCGGAGTGCCGGAGGAAGGCTGCATCACCGCATACCGTCGGTCGGCGCTGGCCGGTGCGCCCCAGGCCAATGCAAGATCGGTGGGCACCTCGCCTTGCTCGACCAGGCTATAGTCCAGCCAGCGCGCATACCGCGCCACGGCGGCATCGAGATCGGCAACGATATGCGTCGCGCACCTCAGGAGTGTCACGGCCTGCCCCTCTTTCTGGTTGTCATAAGCCTGCGACGATGCGCCTGACCCTGATCTTATTTGACCTAGTTATATAACAATAAGCAAGTCCATTTATGCGCTCTCGCTCATTTTTCTATGTAAACCCAAGGTCGTTTAACCGCGTCGGCCTCACGAAAGGCGACAATCTCGGCTCTGCGCTTCAGCGTCAGTTCAACCGCGTCGAGACCTTCCATGAGCATCGTGCGCGCTTCGGCCTCCAGAGTGAAGCTGAAGCAGGTCGCACCAGCCGAAACGGTCATCGCCTCAAGATCGATGGCCAGACTTTCACCCCGCTCCGCCGCCGCCGCAAGTTGGTCGACGGCCTCTCCGCGAAGCGAGACCGGGGCGATGCCGTTGCGGATGCAATTGGCTCGGAAGATAGGACTGAACGATGGCGCCACCACTACGCGGAAGCCATATTCAGCCAGTGCCCACACCGCATGTTCGCGGCTCGAACCGCAGCCGAAGTTCGCGCCGGAGATCAGGATCTGCGCATCTACGAACCGCGTATCGTTCAGCACGAATGCCGGGTCGGGCGTGCGGCTGCCGGGCGCGACATAGCGCCAACCGGCGAACAGGCCGTCGGCAAGCCCGGTCTTGGACACCGATGTCATCTCGCGTGAGGGGATGATCGCGTCGGTATCGACGTTGTCGCGTATGAGCGGCACCGCCTTCGCTTGCAGGGCGACGAGCGGCGTCACGCCTCGGTCCCGTCGATCACCCGCGGGTCCGCGATGCGACCGGCGATGGCGGATGCGGCGACGGTCTCGGGCGAGGCGAGATGCGTGCGCGTGCCCGGTCCCTGACGGCTCTCAAAATTGCGGTTGGTGGAGCTGACGACACGTTGCTGCGCTCCGAAGCTTTCGCCGCCCGCGAAGAAGCACATCGAGCAGCCCGCCTCACGCCATTCGAACCCGGCATCGCGGAAG
This sequence comes from Sphingomonas panacis, assembly GCF_001717955.1. Classification (NCBI taxonomy): domain Bacteria; kingdom Pseudomonadati; phylum Pseudomonadota; class Alphaproteobacteria; order Sphingomonadales; family Sphingomonadaceae; genus Sphingomonas; species Sphingomonas panacis. Next base: position 3,497,930 of record NZ_CP014168.1, read on the forward strand.
ATCCGGTCCAGCCCTTCGGCTTCGGCGGCGGCCTTGACCTGGGTCGAGCCCGGCACGCAAATCGCGCGCAGACCCGGCGCGACACGGCGGCCTTTGAGAATCGTCGCCGCGCGGCGCAAGTCGGAGATTCGGCTGTTGGTGCAACTGCCGATGAACGCCGCGTCGATGGGCAGGCCGAGCAGCGGCATGTCCGGCGACAACGCCATGTAGGCCAGCGCGCGGTCGTAGTCCGCCTGACCGACGCTGCCCTGCAAGGACAGCGCCGTCGGCACGGTCGCGTTCAGCGGGATGGCGTGCTGCGGGCTGGTGCCCCAACTGATCATCGGCGCCACGTCGGCGGCATCGAAACGATGCTCGACGGCGAAGGCCGCGTCATCGTCCGATGACAGGCGCCGCCAGGCAGCCAGAGCCGCATCCCACTGCGCACCGGCAGGCGCGAACGGCCGGCCTTCGAGGTACGCGAACGTGACCTCGTCCGGCGCGATGATCGCGCCGAAGGCGGCCAGTTCGGTCGCCATGTTGCACAGGGTCATGCGCGCTTCCATGTCGAGCCCGCGCACGGCGGAACCGGCGAACTCGACGATGTAGCCCTTGGCGCCGCCCGAGCCGAGCCGGCTGATGATCTGCAACGCCAGATCCTTGGCGGTGACGCCACGACCCAGCGCACCATCGATGGTGATGCGCATGTCGAGCGGGCGCTCGGCGCGCAGCGTCATCGTCGCAAGCGCATGTTCCGCCTCGGTCGAGCCGATGCCCCAGGCCAGCGCGCCGAACGCGCCTTGCGTGCACGTATGACTGTCCGGGCAGACCAGCGTCACGCCGGGCAGAACGATTCCCTGTTCCGGCGAAATCACATGGACGATGCCCTGACGCGCATCATGCAAGTCGAACAGGGTGATGCCGTGCCGATGAGCGCCCTCACGCATGGCGGTGAGAAACGCGGTGCCGGTGGGCATCAGCGTCTTGTCGCTTCGGCCGGGGAACGTATCGACGATATGGTCCATCGTCGCGAACACCTGACCCGGCGCGAGCACGTTCCGGCCCGCTTCGTCCAGACTCTTGAGCGCGACGCCGCCGGTGCGTTCGTGCAGCATCAGGCGATCGATGGCGAGCAAGTCGGTGTCGCTGTCGAGCGATACGACGACGTGTTCCTCCCACAGCATCCCAGCCAGGGTTCTGGCTTCGCGATGGCCGTCGCCGACCTGCTCCAGCGCAAGCGCCGTGCTTGTTCCCTCGATCATCTCAGCTTGCCGTCATCCGCGTGCTCGCGACCGCATTGGACTTTACCAGCGCCGCAATCTCGGCATCGCCGAAGCCGAAATCCTCGAGAATCTGCTCGCTGTCCCCGCCCGGATGGGGCAAGTCATGCCGCACGCCGGGCAGCGCCCCGTTCATCTCGATCGGCGTCACCGGCAGGCGCACGCTGCGCCCGTCGTTCAGGGTGAGATCGACCAGCGAACCGTTGGCGTTGAGATGTGCATCGTCGAACAGATCTTCGGGCCGTGTGATCGGCGCGAAGGCGACGCCGGCGGCTTCCAGCTTCACCAGCAGATCCGCGCGCGGCTCGGCCCCCATGATCTTACGCACGAGCGGCACGATCATATCACGCGCCTGCACGCGGTCATTGTTCTTGGCATATTTCGGGTCGCTGCCGATCTCGCCGAGATCGAATGCCTTTCTGAAAGCGTCCCACTGGCCGTCACTGACGACGCCGACGAACAGCAGTTCGCCTTCAATCGCGGTTTCGAACACATCGTAGATCGCCCAGGCTGAGACCCGTTCCGGCATCGGCCGTGCAGCGCTGCCGGTGACCGCCATCTGCGCCATGTGCTGGCCGACCATGTACGCGCTGGTCTCGAATAGCGAGGAGCGCACGGTCGCGCCCTCACCCGTGGTCTTGCGCTGATGCAGCGCCGCCAGGATGCCGATCACGCCGAACATGCCGCCGGTGATGTCGATCACCGACGCGCCGGCGCGCAGAGGCCGCCCGGTTGGGCCGGTCATGTAGGCAAGGCCGCCCATCATCTGCGCCACTTCGTCGAGCGCAGCACGATGCTCGTAGGGTCCGGACAAAAACCCCTTCGCGCTGTGATAGATCAGCCCGGGATTGCTGGCCTTGAACGCTTCCGGCCCCAGGCCGAGCTTGTCGAGCGCGCCGGGCCGGAAGTTCTCGACCACAACGTCGGCGCCGTCGACCAGCCGCTTCGCCGTCGCGAGCCCGTCTTCGCTCTTGAGGTCGATGCAGATGCTGCGCTTGTTGCGGTTGAACATCGGGAAATAACCCGACCCCGAACCGAGCAACTGGCGCGTGCGGTCGCCGCCCAGTGGCTCCACCTTGATCACGTCTGCGCCAAGGTCAGCCAGGATCGCGCCGGTGGACGGCCCCATCACCATGTGGCTGAACTCCACCACGCGCACCCCCGCGAGGGGAGGATTTTCCGTCGGCTGCTGCAAAAGTTCGCTCCAGTCGTCTCGACACTTCGGTTTAAATTGATATATAGACAATACAAATGAGATCAACAGGAATGTCGGTGCATGGACGTCTTGATCAGTGAAGTGGGGCCGCGCGACGGGTTGCAGAGCATCGACCGGATCATGCCGACCGCCGCCAAGAAAATTTGGATAGACATGGCCTGGGCCGCAGGCCTGACCGAGGTCGAGGTCGGCAGCTTCGTTCCCGCCAAGTTGCTCCCGCAGTTGGCAGATACCGCTGAAGTCGTTGCCTACTCCGCGCGTATTCCGGGACTGACGGTAGCTGCGTTGGTGCCCAACGCGCGCGGCGCGACGGACGCGATCGCAGCGGGGGCGCACAAGATCACGCTGCCGCTGTCCTGCAGCGAATCTCACAGCCTCGCAAACCTGCGCCGCACCCACGCGCAGGTGATCGAAGACGCGAGGCTGATCGCCGCCGCCATCCGCGATTTGCCGGAAGGCCGGCGTCCACATTTCGAGGGCAGCCTCTCCACCGCCTTCGGTTGCACGATCGAGGGCGTGGTCCCCCAAGCCAAGGTCGTCGAACTCGCCGAAGCCTTGATGGCGGCAGGTTGCGACGAAGTTGGGCTGGCCGACACCACCGGCTATGCCGATCCGGCTTCCGTCAAATCGATGATCGCCGCGATCTGGAGCGCGGTGGGCGGGGACGCGCTGACCGGCATTCACGTGCACAATACGCGCGGGCTTGGTCTCGCCAACGTGCTGGCCGCGTTCGATGCCGGACTGACCACGTTCGACAGTTCGCTCGGTGGGCTCGGTGGCTGTCCCTTCGCGCCGGGGGCCAGCGGCAACATCGTGACGGAGGATCTCGTCTTCATGTTCGAGGCTATGGGCGTGCGCACCGGTGTCGATCTGGACAAGCTCATCGCGGTGCGGGAATTCGTGCAGAAGACGCTGGGCGACGAGCCGCTCTACGGCTTTACCCCGCTCGCGGGCTTGCCGCTGGGGTTCGTATCGACGACGCAAAACACCGACATCAAACAAGGAGCATGGGCGTGACTTTGATCGGAACCAGGATGATCCGCGAAGACAAGACGGCGCGTCAGCTATTCGAGGAAGTCACCGCCAATCCCAACCGCGTGAAGTTCGGCTTCGGCCGGAAGCTCGCGATTGTGAACGTCGACTTCCAGAAGGCCTACACTGCCATCGATGAGTTCAAAACCGCTTACGAGACCGACCCGCGCCAGATCGAATATACCAACACCATTTCCGCGCTCGCCCGCGCCAAGGGCATGCCCGTGATCTGGACCCGTGTCGCCTATGCCGAGGACGGCTCGGACTGCGGCGTGTGGGGCACACGCACCGACACGCCCGACAGCCTGCAGAATATAAAGTACGGGAGCCGCCGACACGAGTACGATGACCGCTGCGAGATCGGTCCCAGGGACGCGCAGTACAACAAGCGCATGCCGTCCGCTTTTTTCGAGACGCCGCTGCAATCGCTGCTGATCTTTCACGGTGTGGACACCGTGGTCGTGACCGGGGGCAGCACTTCGGGCTGCGTGCGGGCCACCGCCGTCGATAGCCTCTCGCGCGGTTATCGCACCATCGTTCCGATCGAGACCTGCGCCGACAAGCACGAAAGCTATCACTTCGGCAATCTGACCGACCTCCAGATCAAATACGCCGATGTCGAGCCGGTGCAGACCGTGATCGACTGGCTGGAGGCGCAGTGATGCGCGAGGGCGAGGCGGACCCGGGGCTCTACGATTATCGCGCGTATCGCGGTCGGCCCAAGATCGCGTGGCCGGGCGGCAAGTCCGTTGCGGTCTGGGTCTCACCGAACCTGGAGTTCTACGAGCTCGATCCACCCGGCAACCCCCATCGCAAGAGCTGGGGCAAGCCCCACCCGGACGTGGTCGGCTATGCCCATCGCGACTATGCTAACCGCGTCGGACATTGGCGGATGGCGGATGTGATGAGCAAGCACGGCTTCCCGGGGTCGGTCTCTCTTTCCGTCGCGCTGTGCCAACACGTTCCCGAAGTGGTGGCGGACGCCAACGCGCGCGGCTGGGAGTTCTTCAGCCACGGCATCTACAACACCCGCTACAGCTACGGCATGGACGAGGCGCAGGAACGCGCCATCATCGAGGATTCGATCCGGACGGTTCGCGATGCCACCGGCCAGACGATCAAGGGCTGGCTGGCCCCCGCCCTCACCCACACGACCCGCACGCTGGACCTCATTGCCGAATACGGCCTGAGCTACACTTGCGATCTCTACCACGATGACCAGCCGATGCCGGTCGCTACCAAGGCCGGCCAATTGATTTCGATGCCCTACAGCCTCGAGGTGAACGACCATTACGGCTTCTTCATCTATAACATGAGCCCGCGCGAGTACGCCCGCACGCTGATCGAGCAGTACGAACGCCTCGCCGCTGAAGGCGCGCAATCCGGCACGGTGATGTGCATTCCGCTTCACAGCTACCTGATCGGCCAGCCGCACCGGATCGGGCCGTTCGAGGAGGTGCTGCGCCATATCGCCGCCGATGGACGCGCCTGGATCACCCGCAGCGGTGACATCGCCGACCATTACCTGGACCACTATCCCGAACGCACAGGGGGCGCGGCATGACTCTGGACCCCAGCTACCTCGAATATGCCAAGCGCCGGCAAGGCATGGACCACGACCTCTACCCTTGGTCCAATCTATTCGAGCGCAAGGCGATCGTCTGGCCCGGCGGCCGCAAGGTGCTCACCTGGATCGTGATCGATCTCGAGTGGTTTCCGATCACGCCCGCCGACAAGCCCTTTCGCGCGCCGGGCCACATGCAGACGGCATATCCCGACTATCGCCACTACACCTCGCGCGATTACGGCAACCGCGTTGGCATCTATCGCCTGCTGGATGCGCTGGCGAGCGTCGGCGCAAAGGTCAGCGTGGCCGCGAATGCCACTTTAGCCGCGCGCTATCCGGCCCTTATCGCAGACGTGCTCGCCGCCGGCCACGAGATCATCGCACACTCGACCGACATGAACGGCACCATCGCCTCTGGCCTGCCGGAGGACGAGGAACGCGCTCTGATCGCGGCTTCGCTGAACGGGATCGAAACCGCTTCGGGCACCCGTCCCACCGGCTGGCTATCGATCGCCCGCTCGCAATCGTTCAACACGCCTGCGCTGCTGGCGGAAGCCGGCCTCACCTACATGTGCGACTGGGTAAACGACGATCTGCCGTATCGCATGACCACGCCGAGCGGCCCGATCCTCAACCTGCCGCTCAATCATGAGTTGTCGGACCGGCAGATCCTGAACGTCCAGCAGCAATCCATGGCGAGCTATCGCGAGCAGATGAAGGATGCTTATGCTTGGCTGAGCCGCGAGGCGGAGAGTCACGGCGGCCGGATGCTGACGCTCAACCTCACGCCATATATCACCGGCCTGCCCTATCGCATGGCCGAATTTGAAAACCTGCTTGCCTGGCTTGCCGACCAGCCAGGCCACGGCTTCGCGACCGGGGCCGAGATCGCCGCCGCCGCTGGCCCGCAGTTGGACTGAACCGATGCCGTGGACGCTCTACGAAAAGCTGTGGGACGCGCACGTCGTAGCGGAAGCCGGCGACAAGGCGCTGCTCTATATCGACCGGCACCTGCTGCACGAAGTCAGCACACCGCAGAGCTTCCAAGCCTTGCGGGAGGATGGCCTGCAAGTGCGCCGCCCCGACACGCAGTTGGCCGTCGCAGACCATTCCGTGCCCACGCACGATCGCGGCGGCGCTATCGCCGACCCGCAGGCTGCAGCGCAGATCGCCTTGCTGGAGCGCAACTGCGCGCATTTTGGGATCGAGTACCTCGCGCTTGCCGGTGAAGACCAGGGCATCGTCCACGTGATCGGCCCGGAACAGGGCTTCACCCTGCCCGGCATTACGCTGGTGTGCGGGGACAGCCATACCTCCACGCACGGCGCGTTCGGCGCGCTCGCCTTTGGGGTCGGTGCGTCCGAGTGCGGCACCGTCATGGCAACCCAGACGCTGTGGCAGGCGAAAGCGAGGACTCTGCGCGTCACGTTCACGGGCAAACTGCAGCCGGGCGTATCGGCCAAGGATATGGCACTCGCCTTCGTCGGCATCGTCGGTGCGTCGGGCGCTACCGGCTATGCGGTGGAATATGCTGGCGAGGCGGTCGAGGCGCTCTCGATGGAAGGGCGCATGACCGTGTGCAACATGACCATCGAAGCGGGCGCCCGCACCGGGCTTGTCGCGCCGGACGCGAAGACCTTCGCCTACGTGCACGGGCGTTCGCGCGCGCCGCGAGGTTTGGCTTGGGAGCAGGCCGTCGCGGCGTGGCGTGCGTTGCCATCCGATGCCGACGCCAAGTTCGACCGGGAGATCGTGATCGACGCCAGCGAGATCGCCCCGCAAGTCACCTTTGGCACCAGCCCCGATCAGGTCATGCCGATCGGCGGCTCGCTGCCAGGCGGGGACAAGTTGGCCAAGGCGATGCGCTACATGGACGTGCATGCCGGTGACCTGATCGAAGGCCTCGGCATCGATCACGCTTTCATCGGGAGCTGCACCAACGGACGGATCGAGGACTTGCGCTCCGCCGCCGCGGTCATTCGCGGCGGACATGTGGCGCCCGGCGTCCGCGCGCTCGTCGTGCCCGGTTCCATGCGCGTTAAGGCGCAGGCCGAGGCCGAGGGCCTCGACACGCTGTTCACGCAAGCCGGTTTCGAGTGGCGCGAGCCCGGTTGCTCGCTGTGCGTGGCCATGAACGACGACCGCCTCCCTCCCGGCGCGCGCTGCGCGTCGACCTCGAACCGCAACTTTGAGGGGCGCCAGGGCGTGGGCGCCCGCACCCACCTGATGAGCCCGGCGATGGTAGCGGCTGCCGCCATCGCGGGCCGTATCGTTGACGTTCGCGAGGTCTTGGTATGAAAGCCATGAGCCAGGTCACAGGACAGGCGATCTCGCTGCCCGACGCTGACATCGACACCGACATCATCTATCCGGCGCGCTTCCTCCTGATCACCGAGAAGAAGGGTCTCGGCCGCTACGCCTTCGCCGACCGCCGCGACGGCCCTGACTTCCCGATCCGTGAGGACGAGGACCGCCCGATCCTGGTGGCCGGGCCAAACTTCGGCTGCGGCTCCAGTCGCGAGCAGGCGCCGTGGGCGATTGGCGATTTGGGCATTCGTGTGATCATCGCGGAGAGCTTCGGCGATATCTTCGCCAACAATTGCTTTCGCAACGGCATGCTGCCGATCCGGCTCGCTCCTGCCGAAGTCGAGGCGGTGCGCGCCAGTGCTGAAAACGGAGCGACTATCACCGTCGATCTCGTCTCCCGCACCATCACCGGGGCTGGCACTGCGATTCCCTTCACCGTGCCCGACAGCCAGCGCGAAACGCTGCTGAACGGCTGGAACGATACCACCCGCATCCTCGCCCTGCACGCCGAGGATGTGACCGCGTTTGAGGCGGTGCAGCAATGCGCAGCGCCATGGCTCTGGACGACAAGGAAATGACGATGGCCGACACCCGCCTGATCGACAAACTCGCCACCAAAGACTTTTTCGTGGTGCCCGGCATCCACGACATGATCACCGCCGTGATCGCCGACCGCGTTGGTTTCGACGTGGTATATGGCACCGGCTACTGGCTGACCGCGTCGGCCTACGGCATGCCCGATGCGGGACTGGTGTCCTACACGCAGATGCTGGACCGCCACGCCACCATCCTCAAGACCAGCAAGGCCGCGCTGATCGCGGATGCCGACACCGGCTTTGGCGGCCTGCTCAATGTCCAGCACACCGTCCGCGGCTACGAGGCGGCAGGCGTCTCGGCCATCCAGATCGAGGACCAGGAATTCCCCAAGAAGTGCGGCCACACCCCCGGGCGCAAGGTGATCCCGGTCGAGGACATGGTCGAAAAGATCAAAGTGGCCGCCGAAACGCGCAAAGACATGCTGATCATCGCCCGCACCGATGCGCGCCAGGTCGAGGGGATGGACGCGGTGCTGCGCCGGCTCGAGGCTTATTCGAAAGCCGGCGCCGACGTCCTGTTTCCCGAAGCGATGGAGAGCGAGGAGGAGATGCGCCTCGCCTGCTCCACCTTCGACAAGCCGGTGATGGCCAACATGGCGAACGGCGGCTCCACGCCGATCCTGACGGGCGATGCGCTTAGGGACATCGGCTATGCCTTTGCGATCTATCCCTCACTCTCCAGCCTGATCGCCGCATCGGCGATCGAGACCGCGTTCATCAAGCTGCGCGACCAAGGCGACGGCGAGCCTGCCGACATGCCAATGTTCGACTTCAAGGAGTTCTGCGGCCTGATCGGCTTCCAGGAAGTCTGGGATTTCGAAAAGAAATGGGCGCGCTGATCCGATGGAAATCACCGCAGCCGTTCTCGAGCGTTCCGGCGACAACCCGCGTCCTTATGCGACCAATGGCCCGCTCAAGCTGACCACGCTCACGCTCGACCCGCCGCGTGCCGGCGAGCTGCTGATCCGCATCGATGCAGCCGGCCTATGCCACTCCGACCTGTCGGTCATCAATGGCGACCGCCCTCGCCCGATGCCGATGGCGTTGGGCCACGAGGCCACCGGGATCGTGGAGGCACTGGGCTCGCGTGAAGATCAGGGCTTTGCCGTTGGAGATCGCGTGATCCTCGCGTTTCTGCCATCCTGTGGTGAATGCATCCGCTGCAAAGCGGGCGAACCGTTCATGTGCTCGGAGGGCGCGAAGGCGAATGGCGAGGGGCGCCTGCTGAACGGTGGACGCCGCCTGCACGATTCCTGCGGCAACGATGTGCACCATCATCTCGGCGTCTCGGCTTTCGCCAGCCACGTCGTCGTGGACCGGCGCTCCGCCGTGAAGGTCGACAAGGACATTCCCGCACAGATCGCCGCCTTGTTCGGCTGTGCTGTGCTGACTGGCGCCGGCGCGGTAGTGAACAGCGCCGGCGTCCGGCCGGGCGAGAATGTGCTAATCTATGGCTTGGGCGGCGTCGGCCTTTCCGCCCTGCTGGCGGCAAGGGCGTCGGGCGCTGGCATACTCGCAGCGATCGATCCCTCCGCCGACAAGCGCGCGCTAGCGACAGAACTGGGCGCGGTCGCGATCGATCCGGCGAACGCAGCGGAGCTCGCCTCGATCTTCCCCGAAAGCGGAGCGGACGTCGTCATCGAGACGGTCGGCAAGGCCGCCGTGCTCAAGGCCGCCTATGCCGCAGCGCGCCGCGGGGGGCGGATCGTCACGGTCGGTCTGCCCAACCCGTCCGAGACATTCGACATCCCCGCAGTTTCGCTGGTCGCCGAAGGAAAGACGCTGATCGGCTCGTACATGGGCTCGGCGATCCCATCGCGCGACATCCCACGTTATATCGCCATGTGGCGCAGCGGCCGCTTGCCGGTCGAGAAGCTGCTCACCTCCATCAGTCCGATGTCGCGGATCAACACCTTGCTCGACCTCATGGCGGACGGCAGTGCGATCCGGCAAGTCATGGTGCCGGACGGAATCGACGCGACCGGCTGATCAAGGCTCGGCCCCGCCTCAGGAGGAGCCCTTCATCTGCCAGTTGGGCGAAGGGGCGCCGCGCTCCGACACAGGGCGCTGTGAAGGAGTTCATTTGACTTATTGTTAAGCCATATTAACCTGTCCCGCACCGAGGCCAGCAGGAGATGGACGAATGACAGACATGGCCCAACGCTTTCCCGTGCTTGCCCGAGGATCGGGCCGATGGATCGGTACGTACACCCATCTCGACCCGACCGGTGGCCTTGTCGACGAGCACGAGGTCGAAACCGACTCCGAGTTTCCAGCGGACGGCGCGGCCGACTTTCGCCTGCGAATCCACAACCGCTGGAGGGATGGACGCGAGAGCCAGATCGAACCGCTCGCCGACTACCGCAACGATCGCCTGGAATGGCGCGAACGGCTGGTCGGGTGGATGAACGAATTGGACGAACAGACGGTCTACCTCAACTTCACGTACGCAAGCGATCCTTCGCTCCGCGTCTGTGAGATGATCCAGGTCAGCCCCGATGGCATGAGCCGGGCTCGCACCTGGCATTGGTTTCGCGACGACCGGCTGTTCAAGGTTACGCTTGCTCGCGAAAAGCGCGCTGACGCCTGACCGACCTTTCCCCGATGAGCTAATGGCAGAGCTTTCGAACATGGTGACGAATGACACGATCCGGCCCGAGACGCTCTCGATCCACGGCCCGATAATTTCCACGAACGATCTCGACGCGCATGTGGCGCTGTTCGCGGCCTTCGGGCTTGAAGAAGTGGCGCGAAGCGAGCGATCTGTCGAAGAGACGCGGGCTATATGGGGCATCAACTCGCACGAATCGAGCGAGGTGACGCTTGCGACCGCGGGTACGCCATTCGGTGTTCGGCTCGTCCGGTTCGATCCGGCTGGCGGCGATCAAATTCGCGACCCGTCTCGCGGTTCGGATTGCGATGCACTCAAGGTCATAGACTTCTACGCGCCCGACCTTCCCGCCGCCCGGGCGTCGATCGAGCGCGCCGGCTTCATGTTCAAGCCTGAGACCGCCGATTATGACACGCCGGAAGGCCGCTATCAGGAAGCCCATCTATGGGGTCCGGACGGCGTGGTCTGCGCGCTGATCTCCGGCGATCCGGCTCTGTTCACCGACCTCGCGACCGTGCGCGACCGGCTGGTAAGCGAACCGCAAAGCATCTCGGGTCCTGTGCAAGATGCCGCCGCGACATTGGCCTTCTTCGATCGTGTCCTCGGGCTGGGGGTGATCCACCAATACGGGCTGGAGGACGCCAGCTTCGACGCGATGGTCGGAAGCGCGACCCAGTTACGACTACGGGCCTGGAACGTCGGCACCCGCAAAAGCGCCCCCTACTTCGGCGTGATCGACTATGGGCTTCCCGCAGGCTCGCAGCAGTCACTGCACGCGGCCGCACGTCCACCGCGCCGAGGATTGCTGGGTGCGACCGTCCGCGTGCGCGACGCCGGCGCCGTCGCCACGGCTGCGGGAGGCACGACGGTCAACGTGGACGTGCCGGGATTTGGGGCGTCGGTGCTTGCGACGGTCCAGGGATCCAATGGCGCTTGGTACCAGGCGATCGAGCAAATCTCGGGATAGTCGGCTTTGTCTTCGGCTGTGCCCTTGCGCTCGCCGTCCGAGCAATCGTTACATCACAATATCATATCAAATAGGAGGCCTCATGGTTGCTGTTCGTCGAAGCTATGTGGATGGACCCTTTGGACAGATGCATATCCGTGTTGCTGGGCAACAGTCCGAGCACCCGCCCCTGTTCTGCTTCCACATGAGCCCGATGAGCGGGCGCATCTTCGCCAAGTTCATCGCTGAGATGGGCGAAGACAGGCTGGCGGTCGCAGTGGACACGCCAGGCTTCGGGATGTCCGATACACCGGAAGAACTACCCGAGATCGCCGACTACGCGCGTGCCATGGCCGCCGTCATTGATGCGCTGGGCATCGATGGGCCGGTCGATCTGATGGGCTATCACACGGGATCGCTGATCTCCTGCGACCTGGCCAGGATGCGCCCGCAACAGATCCGACGCGTCGTACTCGTATCAGCGCCTTTGCTGAATGATCAGGAGCGCGAGGAGATGCGGACGCTCTACGCCCGCATCGTACCAAGCCTGGATGGCGAGCACCTGATGAAGCGGTGGCGCGGCTACCTGCACCACAACCTGGGCCGTGGCCTTGACCTCGATGCGGTCGCCGACATGTTTCCCGACGGCCTGCTCGGCCGCAACCGCGCTTGGTACGGGCATCGCGCCGCGTTCAATCACCAACCCGACATGGGCCTGCCCGAAGTCCGACAGCCGATCATGGTCATCAATCCGAACGATGATCTGGTTCAGTACACGCCACGAGCCGCGGCCTTGATGGTCAATGGCCATATCGTCGACAAGCCGGAATGGGGTCATGGCTTTCTCGATGCTTCAACTGGGGAAGCAGTGGCGCTGGTGCGTGGCTTTCTAAATACGACTGCCTAGGGTGACGGTGGAAGAACCGCTCGGCAGCGACGACCATTCTGTTGCCCGCCACGGATCGGCAGGTCGGCGCTGCTTGAGAGCGAAAAGCTCGCCACGTCGGCCGCGGATCACCTCCGTTCGTTTGAGCGCGGACCAGCCCCAATTAAAGGTTTCAAACTGTGTCGCTTTATGACAATTGCATGACACATGAGGCGTGTGACAATGCAATACGGCACCGGCCGACTAGCACATGGGGTTCCTCGAAGCGCCGGTGCGGACACGCTGCTGGCTCGCGCCATAGCACGCATCGGAAACGCCGCTTTGGCGCCGGTGGAGTCGCAGCCGGAATCCTATGGGGTATTGACGAGAGCGCCTGCGACCAAGGTCGGGATCATTTTCAATCGTCACGCCCATCGCAATATTGGGCAGGCGCAATCCCTGCCGGATACGACCGACGCGGTCGACTGGACTTTTCCCCATACTGAGCAGGATCTGCGCGAAGCGCTAGCGCGGTTCGCCGATCGCGAGATCGACGTACTCGTGGTGGATGGCGGGGACGGAACGATCCGCGACGTGCTCAGCATCGCGCCCGCGTATTTTCGGGACCGACTTCCAAAACTGGCGATCATTCCTTCGGGCAAAACGAACGCACTGGCCTTGGACCTTGGCATTCCGATCAATTGGTCGCTCCACAACGCACTCGGAGCGATCGCAGCGGGGCGGACCAAGCAGCGCAGCCCGATCGAAGTTCGTCATGCCGCCGCCGCGACCCCGCATTTACGCGGATTTTTGTTCGGTGCGGGGGCATTCGTCGAAGCGACGGCAATTGCGCAGGGCGTCCACGGACTGGGCGGCTTCCGCGGCGTGGCGGTGGGCCTCTCGCTCGCGGCCGCGATCGCGCAGACGGTGTTCGGCAAATCGGACAACCGTTGGCGTCGCGGGCTGAATGTCGGCGTCGCGTTGGACGGTGGCATCCAGATCGAGCGGAAGTTCTACATCATCCTGGGGTCGACGCTGAAGCGCCTGCCGCTGGGGCTGCGCCCATTCGGGCGCGAACGGGCGGGTTTGAAGCTGCTCGGTGTCGATGCACCCCCGCGCCACATCCTCGCCACGCTGCCGGCGTTGCTGGCCGGATCGGAAGCGCGATGGCTCGAACGGTTCGGCTATCATCGCTGCACCACGGACGGCATCCGGCTGACGTTCGACTCCGACTTCGTGCTTGATGGCGAAACCTATCCGGGTGGCGACGTGATACTCACTCGAGGCGAATCGCTCGATTTCGTGGTGCCATGACGACCACGTTGCAAACGGTGGTAGCGCAGGAAATGTCGGTGGCGGTGCCGCAGGAGATCGATTCGGTGGCGCGGGTGCTGGCGAAGCGGCTGGGCGGTGTCGCCGTGTTGTTCTACGGCTCGGTGCTGCGAACCGGCGCGCTCGGCGACATTCTCGATTTCTATGTGCTCACGCCACGATCGCGCGGGTCCTTGTTGCGGCGGGTCGCGCTCGGCAACCTCTGGCCGGACGTCAGCTATCACGAGATACCGGTCGGCGAACGCACGATCCGCGCGAAGGTGGCGACGATGCCGCTGGCGACCTTCGAGCGCGCGGCCACCGGCGCGTTGCTCGACACGACGATCTGGATTCGGTTCGCGCAGCCAAGCGCACTGGTGTGGAGCCACGGTCCCGTGGATCGCCAACGCACGCTCAGCGCAGTAGCCGAAGCGGTCAAGACCGCGAGTCGGTTCGCGGCCGCGCTGGGGCCGCGCCGGGGCCAGCCGGACGACTTCTGGAAAGCCTTGCTGCGCGAGACATATCGCGCCGAGTTCCGCGTCGAGCCCCCCGGCCGTGAGACGCAGATCCTGGGCCACGCACCGGAACGCTATAATCGCCTGCTGCCGCTCGCGTGGCAGGCCAGCGGGATCGCTTTCGACACGGTCGAGGCCAGTCTGGTGCCGGCACTCGGGTTCGACGAGTGTCGGCGGCTCGTTCAGGCTTGGCTGACACGATCCGCTGCGGGCAAGCTGCTGAACGTCGCACGACTGGTGAAAGCGGCCTTCACCTTCGACGGTGCCGCACGTTACGGGCTTTGGAAGATCGAGCGGCACACCGGCGTCCACGTCGCGCTGACGCCGTGGCGCGAACGTCATCCTCTGCTCGCGGCGCCCGGCGTGCTCTGGCAAGTCCACGTCGCCGGCAGATGAGTTTCAACGCGTTGATTCTCGCGGGGTCTCGCGGCGGGCTCGATCCGGTCGCCGCCTATGCCGGCGTTCCCCACAAGGCGCTGATCACGGTCGGCGGCCAGACCATGCTCGCCCGGGTCGTCGACGCCCTGCGCGCGGCCGGTGCGGGGCGAATCCTGGTCAGCACGAACGACGAGACGGTCCGGCGCGAGACACTGGCGCTCGGCACCGAGCCGATCGCTGCCGAGGCCGGGCCGAGTGCGAGTGCGGCGCGCGGCTTCGCGCTGGGCGGAGCGCCGCTGCTGTTGACCACGGCGGACCACGCGCTGCTGCGTCCCGAGTGGATCACGGCCTTCGTCGACGCCGTGCCTGAAGATGCCGACGTTGCCATTCTGCTCGCACGGCGCGAGACGATTGAACGCGACGTCCCCGCCACACGGCGGACCTATTTGCGCTTCGCCGACGGCGACTGGTCGGGCTGCAACCTGTTCTGGCTCGCGACGCCGGCGGCGAACGCCGCGCTAGACCTGTGGCAGCACGTCGAGCAAGACCGCAAGCGCCCCTGGCGGATCGTGCGGCGGCTGGGCATCATGCCGCTCATCCGGTACGCGACCGGAAGGCTGACGCTGGCGAGCGCACTGGCCGACATCGGTGCCCGTATCGGGGTTCGCCCGCGCGTGGTTGAATCGCCGTTCGGGCTGGCCGCAGTCGATGTCGACAAGCCCGGCGATCTGGATCTGGTGCGCGGCTTGGTGGAATGATCGCACCGCGCGTTCGGATTTCCGTCTACGATCTCGACCGGACGATCACCAGCTTGCCGACCTGGACGCCGTTCCTTCTCCACGCAGCCAAAGCGACTGCGCCGTGGCGACTGGCGCTGACTCCGCTCGTCGGCATCGCCGCGCTCAGCCACCGCGACCGCGATCGGCGCAAGCAAGCGATGCACCGGCTGATGCTCGGCGCCACCCTCACCGGCGAGATGGCCGCGCGGCTGGCGGAGGATTTCGCCGAGCGCCTGACGCGCGACCATATCCGACCGGGCGCGCGCGCGCAGATGGCGGCGGATCGCGCGGACGGACGCCGCATCGTGATCGCGACGGCAGCCCACGCCTTCTATGCCCGTGCGATCGCCGACCGGCTCGGCGTCGTCGATCTGGTCGCGACGCAAGCGCGGCGCAACGCAGCGGGCGACGTCACGCCGCTACTCGACGGTCCGAACTGCTACGGCGTGGCGAAGCGAATGATGCTGGAACGATGGCTGGCCGACGCCGGCATCGACCGCGCGAACGCGCAGATCCGCTTCCACTCGGACCATGTTTCCGACGCGCCGAGTTTCGAGTGGGCGGACGAAGCCGTTGCGGTCAATCCGCACGCCCGGCTTCGCACCGTTGCGGTCGCCCGCGGCTGGCCGATCCTGGATTGGGGCGCCTGATGCGATCAGCGCCGGGCGGCGTCCCGCATCGGCGCGATTGAAAACCCCTGACGGTAGTTCATCACGATCGGGATCGCCGGCGTGTCCCGGCTCACCGTCACGGCCACGTCGGCATAGGCTGGCTTCAGGTGAAACAGCGAAAGCCTCGGATTACGCGAAAAGCCCCCGCCGTCGTTCCAGTCGGACTTTCGGTTGGCGTTGGCGTCATGGCGCACGGCCACCGCATAGTCACCGAAGTGCGGCAGACGCAGGCACACGTCGAGCGAGCGGCGCCCCTGAAGCTGGACCTCGACCCGGCGCACCCACTTTCCGGTGGCGAGGAAATCCGCCGGGTTCGACCCATAAGCCTGGACCCGCACGCTGCCGTCGCCGGTCTTGAAGCCGGTGATATGAACGCGGACGGCGGCCGCGCTCGGGTCGCTGCACGCCGCTGCATCGGCGCCGACCACCTCCGCGACCGCCGGGTTGCCGAGGCTTGCGATCACAACCGCGAGAGAAGCGAGCGAAGCCCGCGATGACGATATGTTCATCCCGAGTGAGATATGGTTGCGGGCGATGCGTTTCAACGTGATGCGCTATGGCGGAATCGCATTGTCCGTGGCTTAGGGGATTGGCCATCAAGGGGACCGAAATGCTGCGCGCAATGGACATATGGCGATGTGCGATCGTGCGGCAGAGCGTGGATGCGATCCTTCGCGACGGCATCGATCCGGCGGCCCTCGTATGGACGCCAGACATGCCGCCACTGGCATTCCGGGCGGACCCGTTCGGACTGTGGCGCGACGGAAAACTCCATGTGTTCGCCGAAGCCTTCGATTATCGAACGCGGATCGGCCATATCGATGTACTGACCTACGACGACGGGCTGAATCTGCTCGATTGCCGCACCGTCCTCAAGACGCCCTGGCATTTGTCCTATCCATTCGTGTTCGAAGCCGATGGCGAGACCTGGATGCTGCCGGAAGCCTATAAGTCCGGCACGCTCACGCTCTATCGCGCGCGGCAGTTCCCGTTTGTGTGGGAACCAGCCTGCGACATCCCCCTCGACGGCGCCGCGATCGACGCGACACCGCTGTATCACGCGGGGAAATGGTGGCTGTTCTATGCTCCCTCCGCCGACAAGGCTGCGCGGCGCAGCCATCTCCATGCCGCATGGTCGGACAGGCTCACCGGGCCGTGGCAGCTTCATCCGCTCAACCCCGTCCGTGTCGATCTGGCGAGCGCCCGCCCCGGCGGCGTGCCGATCGTGCGCGACGGGGTCATCGTGCTGCCGGTACAGGATTGCCGCCTGACCTATGGCGGCGCGATCCGGCTGCTGACCATCACCGACCTCAGCGAGACGCGATTCGAGGCGAGCGATGCGCCCGGCCCCGCCGCGCCAAGCTGGCTGGCGCCGTTCACGGAGGGGTTCCACACCCTCGCGCCTGCGGGGCCCGTGACGCTGATCGACGTCAAGCGCACCACGAACTCGCTGTACGGCAATGCGATCCGCATCCGCGGTATCGCACGTCGGACGCTCAGGGAGACGGGGCTTCTGCCATAGCGGCGGTCCGCCGCGTGAAGGCTCCCAACAGCGCCACAGCGACGATGGCGTCCACCAGCATGGCGAGCGCGGCCCCGATGATGCCGATGCGCGGCAACAGCAGCGCGAGCAACCCGGCAAGACAGAGCAGCGCGGCCGCCCGGACCGCAAGCAGCGTCCCCGTGCGCCCCAGCGCCATCAGCGCTGGCTCGAAACTCACCCCGATCAACTGAACCGCCGCGGCGGCGCCGAGGATGACGAGCGCGGGATAGGCCGGAAGATAGGCCGCGCCGCCGATCAGGTGGAGCGCCGGCCGACCGAGGATCGCGACCACCGCGAAGACGGCGATTCCGCCGAACAAAGCCGCTTTGTTGGTCCGATCGAGCAGCGTCGCCATCGCGCCCTGGCTCCGGCTCGCGCTGACGCGGGCCATCTCGGCATAGAGCGAGCGGCTCAACATCTCGGCGAGGATGAGCAGCGCCTGGCCAAGTTGGTGCGCCAGACGAAAATAGCCGGCCGATACCGCGCCTGCGGAATAGCCCACTGCGAGCAGGGCGACTTGCTGGCTGGCCGAAGCGAGGCTGGAGTTGAGATTCGTGAACAGCGCGAATCGCCAAAACCCGCCATAGGCGCGCGGAACCCCGGCGATGTCCGCCGGCCGCAATCCCGCCGTGACCGGCCTCACCCTGTACCAGACCAGCCCCCAATACGCGGCGGCGGTCGCGATCTCCGCCGCGGCCCATGCGCACAGGAAGCCGTCGACACTGGCGCCTGCAAACACCGCGGCGAGCGCGCCGATCATGCGGAACACCGGTGTCGCGGTGTCCGCCAGTGCGCCGTCGCGAAACCGGTCGTGGAGCCGCAAGGCGCCGACGGCTGTCGATCGCACCGTGAGCAGCAGCACGAACGCGAACAGGATCGCATGATCGGCGGTGCTGCGCGACCAGCCGAAATGCGGCGCGAGGAAGCGAACGAGCACAACGGTGATGGCGCATCCCGCAATCGCGGCGACCAGATCGAGGATGCCGCAAAACCACAGCAGCGCGGAGACTTGCCCGGTCCTGCCGGCCAGCAGCGGCTCGGTGCCCCAACGCAGCACGATCCGCCAGCTCTGAAAACCGACCAGCGCGGCCATGCCCTGCGCCAACCCCAGGATCAGAGCGAACGCCCCGAACCCCGCCGCGTGCAGCCCGCGCGCCGCCATCGCGAGATAAATCAGGCTCAGCACCGCGCCGAGGATCTTTGAGATCAGGAGCCAGCCCGTGTTGCGGAACGTGCGGAGCAGCGGCGTTTCGCCCGTGAGCCTGTCCCGAATCCGTCGTGTGGATCGGGGCATTACGGCGTCATATACGTTGACGGCACGATGCGAGCGCTCTTACGGCAATCGAAAATGAACATCGCGTTTCTTTTTATTGCTGAACCCTATCAGTGCTACCACGGGCTTGCCGTCGCTTTCGAGCTGCGCCGCGTGCCCGGCGCCCGCGTCACGATCTATTACAACGATCCGGAGTCCGTCTATCATCTGGAGCGCATCCGCCGGGCCTATGGCGAGGCGCCTTTCGACTATATCCGGATGAAGCGCAATTTGTTCGCGCGCGTGGTCGAGCGGATCAGGATATTCGGTTTTGCGAAGGGCTCGATCTACCGATCGAACGAGCCCGATCTGCTCGCATATGACGCGATCTTCACCGTCGAGGACACCGCCTTCCGGCTGTTCGAGGGCCGGCGCGCGACCGAGCGGCCCAAGAAAATCTATTTGCCGCATGGCGCCGGCGACGGCACCGTCGGGTTCTCGTCGCGGCTCAGGATGTTCGATTACGTTCTGGTAGCCGGGCCGAAGTCCGCACAGCGGATGCTCGAACTGGGGCATATCCGTGCGGATCAGTATCATGAAGTCGGACTGGTCAAGCTCGAGACGGCAGACCTCTTGTCCCATGCGTCCGGGCCGCTGTTCGAGACTGCCCGCCCCACCGTCCTGTACAACGCACACAAGACGCGCGGGCTCGAATCGTGGAGC